>JAPSLD010000002.1 GCA_031181105.1 Isoptericola sp. | reverse complement strand
ACCCGCGCGACCAGGTCGGCGGCCCGCTTGCGCGCGACGACGTGCGCGGGCTGCGGGAACTCCTGCTGCGACTCGACGAGGTCGGGCGGGTCCCAGCGCACCCGGTACGACACGACGCCGCCCGCGGTCCACGGCAGGTCGCGCAGCAGGAGCGGCAGGTGCTCCTCGCCGGCGATCTCGACGCTGACCCAGCCGTCGAGGCCGAGGTCGGCCACGAGCCCGTAGCCGTCGAGCACCGTGGGCGCCTGCAGGGCGGCGATGTCGATGTCGTCGGCGCGCGCGTGGATCGCGCGGCGCAGCTCGGGGTCGAGGGGCTCGCCCGGGTACATCGGGCGGTCGGCGACGCCCTCCGGGGGGCCGAGGTACTCCTTGCCCTCGGTCGCGAGCCGCATGCGGGGGTGGACGGCCTGCAGCACGCGCTCGGCCGCCTGCGGGTCGAGCCACACGTCCGAGTAGACCGTCATGTCGACGGCGACCCCCGGGTCCGGGGTCAGCACGACGCCGGCGCCCGGGCCGCGGCGGCCGGCCTCGGCCGGGTCCCACAGGCCCGCGACGTCGAGCCGCACCGAGCCGCCGAGCCGCCGGGCCGCCGCGACCAGCCACGTGACGACGCGCTCCTCCTCCCGGTTGGGCAGGCCCGCGGGGAACGAACGCGCCAGCCCGTCACGGTCCCCGCCGAAGGCGGGCGGCGCCTCGTCCCAGCGCTCGCGCGGGCACAGGACGTCGAACACCGTCGCGGTGCCGCCGGGCAGGCCGAGCTCGAAGCCGTCGCCGCGCGCCGCGTACGGGCCCGCGAGGACGCTGTGCCGGGTCAGGCGCAGCACACCTGTCTCGCCCGGGCCGGCCATGCGGCCCACGGGCAGGTCGGCACCCGGGAGGTCGCGCGGCACGACGTCCCAGCGCGTGCCCGCGAAGCGCGACATCGCGAGGACCTCGACCTCGTCGACGACCACGTCGGCCGGCAGCGCCAGCAGGTGGCGGGCCTGGTGGCCCTGCGCCGACGTGCGCGGCACGGGAGGAGGTGTCGTGGCGGACTGGGCCATCTGGCGGAGCTCCTTACGGGTCGTGCGCACGCCGGCGGCGTGGCCCGCGCCCGGGCCGGCGCGGCGGGACCGAGCGTAGCGACGCCCGTCGTCCGGGCTGGACGTGCTCATCGGCGCCGGCTCAGACGTCCGTGCGGTGGAACGACTGCCACGACCGGCTCGCCGTCGGTCCGCGCTGGCCCTGGTAGCGGGACCCGTACAGGCTCGAGCCGTACGGGTTCTCCGCGGGCGACGAGAGCCGGAAGAAGCACAGCTGACCGATCTTCATGCCCGGCCACAGCGTGATGGGCAGCGTGGCGACGTTGCTGAGCTCGAGGGTGACATGGCCCGAGAAGCCCGGGTCGATGAAGCCCGCGGTGCTGTGGGTGAGCAGCCCGAGCCGGCCCAGGCTGGACTTCCCCTCGAGACGCGCGGCGACGTCGTCGGGCAGCGTGACCGCCTCGAACGTCGAACCGAGCACGAACTCGCCGGGGTGCAGCACGAGCGGCTCGCCGGCGTCGACCTCGACCAGGCGCGTGAGCTCGGGCTGCTCCTGCGACGGGTCGATGAACGGGTACTTGTGGTTGTCGAACAGCCGGAACAGCTTGTCCAGGCGGACGTCGATGCTCGACGGCTGGATCATGGCGGGCTCGTACGGGTCCAGGACGACGCGCCCGGCGTCGAGCTCGGCGCGGATGTCACGGTCGGAGAGCAGCACGGGCACACGGTAGCCCGACGGCGGTGCGTGCGTCTGGTTCGGACCTGTCCGGGACGTTCGGTATGATCGGGGCGCGCACACCGTCATCGGCGTGCAGCGCGGGTGTAGTTCAATGGTAGAACTTCAGCTTCCCAAGCTGACAGCGCGGGTTCGATTCCCGTCACCCGCTCCACCGAGAGCCCCCGAGCCGCCTGCCGGCCGGGGGCTTCGTCGTGCCCGGGGCGTCGCCGGGGCGTCCGGGGCGCCCGGTCGGTGATCCGTCGTCGGGTCGGCGATCCGGACCGCCGACCCCACGACGAACCGCCGACCTGGCGGGCCGACGGCGGCGGCCGCCCGGTCAGCTCATCGCGGGCGGCTCGGGCGCGACGCCGGTGTTGCGGCCCGTGGGCCGGGTGCGGGGCCGCAGGCGCACGTCGGGCAGGGCGGGGGCGCGCAGCGGGCCGCTCGCGTACCCGCGGACCTCGCCGAAGCGCCGCCCGGCGGCCCCGGGCACGTAGGCCGTCTCGCCGTCGTCGGCGTCGACCATCTGCGCCATCCAGTCCTCGCGCGCCCGCTCGATGTCCTCGTTGGTGCGGCCCACGAAGTTCCACCACATGATGATGTCCTCGTCGAACGGCTCGCCGCCGACGAGCACGGCACGCACGGGCTCGGCGCCGGCGGCCACCGTGAGCCGGTCGGGGCCGGGCGCGACGTAGCCGAGGTTGTCCCGCGGCACGGGCTCCCCGCCGAGGGCCGCCTCCCCGGCGTCGACGAGCAGCGCGTGCTCGAAGCCCGGGTCGACCTCGAGCTCGACGCTCGCGCCGGCGGGGACGTCGAGCTGGGCGCCGACCAGCGGGGTGTAGGTGCGGGCGGGCGAGGTGAGCCGCTCGCCGCCCGCTCCCAGCGTGCCCATGAACACCTGGACGCGCGCGCCGCCGACGCGGGCGACGGGGAGGTCGCCGTGGTGCTCGAAGTGCGGCTCGACGTCGCGGTGCGACGACGGCAGCACCGTCCACAGCTGCACGCCGTGCAGCACGGGCGGCCGGTCACCCGGCGGCGACTCCTCTGAGTGCGAGATGCCCACGCCGGCGGTCATGAGGTTGAGCTCCCCCGGGCGGACCGTCTGCAGCGAGCCGACCGAGTCGCGGTGCAGGATCTCGCCGGCGAACAGCCAGCTCACCGTCTGCAGCCCGGTGTGCGGGTGCGGCGGCACCTGCATGCCCTCCGAGCGCGACACGTCGTCCGGGCCGTAGTGGTCGCAGAAGCACCACGCCCCGACGAGCGAGCGCTGCCGCTGCGGGATCGTGCGGCGCACGTGCATCGCCCGGGGTCCGCCGAGCGGGACGTCGCGGGGCGTGAGCAGCTCGACGCCCGGGTTCCGCTCCCCCGCGGCGCAGAGCTGCTCCGCCGGCCGGGTCTCGAGGTTGCTCATGGTCCGAGCGTAGGGCGCCGGGCCCGGTGCGGCCGGTCGTACGGCCAGTCGTACGGCCAGTCGCACGGCCGGGAGTACGGCCGAGGCCCCCCGGAGCTGTCCGGGGGGCCTCGGCATGGACCGCGTACCTCTGGTCGACGATCCCGGGGACCAGAAGGCGCCGTGGTCGACGTCACGGCCCCGGCGCGGCCCGTCGGCCCGGAGGGGCGTCCGTCCTCAGCCCCTCCGATCCGTTCTCCACGAGCACGCACCGGACGCGGGTGGTCTTCCGGCCCCGTACAGGCACCTGCGTCGTCACCCGCAGCCCGCACCGCGGTACGGGACGGCCTGTCGTTCTCCGGTCGACCGTGTCTCTCCGAGCGGGCGTTCCGGCCCGCTGCAGCGACGCCGTCGGCCCGACCCCCTCGAGACCGGTACGCATGTTTCTAGACCTCCCGCCCGAGCCTGTGCAAGGGGCGGGGCGCACCTTTGTTTTGGCCACAGGTTCGTCCACAGGCGGGACGGCGGAATCCCCACGTCACCCACAGGGCTGTGGAACAAATTTGTGGACGGCGGCGCCCCGGCGGCAGTCGTGACCGGCTCGTGCCGGCGCAGACGACCCGCACGATCGCGCGGATTTCACCCGCTCCGATGCTCGAGACATCGATCGTGCGTCCCGCTTGCGAGCCGACTGATCCACAGCCTCGGCGGCGAATGAGACCCAGGTCACACCGCTTTGCACACCGCCTTGTGGACAACCTCGGGGGCGTTCGAGGCGAGGTCCGGCCTTCAGGCCCGGACGTCGTGCAGGTGGTGGACCACGTCGTGCAGGAAGTACCCGGCGAGGGTGCGGACCGTGAAGACCGACCCGTTGCTGCGCCGCCCCGGACGCTCATGCTGGTCCGGGGTGACGCCGTCGAACCGCGCGGCGACGGCCTCGCCGGCCTCCGCCAGCTCGGTCGCGACGACCCGCGGGTCCTGGTCCGCGTAGCCGTCCGCGACCGCCGCGGCGTCCTGGTCCCAGTTCTCGAACTGCGGGTCGTCCTCGGCGAGCATGAGCGCGAGCCGGTCGTCGAAGACGCGGAACACGTCGCGGACGTGGGCGGCGTACTCGAGCACCGACCAGACGCCCGGCGCAGGGCGAGCCGTCGCGTCGGTCCGCGCGAGCGCGGCCCGCCACCGCGGCAGCGTCTCGCGCACCGCGTCCCCCACCTCGGCGACGTCGACGTCCGCCGCGGCGAACCCGCACTCCGGGCAGGGGCGCTCGAGGACCCACGTCCAGTCCTTGGTGTCGGGGACGATGTCGTCCGGCCAAGCCTGGGGACCATCGCCGCCGGGGGCCGCGCCGTGGGGAGTGGAGTCGCTCACAGAGCGAGCGTAGCCGTCGGGGTGCTGACAGCCCGACCCTATGATGTCAGCATGCCCAAGATCATCGGCAAGAGCCTCCACGAGCACCGCCGGATGACCCGGCACAAGCTGTTCGCGGCTCTGTCGACGCTGATGTCGGACCGGGGCTTCGACACGATCACGCTCGCCGACATCGCCGCCGCCGCCGGCGTGGGCCGTACCGCCGTGTACAACCACTTCCCCGACAAGGAGGCGCTGCTCCTCGGCCTCATCACGCACGAGACCGAGCAGTACGCCCAGACGCTCGAGCGCGCCCTCGCCGACGTCACGGACCCCGTCGAGCAGCTGCGCACCTACATCCGCCAGCAGGCGCAGCTCGCGCGGGTCTTCCACCTCGCGCCGGGCCCGGACCTCCGCTCGGTGCTGTCCCGGCCCACACAGGCGCGGCTGCGCGAGCACGCCGAGATCGTCGAGGCGATCCTCAAGCGGATCCTGCGCGCGGGAATCGAGGCCGGCGAGTTCCCCGACCAGGACATCGAGCCCACCGTGCAGCTCGTCAACGCGTGCCTGTCCGGCCGCCTGATCCCGGACGAGCCTGGTCCGCGCGAGCGAGCCATCCGCGCGGCCGAGGCGTTCGTCCTGCGCGCGGTCGGCGCACCCGTCGCCGCCGCCTGAGCCCGGCTCCCGCCGACACCGGCGGCGTAGGCTCCCCCACGTGCGCACGCCGTCGTCCCGCCCGCCCCTCGGGTCGGCGTTCCGCAACGTCTTCACGGCCAACCTCAGCTCGTCGCTGGCCGACGGGATCGCGCGCACCGCGGCGCCGCTGCTCGCCGTCCGGCTGACCGACGACCCGCTGCTCGTGTCGGGCGTCGCCGTCGCCACCATGCTGCCCTGGCTGCTCTTCGCCATCCCCGCAGGCATCCTCCTCGACCGGGTCGACCGCCGCCGGGCGCTCGCTGTGGCCAACGCCTTGCGGGCGGTGCTCGGCGCGGGCCTCGTCGCGCTGACGGCGACCGAGGCGCTGACGATCTGGTGGCTGCTCGCGGTCGTGCTCGCGTACGGCGCGCTCGAGACCGTGTACGACGGCGCGATCCGCGCCGTGCTGCCGTCGATCGTCGCGCGCAAGGACCTGCCGCGGGCCAACGGCCGCATCGAGGGCAGCGAGATCGTCGTCCAGCAGTTCCTCTCCGCGCCCGTGACCTCGTGGCTGCTCGCGATCGCCGTCGTCGTGCCGCTCGCGATCGGGGCCTCGGCCTTCGCGGCCGGCGCGGTCCTCGCGCTGTTCCTGCCGATCGCGGCGGCGGGCGCCCACGCCCGCAGGGCGGCACCGACGTCGGGCGCGCCCGGGCCGGGCGCACGCCCCCGCGAGCCGTGGCTCCAGCAGCTGCTGGCCGGGTACCGGTTCGTGCGGGCCCACGAGATCATGTGGCCGCTGTGGGTGCTGAGCGTCGCGATCGCGGTCTGCCACTCGGTGGCCACGAGCACCTACGTGCTCTTCCTCCTCGACGGCGTCGGGGTGCCCGAGGCCTGGTACGGCACCTACATGCTCGTGGGGGCCGCCGGCGCGCTGGCCGGTTCGGTCGTGGCGGGCCGGCTGGCCGAGCGGTTCGGCACCGGGCCGGTCATGGCGGCGGCGAACGCGCTGGGGCTCGTCACGTGGGTCGTGGCCGGGGCCTTCCCGGCGCTGCTGGTGGCCGCCGGCGCGATGTTCGTGAGCTTCGGCTGCACGGTGGTGTGGAACGTGCTCGTCATGTCGCTGCGGCAGTCGTTCGTCCCGGACCGGATGCTCGGCCGCGTGCACGGCACGTGGCGCACGCTGCTGTGGGGCGTGATGCCCTTCGGCTCCCTGGCCGGCGGGCTGCTCGCCCGCCAGGGGCTGCCGCTGCCGCTGCTCGTCGGCGGCGGGGCCGGCCTGGTCGTCGCGCTCGTCGGCTACCGGTTCCTGAGCCGGCTGCCGGACCCGGCCGACATCCCCGCCGACGGCCCGGCCCACGACGACGAGGCCGACGGGTCCTGAGGCCTCAGCCGCCCGCCTGCCATGCGTCGGCCGGCCGGTGCCGGTGCTCGGGGGGCGGCGGCGTGTACGCCTCCGGCTCCGGCGAGAGGTACGCGCGGGCGAAGTGCAGCGAGGCGTCGAGGTCGGTGTGCCGCTCGTGCGCCGTGCGGGCCTTGCGTGTCGAGATCTCGACGACGACGTCGCCGGTGAACCCGCGGCGGACGAGCTCCTGGAGCACCTTGTCGCACCCCATGGCACCGCGCCCGGGCACGAGGTGCTCGTCGCGCGCCGACCCGGTGCCGTCCGCCAGGTGCACGTGCCGCAGCCTGTCGCCGAAACCGTGCACGAGCTCGAGGCCGTCCTGCTGGGCGACGGCCGCGTGCGACAGGTCGAGCGTGACCGCCTCGTAGTCGTGGTCGGCAGGGTCCCAGCCGGGCAGGTACGCCTTGAGCTCGCGCTCGCTGCGGTTGCGCGCCCGCCACGGGTACATGTTCTCCACCGCGACCGTGATCCCGGTGTCGGCGTTGAGCTCGCGCACGAGGTCCTGGAACTGCCGCGCGTACCGGTACTGCCAGCGGAACGGCGGGTGCACGACGACGGTGCTCGCGCCGAGCTCGCCGGCCATCTCCACGCTGCGCCGCAGCTTCGGGGCGGGCGAACGCCCCCAGACGCGCTGGCTGACGAGCAGCGTCGGCGCGTGGATCGAGCGGACCGGCACGCCGTGGTCCCTCGCGAGCCGCTGGAGCACGCGGACGTCCTGCGTCGCGGCGTCGGACCACACCATGACCTCGACGCCGTCGTACCCGAGCTCCGCCGCCGCCTCGAAGGCGAAGGCGGCGCGCCGCGGGTACACGGACGCGGTCGAGAGAGTCACGGGGATGGTCGCATCAGGCATGCGGGGCACCTCAGGGGCCGTTCCTGGCAGGTCGGAGCCCACGGTACCTGTAGCGCGTCGTCGTCGCCCCGGGCGCGGACGGGCGAAGGCCCTGCCCACGACCTGCCCGGATCAGGTCGTGAGCAGGGCCCGTTCACCGCCGCTCGTGCGAGCCGGCCGTCAGGCCATGAGGCGGCGCCGTGCGACGGCCGTGACGGCGAGGCCGAGGAGCAGCAGCACGGCTGCGGCCCCGACGATCCCACCGACCGTCGCACCGGTCCGCGGGAGCGGACCGGTGGATCCCACGACGGGCTCGTCAGGCGTCGCGCACGCGTCCGCGGAGTCCGTCAGGGCGTTGTGACCCACCCCCGCGGTGTTCGCGAAGCCGCCTGGCTCACCCGACCCGGGCTCGGGGCACGTGAACGTCGAGGCGTCCGTGCCGCTGCCGAGCGTGGAGACCACCTCGACCCGGTACGTGTGCTCGGCGCCCGCGGGCAGGGCCACGTCGGTCACGACGACGTTCTCCGCCGCGCCCTCGGACCCTCGGCCGGTCCACGTGCCCAGCGCCGTCACGCCCTCGGGCGTCCCGGTCACCTGGGCCTCGCGGACCTGGATGGCCTTGCCGAACCGCAGCCGGTCGGTGAGGTCGTACTGCCCGTCGGCCTGACCGGCGTTGGCCACCACGATGTCGTAGGTGACCGTCCAGGTCTCACCGTCCGCGACCGGCTCGCCGACCACCGACTTGGCGATGTCGATCGAGGGGATCGGCGCGCACGCCTGGTCCTCCTCGACGACGCCCCGGCCGTCGGTCATCGCGGACACGTTGTTGAACGCGGTGTCCGCGTCGAGCTCGCTGCCCTCGGCCGGGCAGGCCGTCGGGTCGGAGTCGTCGCCAGAGCCCGCACCGGGCAGCTGCAGCGGCACGTCGGCCACCACGGTCACCTCGTAGTGGTGCGGGGCGTACTCGGCGTCCTCGTTCGGCAGCAGGGCCACCGCCGAGGCGATCGCCAGCTCCTCCTGGCCGTCCCACGCCGGCTCCGCGAGGGTCACGCCCTCGGGCGAGGCCGTCACGGTCGCCGAGGAGACGGTGACCTCGTCCGTGAAGTGCAGCGTGTCCGCCAGCGAGTACGTCGTCGGCAGGTTCGTCGTGTTCTCCACGTCGATGCCGTAGACGACCTCCCACTGCCCGTCACCGACGGGGGCCGCCGACAGCAGCTCCTTGGTGTGGGTCGGGATGCCCTCGAGCTCGATCCCGGCCGGGTCGGACGGGATCAGCGGCGGCTCCACGGAGTCCGCCGGCTGGTCGGCGGTCGCGCTGGCCGTGTTGACCACGCCCTGGCCGAGCGACTCGTCGGCCACGATCTCGAACTCGTGGCTCTCGGTCGCCCCCGGCTCGAGCGTCTCGACGACGAAGGACCCGAGCTCAGGCTGCCGGTCGTCCGTCACTCGGACGTTCGTCAGCGCCCCCTGGCCCGTGTTCTCGATGACGATCCGGTACCGGATGGTGTCGCCCGGGTGGAACATCGGGTAGTCCGACGCGTCCTGGGCGTCGTGCCACTCGCCGTGCACGTCCTGGACGTACTTCTTCAGCGAGGCCGAGTAGGACGTACCCATCGTCAGCGGCTCCGACGTCCGCATCACGAGCTCGGTGTGCTCCGCGCGCGACTGCGCGCTGTTCATCCACACGTCGCCCGGCTCCGCGCCGTCGGTGGCGATGTTGATCCTGAAGGCGATCGTGGCGCCCGGGGGCAGCACACCGCCGATGACACGGATCGCCGTCGGGTTCGCCGTCGGCTCGGTCGTCCAGCCGACGTCGTTGCCCTCGATCGTCCCGGGCGCGCCGTTCGACTCGTGCTCCGGGTCGTCGCTCAGCTCCGCCGGGTCGGTCGTCGTGTAGTACACGGTGGCACCCTCGGGGACCTCCACGGACGTCACGTCGTAGGTGCCCTCGTAGTCCGTCCCCCGGCCGTCACCGTTGTGCGGGAGGATGTCGATCGTGTCGGTCCACGCCTGCGGCAGCGGGTCCTGCGACCGCAGCGTCACCGTCCACGACCCCTCGCCGACGCCGGAGCCGTCCGGGTTCGCGATGAACCACTGGTCCGTGCTCTTGCCGAGCTGGGTGATGCCGTTGGTCGAGACCGTCACCTGTGCCGTGGCGGGCAGCGACGTCTGACCGCGCAGCGACGACGTGGCCGTGTTCGTCAGCGTCTGCCCGGGGGTGACCGACTCGTCGGCCACCGCCTGGTACGTCAGCGTGTTCCGGGTGTTGGTCGGGACGCCGTCCAGCGTCCAGGTCAGCACCTGCTGACCCTCGCCGTTCGTCGTCACGGCCGGCGCCGGGTCCGCGGACCCCTCGACGTAGGTCATGCCGGCCGGCAGGGTGTCGACGATGGTGTAGTCGTCCACCGTCTCCGGGATCGAACCCGAGCCGTTGGCCGAGTAGGTCAGCGTGAACGTCGCCGGGTCACCCGGCCGCACCACCTGCCGGTCGCCGCTCTTCTGGATCGTCGGCGTCGCGAAGATGGTCCGCAGGATGTCGCGGCGCCCGTTGGTCGACGGGTAGCGCGCGTCCGGCGTCGCGACGGTCACCGTGGAGTCCCACGGCTCGCCCGGTCCCTCCCACACGCCGTTGGCGAGCACCGAACCGAACATCCAGATGTCCTGCCCGACCGGCACGTCGGGGTTGATGGTGGTGTACGCCATGAGCTGGATGCCGTTGTAGCCCTCCGCGGCGAACACGGAGTGCGGGTAGAGGATCCGGACCGCCTGCACGGTGGACAGGTCTTCCGGCTCCGTCGTCGTCCAGCTCGCCGGGTCGGTGCCGCACACGAAGTCGTTCGGGTCACCGACGGCGTCGCCGACGTAGTACTCGATCGGCGGCGGGTTCACGAGCTGACCCGCGCCGCCGCCCTCGGTCCGCTCGAACCCGCGGATCATGGGCAGCGCCCCGTCGGGACGAGGGGTGTAGGTCACGTAGTCGGTGTCGAACACGAGGCACTGACCGCCCAGCGTGGTGTCCGGGACGTTCAGCCGGCTCCCGCGGTTGTTGACGTACTGCGAGACGGTCGTCCCCGCCGCGACGCGATAGGTGTCGTCCCAGTTGGTGCCGCCGGCGCCGGTGAAGGCCCGGTACCACGGTGCGGCCCAGCGACCGGGCAGCACGTAGGTCTTGTTCGTGGTGTTGTTCTCGGTCAGGTCGGTCGACGTCAGCCCGGTGGTCGACGTGTACACGGGCGCGTTCGACTGCAGCGTGATCGAGCCGGCCTGGTTGGTCGCGACGTCGAACCACAGGCTGCCGCTGGCGATGTAGGACCAGTCCGTGGGGAGCGGGTTGCCCGCGATGGTCGAGTCTCTCGTGGGGACGTCGGAGAGGTCGTAGTCGATGCCGCTCAGGGTCAGGTCGAACCAGCCGGGCTGGCCGGGGACCGGGGCGAGGGTGCACTCCTCGACGAAGTCGGTCTGCTGGTCGGCCGGGTAGCCGGGCAGCTCCGACCAGGGGACCCCGCTCGCCCGGTTCGCGTTGAAGGGCGAGCAGCCGGCGTCACCGTAGATACCGGTGCCCACGGTCACGGGAGCGCCGTTGCTGTCGGTGACCCGCAGCCGGTACGTCGCGTCGTCCGGACCCTGCTCCGAGCGCGCGGCGAGCCGCAGCGCCCACTGCAGGTCGACGTTGACGCTCGTGTAGTCCTCGTTCCACACGTAGTACGCCGTGTTGCCGCCGAACTGCATGTCCATGCCGAAGTCGTTCAGGATCTCGATCGGGTCGAGCGGCGCCTGCAGACCGGCGATCTCACCGGTCGCGGTGACCTGCTGACCCGTGTCCCCGTCGACGACGACGGGCGTCTGCACCACGACGGCGGTGCCCTGCACGACCGTGCCCATGTTGCAGGTCAGCGTGCGGCCGTCCTCGGAGATCGCCGACACGGGGTCGACGTCCGCCGTCGCGCACAGGTCCGGGATCGCGCGGAACGCCCCGTTCTCGAGCGTCACGGTGAAGGTGACGTTCTCGACCGGGTCGTTCGCGGGCGCGGGCGCGTCGTCGTTCACGTTGACCCGCCACACGGCGGTCACGACGTCGCCGCGGCCGGCGGTGTCCGGCTTGGACTCCCACTCCCCGGTGATCTCGTGCACGGTCTCCGCCGCGGCCGGTACCGCCGTGGCGGCGAGTCCCGTGCCCGCGGTGACCACGGCGAGCGCGGCGGCCGCGAGGCGCCGGCCCCACGACCCACCTCTCACGGGCCCGCGCCCGGCTCGGCGTGGCGCCGGTGCTCTCCGGCGATCGGTGACGGCGCCCGAGGCGCCCCGGCTTCTCCAGGAATGCATGGTGCCCCCTCAATCCTGTGCACGCTTGAGCCGCGCGCACGAGTCACCTCATCTGATGCTGGCCTCGGGCAAAGATGATGCGACGAGCAGCGAACTTCATCAGGTGTTTCATCAACTGACCGTCGCGCCCCTGCCCGTTTCGCCCGAACCGCCCGTTTCGCGCGGGCTCGACGTCGGCGTCGGGCGCGAGATGACGTGACCGCACACGGACTTCATCAACCGTTTCATCAGTCGGCGTCTCCTTTTCGCCCCGATGAGGACCGGTTTGGCACTATCGGTGTGTGACAACGCCACGCGCCGACGGCGCCGCCTGGAGCGACCGGGAGATCCGCGCGGCGCTCGCCTCGCGCGACGTCGACCGGATCGAGGAGGCGTTCGACCACCTCTGGTACGACCTCCCGACGCGCTGTGCGGCGGACGTCATCGCAGCGGTCCGACCTGTCGACCACGCCGAGCTGGACCGCCGGCCCCGGCTGTTCCACCTGTCCGCTCTCGCCCACCACGTCACCGAGCACGGCGACGACCCGCAGCCGCGTCGGCTGCTCCAGCTCTACGTGCGCCAGGGGAGGCGGTACGCGGCCCGGCTCGCGACCTTCGACGACCCGCGCGACCTCGCCACCGCGGGCACGCTCGCGCTCGTCGCCGCCCGGCTCCAGGGTCGCTACGGCGACGCCGAGCGCATCGGCGCCTGGACCGACAAGCACCTCGCGGTCCACGTCGGTCGTGCCCTGCCGCCGTGGGCGAGCTCGCACCCCGCCGCGAGACCGGGCTGGCTCTCGGCGCAGCGGGGCCTGACCGCCGTGCTGGCCGGCGCGCCGGACCGGGCGGTCCGGCTCTACGCGCGCGCCCGGTCGGAGGCCGGGCTCGCGCCCCACTCGCACTACGCCGGCGCGGAAGCGCTGGCGAACCTCGCTCTGCTGTCGGTCTACCGGGGGCACCTGGGGCTGGCCCGTCGCCGGCTCGCCGAGCTCGACGAGCTGGGCGCCCTGCCGCCCGCGCTGGCACGCCTCCTGACGTTCGGCGCCACGCTCGCACGCGCGCTCCTCGCGATCGAGGAGCTCGACGAGCCGAGCGCCGCGACCTGTCTGCGGGAGGCCGGGCCGGCGACGCGCGACGTGGAGCTGTGGCCGTTCGTCGCCTACGCGCAGGCGCTCTACGACACCGTCTGGGGCGACCCGCACGCGGGGCTGGTGCGCCTGGAGGAGGCGCGGTTCGCGCACGGCGCGCACGCCGCCGCGCCCGGGACCATGACGAGCACCCTGCTGCTGCAGGCCGAGGCGGCGCTGCTCGTCCGGACGAAGGCGGCCGGCCGGGTCGTCGGGCTGGCGCGCGAGCACCCCGACGTCGGGTCGCTGGTCGTCGACGTCGCGTGGACCCAGCTGCGGTCGGGGCACCACCACCAGGCGATCCGGACGTGCGCGGAGGGACTGCACCGGAGCCCCGCGTCGGTGTCGGACCGGGTCGGCCTCGACGTCGTCCTCGCGCTGTCGCACCTGCGCCTCGGCAACGACGACCGCGCCGCCGCGGCGTTCGAGTCCGCCCTGCGCGGACGGTCGGGGCCGACGCACCTGCGCCCGTTCGTCGGCGCCCACGGCGAGGACCTGCGCCGGTTGTGCGACCTGGCCGGTGTCGACCCCGACCTGCAGGTCCCGGACCTCCCCGGCGTCCGCGGCCCGGCCCCGCTCGTGCGTCTCACGCCCCGCGAGCTCGCCGTGCTGCAGCAGCTGAGCGTCGGCAAGACCGCCGAGAGCGCCGCCGCGGCCCTGGGCGTGGCACCGACGACGGTGCGCTCCCAGATCCGGAGCCTCTACCGCAAGCTGGGCGCCTCGCGGCGCAGCGAGGCACTCGCCTCGGCGCACGAGCTCGGCCTGCTGCCCGTCCCTCGCTCCGTGCGGGGATGACGCCCGGCGGTGCGGTCGCGGTACCGGCGCCGCCCGTTAGAGTCGCGACCATGGTGCGCGCGGTGGTGTTCGACGTGGGCGAGACCCTGATCGACGAGACGCGCATCTGGGTGCGGTGGGCCGAGCGGCTCGGCGTCCCGGCGCTGACGTTCCTCGGCGTGCTCGGCGGCTGCGCCGCGCTCGACCTGCCGCACCGGCGGGCGTTCGAGATGGTGCGCCCCGGCTTCGACGTCGACGACGAGGTCGCGCGCTGGGCGGCGGAGGACCCCGACGGGCTGCGCGAGAACTTCGACGGCGACGACCTCTACCCCGACGTCCGCCCGGCCCTGGCCGCGCTGCGCGAGGCGGGCCTCGCCGTCGTCGTCGCCGGGAACCAGCCGCCGCAGGCGCGGGCCGCGCTCGAGGCGATGGACCTGCCCGTCGACGCGATCCGCACGTCGGACGAGTGGGGCGTGGAGAAGCCCGAGCCCGCGTTCTTCGCCCGCGTCGTGGAGCTGGCCGGGGTCCCGGCCGCGGACGTCGCCTACGTCGGGGACCGCCTCGACAACGACGTCCTGCCGGCCGCCGAGGCGGGGATGCTCCCGGTCCTGGTCCGCCGCGGGCCGTGGGGCTACCTGCACGCGGAACGACCCGAGGCCGCGCGCGTCGCGGTGGTGGACTCGCTGCTCGAGCTGCCGGGGCTCCTCGCCGGAGCGCGGCGGGTCGACGGCCGCTGAGCCGTCAGTCCTCCTCCGGCAGGCCTTCCTCGGGCTCCATGGTGTTCGGCTCGTCGGTCATCGTCCCGCCGACCCCGTCGTCCGAGAGCTCGGACGCGTCCGTCGAGGCGCCGCTCCGGGGGTCTTTCTGCGCGTCCTTCTGCGCGTCCCGGTCGTCGTCGTGGGTGCGGTCGTCGGACTCGCTCATCTCCGGCCTCCTGTGCTCGCGGTCCAGCCAGCGTCAGGCCCGGGACCGGCACTTGCAACCGCCGACAACCGCCGGCACCGCCGGTTCAGCGGACCGGGACGAGGTGCGGGCTGCGCACCACCCGCGCCGCGTGCACGGCGCCGGCCAGCAGCGCGCGCTCGAGCGGCGCACCGGCCAGGTGCGCGTCGAGGAAGCCCGCGAAGAACCCGTCCCCTGCACCGTTCGTGTCGACGACGTCGTCCACGCGCTCGGCCGCGACGTCCACGAACCCGTCGTCCGGCGTGAGCGCGGTGGCGCCGTCGGAGCCGTGCGTGCACACGACGAGGCGCGCCCCGGCCTCGACCCGGGAGGCCATGAATGCGCGCCAGGAGGGCATCCGGTCGGAGCTGAGGAAGACGTGGGTCCCCGCGTCGACCCACGGCCGGTGGAACTCCGCGGCGCCGTCGTAGTCGTGGAGGTCGACCCAGACGTCGCGCCCCCGCTCGCGCGCCGCCGCGAGGACCGGCACGGAGGGCACCGCGAGGTCGACGACGACGGCCGCCGCGGCCTCGAGGGCGGCGATCGTGCGGTCCCAGCCCGGTCCCGAGGCGGGCACCTCGGACGGGGCCTGCAGGTAGACGGAGAGCCGGTCGCCGTGCGCGTCCATGAGGTTCAGGTGCCGCTCCGTCCGACCGTCCGGCGCGGGTTCGGCGACGAGGTGCACACCCTCCTCCTCGAGCGCCGCCCGCACGCGGGGTGCGTGCTCGTCGTCCCCGAGCACGGTCCGCAGCGTCACCGTGCGCCCCAGCCGGGCCAGGTTGAGCGCCTTGCCCGCCGAGGTGCCGCCGACCGTCTCGTGGTGCCCGCGGGCGAGCACCGTGTGCGGGCGCGGCTCGGGGAGCTCGTCGAGGCGGACCAGCACGTTCCACGCCACCGGTCCCGCCACCAGCACGGTCCCCCGCTCGACGGCCGCGGCACTCATGCGGCACTCATGCGGCACTCATGCGCTGACCGTGCCCGACCCCTGCCCCCGCAGCGGGAGCTCGAGCCGGGACGCTCCGCCGCCCGTCACGCGCACCGGGACGCCCCAGTCCTGCTGCGCGAGGTGGCACGCGCCGAAGAACTCCTCCGGCTCGCCGTCCGGGCCGCGCGGTGCCGGCTCGGGCGGGACGTCGCAGGACGCGGCCTTGGCCGTCACGTGCAGCACGCCCTCGGCGACCTCCGGGTTGACGACGAGGTCGCGGGCGAGGTCGACGCCGTCCCCGGCGCCCTCGAGCAGCAGTTCCGGCGGGGTCGCGCTGACGCGCAGCGACGTGGAGGGGCCCCACCGGTCGTCGAGCTTCTGGCCCGGCGCCGGGACGAACGGCACGTCGAGCCGCAGGCGGCCGGCGGTGATCTCGGTCGCCGGGCGCGCGACGCGGTGCGCCCCGCCGTCGAGCACCGCGCCCGCGAGGCCGGCGGGCAGCGCGACGCGGGTGAGGCGGTGCGCGGCCGACTCGACCACGAGCAGGTGGACCGCGCCCTCGGCGACCTGGACGACGACGTCGGACGGCTCGGCGAGACCGGTCGCCACGGTGGTGACCTCGCCCGTGGCGGGGTCGTAGCGGCGCAGCGCCCCGTTGTACGTGTCGGCGACGACGGCGGACCCGTCCGGGAGCGCGGCGACGCCGAGCGGGTGCTGCAGCAGCGCCTGGTCGGCGGCGCCGTCGCGGTGGCCGAAGTCGAACAGCCCCTGCCCGACGGCGGTGCGTACCTCGACCCCGTCGCCCGCGGGCGTCACGAGCCGGAGGGCCGAGGTCTCGGCGTCGGCGAGCCACAGGGAGCCGTCCGCGCCGGGTCCGGCGGCGGGCGCGAGGCCGGACGGCTGGGCGAACCAGGCGGCCGCGCCCGGCCCGTCCTCGAGGCCCTCGTTCATGGTGCCGGCGAGGAGCCGGACCGTGCCGCCGTCGCGGCGGGAGGCAGGGTCGAACGCCCAGAGCGTGTGGTGCCCGGCCATGGCGACGACGAACGCGCCGAGCGTCTCCGACCACACGACGTCCCACGGCGAGCTGAGCCGCACCGACCGGGCCGGGTAGGCGGCCGCGGGGTCGAACGGCCCGGCGGGTGCGCCGTCGTCGGACGACACGTTCTCCGGGCCGCCGACCATGAACTGCTCGCCCGTCCCCGCGACGGTCGTGACCTCGCCCGTGGCGAGCGCGACGCCGCGCAGCGCGTGGTTGACCGTGTCGGCGACGAGGACGTCGTAGCCGAGGTCCTCGCGCCGGTCCTCGGGCACCAGGCACAGGCCGTTCGGCTCGCTGAACCGCGCCTCGTCCGGGCCACCGTCGACGAGCCCCCGCTCCCCCGAGCCGATGCGTCGCACGAGCGTCTCGCCGTCGGGCGCGAGCTCGGCGAGCGAGTGGTGCCCCGCGTCGGCGACGAGGAGGTTGCCGTTCGGCAGCGGCACGGCCTTGGCCGGGAAGCGCAGCGTGCCCGACGTCGGCTCGGGCGGCACGTACGGCCCGTCGCCGCGGTGCAGGGTTCCCTTGGCCTCGTGCTCGGCGACGAGCTCGCGCACGAGCGCGGCGATCGCCGAGGCGTGGCCCTCGCCCGCCATCTGGGCGACGACGTAGCCCTCGGGATCGACGACGACGAGCGTCGGCCAGGCGCGGGCGGTGTAGGCGCCCCACGTCACGAGCTCAGGGTCGTCGAGGACCGGGTGGTGCACCTCGTACCGCTCCACCGCCGCCGCGAGCGCCGCGGGGTCCGCCTCGTGCTCGAACTTCGGCGAGTGCACGCCGACGACGACGAGGACGTCGCGGTGCTGCTCCTCCAGCTCGCGCAGCTCGTCCAGGACGTGCAGGCAGTTGATGCAGCAGAAGGTCCAGAAGTCGAGGATGACGATCTTGCCGCGCAGGTCGGCGAGCGTGATCGTGCGGCCGCCGGTGTTCAACCAGCCTCGGCCGACGAGCTCGGACGCGCGGACACGGGGCAGGGCGGTGGTGCTCACCGCCCCATTCTCCCCGACGACGCCTCGGACCCGCCCCGGGCGACCTACAGGGCGCGGACCGGTCCTACGACGTGCACCCGTACGGGCACGCCCTCGACGGCGGCGGGCACGTCCTTGCGGGCGCGCACGGTCTCGACGTTGACCTGCAGCACCCAGTCCGTCTCGGAGCCGCGCTGCGCGAGGCCCACGCCGCACACCCCGTCGACGCCGTCGACCGCCTTGCGGAGCTCGGCCTTGGCGGCGCGCGCCTGGTCGATGGTGACCATCCGATGCACCTCCTGACCCTCCATTGTGCTCCCGCTGTCCAGACCCCGCCGTGCCGTGGGACCGCCCCCACCCTCAGGAACGTCCCGCAGCGACGAGGCATTTCCGGTGTCCGGTGGTCGCGTCGGCGAGGATGGGACCGTGAGCGACTCGATCCCGGCCATCGTCCTCAACAACGGCGTGCGCATCCCGCAGCTCGGCTTCGGCACGTACAAGCTCCCCGCCGAGGACACGCGCGACCTCGTCCTGCGCGCGTTCGAGGCCGGCTACCGGCACGTCGACACGGCGCAGATGTACCGCAACGAGCGCGCCGTCGGCGAGGCGGTCGCGGCGTCGGGCATCCCGCGCGCGGAGCTCTTCGTCACCAGCAAGCTCAACAACGCGTTCCACGCGCACGACGACGCGCTCGCGGCCTTCGACCGCACCCTCGACGAGCTGCAGCTCGAGGTCGTCGACCTCTTCCTCGTCCACTGGCCGTTGCCCGCGCTCGGCCGGTACACCGAGGCGTGGGCGGCCCTCGAGGAGGTCTACCGGTCGGGCCGGGCGCGCGCGATCGGCGTCTCCAACTTCCAGCCGGACCACCTGCGGCGCGTGCTCGACGCCGGCACGGTGGTCCCCGCGGTCAACCAGGTCGAGGTGCACCCCTGGTTCGGCAACGAGGAGGTCCGCGCGTTCGGTCGCGAGCACGGCATCGTGACCGAGGCGTGGTCGCCCCTCGGGCGCGGCCGGGTGCTCGACGAGCCGACCCTCGCGCGGATCGCCGAGGGGCACGGGCGCACGCCCGCGCAGGTCGTGCTCCGCTGGCACGTGCAGCGCGGCGACGTGGTGTTCCCGAAGTCCGCCACGCCGTCGCGCATCGTCGAGAACGCGCGCGTCTTCGACTTCGAGCTCGAGCCCGACGAGATGGCCGCGATCACGGGCCTCGACCGGGGCGAGCGCACGGGCTCGCACCCGGACGAGGAGAACCGCACCGACCGCTGACCCCACCCCTACGCTCGAGCCATGGTCCCGTGGCTCGAGGTGTTCGGCTGGCTCGGCTCGATCCTCATCGTCTTCTCGCTGACCCAGGCGCGCGTGCTGCGCTTCCGGTGGCTCAACCTGACCGGGTCCGTCATCGCGACCGTCTACAACGCGATCTTCACCATCTGGCCGTTCGCGGCGATGAACGCGGCGATCGCGCTCATCAACGTCTACTGGCTGCTGCGCCTCTTCCGGGAGGCGCACGACGACGCCACGTACGAGGTCGTCGAGGTCGCGCCCGACGACGCCTACCTCCGGCACGTCCTGCGCACGCACGGCGACGACATCGCCCGCTGGTCCCCCGCGTTCGACCCGCACGCCGACGCCGTCGGCCGCTCGGCGTTCCTCGTGCTGCGGGGCGACGAGACCGTCGGCGTCGTGGTGGTGCGGGACGCCGGCGGCGGCGAGGGCGTCGTCGAGCTCGACTGGGTCAGCACCCGGTTCCGCGACTTCACGCCCGGAGAGTTCGTGCACCGCGACAGCGGGATCTTCACCGGGCGCGGCTTCACGCGCGTCGTCACGACGCCCGACGCCGTCACGGACCCGGCCTACCTCGCGCGCATGGGCTTCGTGCCCGACGACGGGCGCTGGGTCCGCGAGCTGGCCCCGGCCGGGTAGGCGCCGCACGGCAGGGGGCGGGCGCCTCAGACGGTGCGGTGGGTGCGGCGGATGCCCACGACGAGCCCGACGGCGCACGTCGCGACGGCCGCCACCACGCCCCACAGCACGGCGGTGTCGTCGAACCGGCCGGCGAAGAGCACGCGCTCGGCGTCGACCATGTACGTCAGCGGGTTGAACCTCGCGGCGGCCTGCATCCAGCCGGGCCCGGCCTCGAGCGGGAGCATCATCCCGGACAGGATGAGCAGCGGGAACAGCAGCGACTGCTGCACGCCCCAGAACAGCCACTCGCGGTTCTTGGCCGCGAGCGCCAGCGCGTGCGACAGCGCGCCGACGCCGATGCCGAAGATCCCGAGCAGCACCAGGCCCACCACGGCGGGCAGCACGTGGAACCGGAAGCCGAACGGCACGCACACCGCGGCGATGATGAGCCCCTGCACGAGCAGCGGCGCGAACTCCTTGAGCGCCCGGCCGACGAGGATCGCGGACCGGTCGAGCGGCGTCGCCAGGACCCGCTCGTAGGAGCCGGTCATGACCTCGTAGAGCAGGTTGGAGCCGGTCATCGACGTGCCGAACAGCGAGATCATCACGATCACGCCCGGCACGAACCACTGGAGCGTCTCGCCCGTGCTCAGCCCGGCCCCCGCGCCGCCGAACCCGCCCCCGAACGTCCCGGTGAGCAGCGGCCCGAACAGGCCGAGGAAGATCAGGGGCTGCAGCAGCGAGAAGATCAGGGTGAACGGGTCGCGGACCGTCAGGAGGATCTCCCGGGTGAACACCGCGCGGGTGTCGGTGAGGAACTTGCCGGCCCCGGTGCGCGTGACGATGCGCGGCGCCTCGTGCTCCCCTCCCCTGGCGTCCGGCAGGGTCGTCGTCTCGGTGCGCTCGCTCATGCCGCCGCCTCCTCGCGCAGGCTCCGCCCGGTCAGGTTGAGGAACACGTCGTCGAGGCTCGCCTGCTTCACGCTCGCCGACGTCGTCGTCGCCCCCGCGAGGCGCAGCGCCTCGATCGCTCCCGGTAGGCGGTCGGCGCCGCGTGCGGTCGCGACGCGCACGCGCAGGCCGCCGTCGCGGGGCGTCACCGCCACCTCGCCGAGGTCGGGCGGCAGGGCGCCCCGGACCGTCGCCTCGTCGCCGGCCACGTCGAGCGTCAGCACGTCGTCGGCGTACTCGCGCTTGAGGACGTCGGGTGCGGCGTCGGCGATGATCTCCCCGTGGTCGATGACGACGACGCGCTCCGCCATGGAGTCGGCCTCGTCCAGGTAGTGCGTCGTCAGGACGACGGTCATGCCGTAGCGCTCGCGCATCGCCGCGATGTGCTCCCAGAGGTTGGCGCGCGAGTGCGGGTCGAGGCCCGTCGTCGGCTCGTCGAGGAACAGCAGCGGCGGGTGGTTCATGAGCCCGAGCGCGACGTCGAGCCTCCGCCGCTGCCCGCCGGAGAGGGACTGCACCGACCGCTTCTCGAGCCCCGTGAGCTCGAGCGCGTCGACGAGGTCGGCCGCGCGCCGCTTGTAGACGTCGGGCGCCAGGCCGTAGAAGCGGCCCTGGTTGTGCAGCTCGTCGCGCACCTTGTAGCTGAACCCGCCGCCGTTCCCCTGGCCGATGAAGCCGAGGCGCGCCCGCACCTGCGCGGGGTGGGCGACGACGTCGTAGCCGGCGACCTGCGCGCTGCCCGCCGTAGGGCTGAGCAACGACGTGAGCATCCGCAGCGTCGTCGACTTGCCCGCCCCGTTCGGCCCGAGGAACGCCACGAGCTCGCCCTCGGCCACGTCCACGTCGATGCCCTTGACGGCCTCGACCACGTCCTTGCCCCGCTTGAAGGTCCTCGTCAGACCCCGTGCTCGGATCATGCGCAGACACTCCCGTCGTGTCGTCCCGTCGCCCCTACCGACCGTAGACCCGGCCGCCGACACGACGTCATCGGTCCCACCTCGTCCCGCCTCAGGCGAGCTCGCGCGGGTAGGCGACGACGTCGACGAGGGCTCCGTGGCGCCACACGGTGACCTCGGTGCGCCGGCCGATCACGCCCTCGACCATGGCCTTCTGCACGGCGGTCACGGTGACGACCGGCTCCCCGTCCAGCTCGACGACGATGTCGCCCGCCAGCAGACCCGCCTCCGCCGCAGGGCTGCCCGGCGTCACGCCCGCGACCTGCACACCCGTCGGCGAGCCGAGGCGCTCCGCGAGGCGGGGAGGCAGCGGGACCTGCGACCCGGCGATGCCGAGCCACGCGCGCCGCACGCGGCCCGTGGCCATGAGCGTGGTGACGATCTCGCGCGTGGTCGAGTTGACCGGCACCGCGAGGCCGACACCGATGCCCGCGACGGCCGTGTTGACGCCCACCATGCGTCCGGTGCTGTCGGCCAGGACGCCCCCGCTGTTGCCGGGGTTCAGCGCGGCGTCGGTCTGGATGACCTCGTCGACCACCCGTCCGCCGGCCGTGGGCAGCGACCGGCCCAGCGCCGACACGATGCCCGCGGTGACGCTGCCGGCGAGCCCGAGCGGGTTGCCGAGCGCGACGACGAGCTGGCCCACGCGCAGCCGCGCGGCGTCGCCGAGCGGCACGGGCGCCGGCACGTCGGCCAGCGCGTGCAGCACGGCGAGGTCCGACAGCGTGTCCCGGCCCACCACGTCGGCCCGCGTGCGCGTCCCGTCGGCGAACGCGGCCTCGGCCACCTCGGCGCCTGCGACCACGTGCGCGGACGTGAGCAGGAAGCCGTCGCGCGTGATGACGCTGGCGCTGCCCACGCCCTGCCCGCGCCGGGTCGCGATGGTCAGGCTCGCGACGCTCGGCAGCACCGCGTCGGCCACGGCGACGACGGCGCGCGAGTACGCGTCGAGCGCCTCCGCCTCCATGGCGTCGCGGCTCGTCGGCTCGGGGCCGTCGTCCGACGGTGTGTCGAGGGCCACACCTGTGCAGCGTCCGGGAGGCGGCCGTCATGCCCGTGTTCGCCCACGGCGCAGGGCGGCGCGCGCACGCCACCTGGCCGCGGCGCCCGGCGCGCCGTGCCTCGTCGGCGGCGTCCGATCCCTACGATCGGCGTGGTCCAGACCAGCCGTCCGACGGAGGACTCGTGGAACGCACCGTCGTCGTCGCCATCACGGAGGGTCTGCACGCGCGGCCCGCCGCCCTCTTCGCCCAGGCCGCCGGCCGCCAGCCCGTGCCCGTGCGCATCGCCAAGCCCGGCGGGACGGCCGTGGACGCGGCGAGCATCCTGGGCCTCATGACGCTCGGCGCCGACGCCGGGGACGAGGTCGTCCTCAGCACCGAGGGCGACGGCGCGGACGCGACCGCCGCGCTCGACGCGCTGACCGACTTCCTGGCGCAGGAGTCCCCGTCCTGACCCGATCGTCCGCCGGTGCTCAGAGCGCGAGCTCGTCCAGCACGTCGTGCAGCTTGCCGCGCACCGCGGCGCGTGCGGACTCGGCGTCGGGCTGGTCGCACGCGAGGCGCGCCAGCTCGGCGCACTCGTCCGACGTCGTCGCGGCCAGCACCGCGGCGACGTCGCCGAGCGCGCGGGTCGTCATCGACAGCGACGTCACGCCGAGCCCCACGAGCACCGGAGCCAGTGCGGGGTCGGCCGCCGCCTCGCCGCACACGGCGACCGGCCGGTCGTGGGCGGCGGCACCCTCGCACGTGGCGCGGACGAGCTCGAGGACCGCCGGCTGCCACGGCGTCGACAGCGCGGCGAGCTCGCCCAGCACCCGGTCGGCGGCCATCGTGTACTGGATGAGGTCGTTCGTCCCCAGGCTCCCGAAGGCGGCGTGCTCGAACACCGACCGCGACCGCACGGCGGCGGCCGGCACCTCGACCATGACGCCCGCCTGGTCCAGCCCGTGCGCGGCGCACGCGGCGACGAAGTCGCGCGCCTCGCCCGGCGTCGCGACCATCGGCGCCATGACCCAGACCTCCGCCTCCTCGGCCGCGGCCGCCTCCGCGATCGCCCGCAGCTGACGGTCGAGGACGTCCGGGTGCCGGCGCGCGGTGCGCAGGCCGCGCACGCCGAGGGCGGGGTTCGGCTCGTCGTCGGCCGTGACGAAGCCCAGCGGCTTGTCGGCCCCGGCGTCGAGGGTCCGGACCACCACGCGCTCGCCCGGGAACGCGCTCAGCACGCGCCGGTAGGCGTTGACCTGCTCCGCCACCGAGGGCTCGGCGGCCCGGCCGAGGAAGCAGAACTCGGTCCGGAACAGGCCCACGCCCTCCGCGCCGGCCTCCGCGGCCGCGCGGGCGCCGTCCGGGTCCGCGACGTTCGCCATGAGCCGTACGGGCACCCCGTCGGCGGTGCGCCCGCGCCCGTCGAACTCGCGGCGGGCCGAGTCGCGGTGCCGGGCCGCCGCCACGGCGTCGGGGTCGGGGTCGCGCACGACGGAGCCGGCGCCGCCGTCGACCAGCACCGTCTCGCCGTCGCGCAGCTCGCCGGCGCCCGCGACGGCGACCACGGCCGGGATGCCGAGCGAGCGCGTCAGGATCGCCGTGTGGGACGTCGGCCCGCCCCCGATCGTGACGACCCCCACGACGGTCCCGGGGTCGAGCGACGCGGTGTCGGCGGGTGCCAGGTCGTCCGCGACGAGGACGAACGGGTGACCGGGCTCCGGCACGCCCGGCGGCCGCGCGCCGGTGAGCTCGGCGACGATCCGGTCGCGCACGTCGCGCACGTCGCGGGACCGCTCCGAGAGCGGCGGGCCGAGGGACTCGAGCTGGGCCGCGAGGCCGCTCGCCGCCTCCCACACCGCGCGCTCGGGCGTGAGCGCGTCGTCGCGCACGCGCCGCTCGGCCCCGGCCGCGAGGGTCGGGTCGCCCGCCATCGCGGCGGTCACCGACAGCACGTCCGCGGCGGTGCCCGTCGCGCGCGTCGCCTGCTCGGTGAGCCGCTCCTGGACGGCGCGCGCCGCGGCGGTGAGGCGGGCGACGGCGTCCTCCACCTGGTCCGCGGCGAGCCGTGTCGTCGCGGGCTCCGGGACGGGAGGCGGCATCGTGACCACGACGCCGGCCGCGCGTCCAGGGCTGACCGGGGCGCCGGTGAGGGTGCTGCTCATCGGTCAGATCCTCCGTCGGCCCGCCGCTCCTCGCCCGCCCGGCGCAGCGGCGGCGCGGCGGCGGACGGCGCGACGGCGTCTGCGACCGTGGTCATGTGGAGCTCCCCTCGCAAGGTGGCGTCGTTGCCGGGCCCGACGGCGTGCCGCAGCACGCCCGGACCACTTGCAGGCAGAGTGGTCTAGACCTCATGATGTGTCAACCCCGCGGGGATCCACGACACGGTCTCGAGGACGAGGACGCACGCGACGATGGGCAGAGCACGGCCGGCCGACGGCGAGCACAAGTACCTCACCGTGCGCACCTACCTCGCCGACCTCGTGGCTCAGGAGCTGGCGGTGGGCGACGCCGTCCCCTCCGAGCGCTCGCTCACCGAGAAGTTCGGCGTCTCGCGCATGACCGTCCGGCAGGCGATCGACGCGCTGGTCACCGAGGGCGTGCTCCAGCGCGAGCAGGGCCGGGGGACGTTCGTCGCGCCGCCGCGCGCCGACGTCGAGATGCGCCTGACGACCTTCGGCGAGGAGGCGCGGCGGCGCGGGATGGAACCCGGCACCCAGGTGCTCGAGGCCGAGACCGTGCCGGCGCCAGGGACCGTGTGCGAGGCGCTGGGCCGCCCGGACGGGGTGCCGATGCACCGGGTGCTGCGCCTGCGCACGGCCGACGGCTCGCCGATGAGCATCGAGGAGGCGTGGGTACCGGTGGACCTGGCGCCCGACCTGCTCGACGACGGCGTGCCGGCGAGCCTGTACGGCGCGCTGCGCGAGCGCGGCCTCGCCCCCACGTGGGGCGAGGAGACGATCACCGCCTCCGACGCGACGCCTCCCGAGGAGCGCGCGCTCGCCATGACGGGATCGCGAGCGGTCATGCGCACGGTGCGGCGCACCTTCTGTGGCGACACCCCGTTGATGTACTCGCGCTCCAGCTACCGGGGCGACCGGTACAGCGTGCTCGTCCCGCTGCGCGAGGCCAGACCCACGGCGGTGCCGACGAGGTCCCGAGCGACCGGAGGGGACGACCGATGACCGAGCACCGCACACCCGCCGACGCCGAGGAGGCCCGCTGATGGGGACGCTGATCGTCCTGGCGCCCGTGTCCGGGACCGTCGTCGCGACGGCCGACGTGGACGACCCGGTCTTCTCGGCGGGCCTGGTCGGGCCCGGCACCGCCGTCGAGCCCGACGCGGACGCGGGCGGCGAGGTCGTCGCGCCGATCGCCGGTCGGATCGTCAAGATGCACCCGCACGCGTTCGTCGTCCAGCACGACGACGGCCGCGCCGTCCTGGTGCACCTCGGGATCGACACGGTCCAGCTCGGCGGCGAGGGCTTCGAGCTGCACGCCGCCGAGGGCGACGTCGTCGCGCCGGGCGACGCCGTCGTCACCTGGGACCCGGCGGCCGTGCGCGACGGCGGCCGCTCCGCGGTGTGTCCCGTCGTCGCGCTCGAGGCCTCGCCCGGCGACGTGGTGGCCGTGCTCGAGCCGGGGACGCGGGTAGGACGGGGCGCGGAGCTGCTGACCTGGTCCTGAGCGCCACGGCGACCCGTCAGGAGGCGAGCCGCACCCCGAGCGCCTCCAGCACGGTGTCGATCGGGTTGACGTAGGTCAGGCCGGTCCCGTTCGTACCACCGGTCTCGGAGCCCGCGAACAGCAGCCCGACCGCGACGCCGTCGGAGCGGTACACGAGCGAGCCCGAGTCGCCGCCGCGCGAGAACGGGCCGCTCCCCGTGGACTCGACCTCGATCTGGTCGTCGAACGAGAGCACGCCGAGCTCGTCGCCGTAGCCCACCATGACGTCGTCGAGCTCGATCGCCGTGACGCGCCCCCGCGTGAGCGCGGTGGTCCGGCCGATCTTGGCGACCTCCTCGGTGCCCGTCACGCGCGCCGTCGTCGTCACGGGGCCGACGGGGTAGCCGAGCTCGACGCCGATCCCCTCGTCGAGGCGGGCGAGCGCCGCGTCGACGGTCGCGCGCTCGCCCCGCGCGAGCGGCACGACGTCGGCCAGCACACCCACGCGGTCGTCGGGCTGGAACCCGCCGTCGGCCGGTCCCGGCTGCACGACGACGTCGCCCGCCCTCGCGTCCGGCGACCCGGCGAGCACGTGGTAGTTCGACAGGACGTACCGCGCGCCGTCGGACCCGTCCGAGCGCGTGACGAACGCGCCGAGCGTGCCCGCCGTGACGTCGACGTGGGCGATGGAGACGCCCGGGCGCAGCGGCCGCACACGGTCGGTCTCGCCGAGCGCCTGGGCGGTCACGACCGGCGGGCGCGGCCGGACCGCTCCGTCGCCCTCGAGCGAGCGGATCCGGCCGGTGCGGCGCACGTCCGTGACCCCGCCGGCCTCGGCCACGACCTTGCGCGCGATCGCCCGCGCGGCCGGGACGCCCAGCCGGTAGCGCACCGCGATGCCGTAGGAGCCGTCCTGCCCCACCGCGATGCCGAGCGCCACCGTGGGCGCCCGCATGGGGTCGCCGTCCTCGGCCGCGTACGGCCGCGCGGGCACTCCGTGCTGCTCGGCCAGGTCACGGGCGAACGCCGCGAGCTGGGACTTGGTCTCGCGTGCCTCGGTCAGCTCCATGCGGAGAGTCTTGCCCAGGGCTCCGACACCCGCAGGTGCCCGGGTCGGCGAGTCGGCGGCGGACGGCACACCGGCGGGCTCGAACCAGAGACGCAGCGGCGGCAGAATCATGACGCGACTTTCTTGTGACGTGCGTCACACCGCCCGCGGGCTGGGGACGCGCAGCAGCGTCGCCACCCGCACGCGCCGGGCGCGCGCGGTCGCCCCCACCGCGAGCGCGAGGCCGACGAGCGTCCAGAGGAGCAGCCGCGCGAGCGCGCCGGCGACCCCGTCGTCGACACCCGGTACGACGACCGGGAGCAGGGCGTCGCGCGCGGCACCGGTGGGCAGCAGGTCCGCGACCCCGAGCAGCACGTCGGGCACCGTGGCGACCACGCCCGTGCCGATGAGCAGCACGGCGACGAGCAGGCTGATCCCTCGCCCCGCGTCGCCCAGCCACCCGAGGAGTCCCTGGTGCACCGCGACGAAGCACACGCTCGCGAGCGCACCGACGACCACGGCGCCGACCCCGCCGAGGAGCGACGTGTCCTCGACGACGGCGAGCACGCCGCCGACCACGGCGCCCGTCCCGAGCCCGACGAGGGCCGGCAGGCGGAACGCCTCGAGCGCGAGCCGCACGGAGCCGCGGGTCGAGCCGAGCGCCCGGGCGGCCACCGGCGGGAGCGCCGTCAGGAGGCCGAGGGCCCCCAGCCACAGCGCCACGACCGCGAAGAGCGGCCCGGTCGCGCCGGTCGACAGGTCGCCGACACCCGGAGCGGCGACCGGCTCGGCCACCACCGACGCGAGGTTCCGGCGCTCGCCCCCGGAGTACACGGGTATCTGTCCGGTCGCGTCGTCGAGCCCCTCGGCGAGGTCGCCGGCACCGCCGGAGAGCTGGTCCACGCCCTCGGCGAGCTCGCCGGCACCCTCCGAGAGCGTGCCCGCGCCGGTGCCGAGCTGGCCGACGCCGTCGGCGAGGCCCGAGGCTCCCGCCGCGACGCCGGACGCGCCGTCCGCGAGCCGGCCCACGCCGTCGGCGAGGCCCGACGCGCCCGACGCCACGCCCGACGCACCCGTGGCCAGCTCTCCCACGCCGGCCGCCAGCTGGTCGGCGCCCGTCGCGACGCCGGACGCACCGGTCGCCAGCTGCCCCGCGGCGCCGCCCAGCTGGTCGAGGCCGTCGGCGAGCCGGTGCGCACCATCCCCGAGCCCGGCCGCCCCGGCGGCGAGCTCGTCCGCACCCGCGGCCAGCTCCCCGGCACCCCCGGCGGCGCCGGCGATCCCGGCCTGGAGGGCGTAGAGACCGGTCGGGGCGGCGTTCGCGCTGCCTGGGGAACCCGTGACCTCGGCCCATCCGGCCGCGACGCTCGCCGCACCCGCCTGGATCTCCAGCAACGGCTCGAGGCTCACGCACGCCGGCGACGCCGGTGCCGCCGCGCAGCCGTAGACCTCCTGCATCTCCGCGATGTACCGGTCGAGGCCGGCGGCGACCTCCTGCGAGCCGTCCGTGAGCCGGGTGGCGCCGGCGGGCAGCTGCGCCGAGCCCTGGTCGAGCTCGGCCAGCCCGCCGGCCAGCTGGCCCGTGCCGGCCGCCAGCTCGTCCGCGCCGGCGGCCAGCCGGTCCGCCCCGCCCGCGAGCTGCTCGGCACCGCCGGCGCTCTGCGACAGGCCACCGGCCAGCTGGGCCGCGCCGTCGGCGACCTGGCCGGCACCGTCGGCGAGGTCCGACGCACCCGACGCCGCGTCGCGGGCACCGCCCGCGAGCTGCGACGCCCCGCCGGCGAGCTGCGCGGCGCCGGAGGACGCCTCCGTCGCGCCGCCGGCGAGCTGGGTGGCGCCCGATGCCAGCTGCGACGCGCCCGAGGAGGCCTCGCCGGCGCCGTCCGCGAGCCGGGCGGCGCCGTCGGCGAGCTGCCCGGCGCCGTCGGCGGCGGAGCCCGCGCCGTCGGAGAGCTGCGACGCGCCGCCGGCCGCCTCGCCGATCCCGTCGGCGAGCGTGCCGAAGCCCACGAGCACGTTCTCCACGTAGGTCTGGGTCAGGGTGCTGCTCATGACCGATGTCGCGGTGGTCGCCACGATCCTCGCGAGCGCGTCGTCGACCACGCGCCCGCCGGGCGGCGTCGTGACGTCGATGGTGGCCTGCCGGGCCCCGGCCGGGTCGTCCCCGCCGAAGGAGGTGGCCGCGGCGGAGAAGTCCTCGGGGATGGTGACCACGGCGGCGTACGTGCCGTCGGCCAGGCCGGCCTCGGCGCGCTCCGCGTCGGTGACCTCCCACGCGTAGTTGGTGCCCGACGGCGCGCCGGACACGAGCCCGGCCGCGAGCTGGCGCCCCAGCGGCACGACCTGCCCGTCGACCTCGACAGGCTCGTCGAGGTTCACGACCGCCGCCGGGACGGTGTCGAGGCGTTCCATCGGGTTCCACAGGGCGGCGAGCAGCAGCCCGAGCACCAGGACCGGCAGCAGCGCCACGGCGGTGATCCGCCAGGGGTCGCGCCGCGGGGTGCGGGTCTGCGTTCCGGCGTGGTCCGCGAAGTCCAGGGCGGTCATGCCCGCACCTCCTGCTTGGTCGCGTCGTGCTGGTGATCGTCCTGCCGTCGCGCCGGGGCGTGCCCGTGCGCCGGGCCGTCCGGGACCGGCGGCGGGACGTCGCCGCCCGTCAGCGTCACGGGTGCGCCCCAGCCGGCACCGACGTCGAGCACGGCGGCGTCCGGTCCCACCAGGTCGGTCGCCGCGACGCCCGTCGAACCCAGGACGACGGCGACGCCCGCACCCTGCGCCCGGGCCAGCGCGTCGGCGAGCGCCTCGCGCGCCGGGCGGTCGACCACGAGGTCGGTGCGGTCGACCGCGACCACGCGGGCGCCGTCGCGCACCGCCGCGTCGACCGCCCTGGCCGGCCGGCCGGCCTCGGCGGCCGCGTCCACCACGGCGACCCGGCCGCGCACGCTCGCCGCACGCTCGGGCAGCACGAGCCCGGTCACCTTGACCGCCCCGGCGTCGAGAGCGACCCGGCCGGCGAGCGCCAGCACCAGCGCACGCACCGGCGCGGAGGCGTCCCCGTGCACGCACAGGGCACCGCCGTCGGGCACCCGCACGCTGACCGGGCCGACGAGCGCCGGCTCACCCGGCCGCGAGCCCTGCGGACCGGCGACCTCGAGGTCGCGCGCGGCGACGGCGTCGGGCGCGACGCCGGCCGCGGCGGGCGCCGGCCACCCGGCGAGCCGCAGCTCCTTCGCCACGCCCTCGCCCTCGACGTCGAACGTCGGCAGGGCGCGGTCGAGCCGGCGCGGGATCCACCAGGCGCGCTCGCCGAGCAGCGCGAGGACGGCCGGCACGAGCACCATGCGGACGACGAACGCGTCGACCGCCACGCCCACGGCCAGCCCGAGCGCGATGGGCTTGAGGTTCATGTCGCCGTGCGGCACGAACGCGACGAAGACCGCGAACATGATGACCGCGGCGGCCGCGACGACCTTCGCGGAGGCGGCGAACCCGGTGACGATCGCGCTCCGCGCGTCGCCGCCGTGCACGTAGTCCTCGCGGATGCGCGAGACGAGGAAGACCTCGTAGTCCATCGCCAGCCCGAACAGCACACCCATGAGCACGATGGGCATGAAGCTGATGACGGGCCCGAGGCGCGTGACGCCGAGCGCGTCGGCCAGGACGCCGTCCTCGAACACGAGCGTCACGACGCCGAACGCGGCACCGACCGAGAGCAGGTAGCCGAGCGTCGCCTTGACCGGCACCCAGATCGACCGGAACACCATCGTGAGCAGCAGCAGCGACAGCCCGACGACGACGAGGGCGAACGGCAGGAGCGCCGCGCCGAGCTTGGCGGACACGTCGATCCCGACCGCCGTGAAGCCCGTGACCGCGAGATCGACGCCGTAGGTGTCGAGGAAGTGGTCGTGCAGCGAGCGGATGTCGTGCACGAGGGCCTCGGTCGCCTCGGAGTCCGGCGCGCCCGTGGGCACGACCTGGATGATGCCGGTGTCCGCGGTCTCGTTGGGCGTGGCGAGCGGGACGTCGGCGACGCCGGGCAGGTCGCGGATCTCGTCCGCGACGTCCTCCATGAGCCCGACCGGGTCGGTGCTCGTGACGATCGAGCCCGTGACGATGAGCGGGCCGTTGAACCCGTCGCCGAAGTGCTCGCTGACGAGGTCGTACGTCTGGCGCGCCGAGCTGTCCTGGGGCAGGGATCCGGCGTCGGGCAGCGCGAGGCGCAGGTGCGTGGCGGGCCAGGCCAGAAGGCCCATGACGACGAGGACGACGGCGATGGTGACGACGGGGGCGCGCGTCACCACGCGCACCCACCGGGTGAAGAAGGCGACGCGGTGCGCGCCGCGCCTGCCGGACCTCGGACCCCCGGCCGCCGGACGGAGACGCTCGCCCGCGAACGCGAGCAGGGCGGGCAGCAGCGTGAGCGAGACCAGCACGGCGATGCCGACCGCGACCGCCGCGGCGACGCCCATGACGGTCAGGAACGGGATGCCCGCCACGCCGAGGCCGACGAGGGCGATCATGACGGTCAGGCCCGCGAACACGACGGCGGACCCGGCGGTGGCGGTCGATCGCGCGACCGACTCCTCGACCGCCAGGCCCGAGCGCAGCTCGTCGCGGTGCCGCGAGACGATGAACAGGGCGTAGTCGATGCCGACGGCCAGGCCGAGCATGACCGCGAGCATCGGGGTCGTGGAGTTCACGGGGCCGAACACCGTCGCGGCGAACAGCAGGCCCATCGCGACGCCGACGCCGAGCACGGCGTTGAGGAGCGGCAGCCCGGCCGCGACGAGCGAGCCGAGCGTCAGGACCAGGACGACCAGGGCCACGACGAGGCCGAGACCCTCGACCAGGCTCATCTGGGGCAGCTCGGTGGCGAAGAGGGAGCCGCCCAGCGAGACCTCCGAGCCGGCGGGCATCGCCGCGGCGAGGTCTGCGGTGACGTCGGCGAGCGCCTCCCGCGTGTCCTCCGTGACGTGCTCGGCCGCGCCGTCGAGCTGGACGGTCAGCAGCGCCGCGCGGTCGTCCTCGCTCACCGAGGCCGGCATGAGGTCGTCGTACGGCGAGGTCACCGCGGCGACCTGCTCGAGCGCGGCGAGCCCGTCGACCGCGCGCTGCACGGGTGCGCGGACCGCGTCGTCCTCGACCGTGCCGCCGTCGGGGGCGACGACCACCATCTGGGCCGAGGCGCCGCTGACCTGCGGGAACGTGGCCTCGAGGCGCTCGAGCGCGGCCGCCGACTCCGTGCCGGGGATCGTCACCGCGTCGTCGAGACCCTGGTTCAGCAGGCCTGCGAGGCCTCCCACCACGGCCAGGACGACCAGCCATTCCACCACGACGAGCCTGCGCGCGCGCACGGCCCACCGGCCGAGCGAGTAGAGGACGGAGGACACGGCGGCTCCCGGGCGGACGGCGGCGAGGGTGGTCGATACGACACTGTATGCGATGCGCCGATGTATCCGATACAGGTCTGTACTGGCTAGAGTGGGCGCACCATCCCGCACCCGTCCACCCCTGGAGGCCGACGTGACGACGACCGAGGAGACCGGTGTGCGCTCGGCGCGGCGCGAGCGGACCCGGGAGCGGCTGCTCGACGCCGCGTTCGACGTCTTCGCGCGGCTCGGCGTGCAGGGCGCGTCGATCGAGGCCGTCTGCGACGCCGCAGGCTTCACGCGCGGCGCGTTCTACTCGAACTTCGAGAACAAGGAAGAGCTCTTCCTCGCCCTGATGGACCGGGAACGGCGGACGCACGTCGCGGCCCTCGAGGCGGCGCTCGAGCGCCTGGACCCCGGCTCGCTGCAGACCTCGGCCGGGCTGCGCGACGCCGTCCGCTCCGTCGTCGGCGCCGTCGGCCCGGACCCGGCCGCCGAGCGCCAGTGGTGCGTCATGGCCGCCGAGTTCGAGCTGCTCTCGCTGCGCGACCCCGGGATCGCGCCGCGCTACGTCGCCGAGCAGCGGCGCATGCGGACCGAGATCGCGGACGCCCTGGACCGCCTCCTGGGCGGGCTCGGCCTGCGGTTCACCGTCGAGCCACGGCTCGCCGTCGAGCTGCTCCTGGGCGCGTACGAGACCGGGGCCCGGGCGGCGCTCCTCGGCGCGCCGGACGCGCCGGAGCCCGGCGTCCTCGTCGAGGCGCTCGTCGACGCCCTCGTCGTGCCCGGCCACCGGGCGGGGTAGTGCCGCAGCCGGCACCACCCCGCGGCCGGACGCGCCGCCCGCGTCAGCCGAGGACGGTCGGCAGCTCGGGCTTCTCCCCCAGCACGTGCTCGGCCAGGAACGCGAGCACGACCTGGTACCAGACCTTCGCGTGCTGCGGCGTGAGCACCCAGTGGTTCTCGTCGGGGAAGTACAGGAACCGGTGCACGGTCGAGCCGTCGTCGTCAGCCGGCAGCGCCGACCGGGTCAGCAGCTCGTTCCACAGCCGCAGCCCCTCGCCGACCGGCACCCGGTAGTCCTTGTCGCCGTGCACCACGAGCACGGGCGTGCGGATGTTCTCGACGAACCGGTGCGGGCTGTTGGCCTCCGACATCTCGGGCGTCATCTCGCGCGCCCAGTAGTAGGCGTGGTCGGTGGTGGGGCCGAACTGGTCGAGCGCCCACAGGCTCGCGTGCGTGACGATCGCGCGGAACCGGTCGGTGTGCCCCGCGACCCAGTTGGCCATGTAGCCGCCGAACGACCCGCCCATCGCCGCGGTCCGCGTCGCGTCGACGTCGGCCCGCGCCTCGGCCGCGTCCGTGATCGCCATGAGGTCGGTGTACGGGGCCTGGCCCCAGGCGCCCCAGCCCCGCTGCACGAACTCCTGGCCGTACCCGGTCGACAGGGCCGGGTCCGGGAGCAGGACCGCGTACCCGCGCGCGACCATGAGCCACGGGTTCCACCGCCACGACCACGCGTTCCACGAGTTGAGCGGGCCGCCGTGGATCCACAGCAGCAGCGGGGCGGGCAGGTCCGCCGACGCGCCGGCCGGCAGCGCGAGCCACGCCCGCACCCGCACGCCGTCCTCGGTCACCGTCTCGACCTCGGTCAGCGTGCCGGGCAGCTCCGGCGCGGGCACCGGCGACCGGAGCGCGACGGCGGTCACCGGCTCGCGCTCGCCGGGGGCGCCGGACGCGGTGAACCCGGCCAGGTCGATGCGCACCGGCTCGGAGGGCGCCGCGTAGGACGTCCGGAGCGCGTACAGCGCCGAGCCGTCCGGCGCGACCCGCACGTCCGTGAACGTGGCGTCGTCGGCCGTGACCCGCTCGACGGCGACCGGCTCGCCCGCGCCCGGGCCGCCCTCGCCGAACGTCAGCAGGAACACCGGGCCCCGCCCGTCCTCGTCCGCCGTGACCACGAGCCCCGCGCCGTCGGGGAGCCACGCGACCGACGTCGGCCAGCGGTCCCAGTCGTCGGCGAGCACCTCGGGCTCGCCCTCGCCGGAGAGCGCCACGAGCCCGAGCCGCACCACGGGCGCGTCGTGCGGCGTCGTGATCGTCGACGTCCCGTAGGCGACCCAGCGCCCGTCGGGCGAGACCGCCGGGGCGCTGACCTCGGCGTCCGGGTCGTCCACGAGCGTGCGCCGCTCGCCCGTCGCGGTGTCGACCGCGACGAGCGTCTCGCGCCGCGCGGCGCCGGGGTCGGCGACCGTCCACGTCGTGACGAGCGTGCCGCCGTCGGGCGACAGGGTCGCCGAGTGCTCGAAGAGCTGGCGGCCCGCCCCGGTGAGCTGGCGCAGCCGGAGGCGCGACGACGGCGTCCCGCCGTCCTCGGCCTCGTCGGCCGCGTCGTCGGACACCGGGAGCGGCTGCGCCGGCTCGTCGACGAGCTCGCCGAGCGAGGCGACGTACCGGCGGTCCTGGTCGGGCCCGAGGTCGTGGTCCCAGTGCCGCACGGGGTAGCCGTCGTGCAGGATCGCGGTCACCTTGGCGTCGGTGCGCGCGGTGCGGAGCTCGGCGTCCTGCCCGAGGTCGTCGGCGCTCGGCAGCACGGACGCGCTCACGGAGACGACGTCCGCGTCGCGCGCCGCGAGCACCCCGCCGACGCCGCCCGGCGCCGTCGCGACGACGCGCGCCTCGCCGCCGGCCGCCGGGAGGAGCCACAGCGCGGCCTTCTTCGGCTCGTCGCCGCTGCCGGCGTCCGGGTCCGGACGGGCCGAGGTGAAGAGCAGGTCGCCGTTCGCCGCGAAGCAGGCGGACGCCTCGCCCTTCGTGCTGCGGGTCAGCCGGCGGGCGGGCGCCTCGCCGGCCGGGTCGACCTCCCACAGCGCGGTGCGGTACGCGGTGCGCTCCGGGTCGAGCGTCTGGACCGTCGTGACGAGCCGCGAGCCGTCGCGGCTGAGCGCGAGCCCGCTCGCGCGCGGCAGGGCGACGTAGGCGTCGAGGTCGTGGAAGGGGGTGGGGAGCTCGGGGGGCGGGGTCGCCGCCGTCGTGTCCTGGGTCACACCGTCGTCCTATCACACACGGCGCCCCGAGGACCGCGCGGGGACCGTCGGCCGAACCCGAGGTGAACAGTTGGCGAACACCTCGTCCGCACCCCCGCAGCGCCTTGAGCAGGCTGTTCACCGTCGGGCAGATTCTGGGCGTGAGACAGCCCCCGCGCCGCACGACCCGCTCCTCCGCGCTGCCCGCCAAGGCGGACCTCGTCGTCGTCGGCGCGGGTGCGGTCGGGCTCGCGCACGCGGCCGAGGCCGCCGCCCGGGGCATGTCGGTCCTCGTCGTCGAGCGCGACCCGCGGCCCCTCGGCGCGTCGGTCCGCGGCGACGGGCACGTGGCGGTCACCACGCAGGAGGGCGTCGCGCTCGCGTGCGCGCTCGCGAGCCGGGAGAGGTGGCTCAAGCTCGGCCGCGAGGCCGGCTTCTGGGTGCGCCAGACCGGCAGCGTCGCGGTCGCCCGCACGGAGGCCGAGCTCGCGGTGCTCGACGACCTCGTGGCCATGCGCGACGGCGACGCGGTGCGCCTGGACCCCGCAACGGTGCGGGAGCGTACCGCGCTGGCCTGCGACGACGTCGTCGGCGGGGTCCTCCTCCCGCTCGACGTGCGGCTCGAGCCGCGCGAGTCCGTACCGGCGCTCGGGGCGTGGCTGGCCGACCGTCCCGGCGTCGACGTCGTGTTCTCGACCGCGGTGCACACGCTCGAGCCGGGCAGCGGCTTGACGCTCGTGCGCACCTCGCGCGGCGAGGTCGTCGCCAAGCGCGTCGTGGTCGCCGTCGGGCACGAGGTCGACCGGTTCTTCCCCGAGGTCGCGAGCGACGCGGGCGTGCGGCGGGTGCGCCGTCAGGCGCTGCGCGTGGCGGCTCCCGACGGCGCCGCCGAGGCGCCCGAGTCCGCGCCGGCGGTCCTGGGGGGCACGGCGCTGCTGCACCATGCCGCCTTCGCGGGCAGCCCCGCGCTCGCCGACGTGCGCGAGCGCCTCCGGACCCGGTCGCCCGACGCCCTCGACCACGAGGTGCACCTGGCGTTCACCTCGCGCGCCGACGGGACGCTCGTCGTCGGCTCGGCCCGGACGCCGGACGCCGTCGCGCCGTACCGGTCCGAGGCCGCCGACACCGCCCTGCTCGCCGAGGCGGCCGCGCTGCTCGGCGGCAGGCCGCGCGTCCTCGAGCGGTGGTCGGCGACCGGCCTCGAGAGCGCGATCCCGACCCGCGGCCGCACGTGGCGCGGGTCGGGCCTCGTCCCGGGCGGGCCGTTCGTCGTCGCCGACCCGATGCCGGGCGTCCGCTCCGTCACCGTGCTGTCCGGCCTCGCCACGACGACGGCGCACGGTCTCGCCGCGCGCGTGCTCGACACGCTGCGCTGACGGTCGGCCCGCGAGCCGGCGTCGCGCGCCGCGCCCGGTGCCCTAGCCCCGTCCCGCGCGCCCGTCGCGCTCGGCCATCTGCGCGAGCATCGCGTTGTACTCCTCCAGGTCGGCGTCGCCGTCGCGCTCGGCCTTGCGGTCGCGGCGGCGCGCCTCGCGCTCGTCGGACCGGGTCCACAGGACCGCGACGGCGATCGCGAGCGCCAGGGTCGGCAGCTCGCCGATGCCCCACGCCACCCCGCCGCCGCGCTGCTGGTCCTCGATCGCGCTCGGGCCCCAGGGGCGGCCCATGTTGCCGTACCAGTCCGCGGCCAGGAGCGACGTGCCGGTGGTGAGCACGACGCCGAAGAACGCGTGGAACGCCATCGTCGCGAACAGCAGCAGCAGCCGCTGCGGGTAGCCGGGCCGCGACGGGCCCGGGTCGATGCCCACCAGCGCGTTGGCGAAGAGGTACCCCACGAGCGTGAAGTGCACGACCATCCACACGTGGCCCGCGTGGTTGGTCAGTGCGAGCTCGAACGCGGGGGTGTAGTAGAACGCCACCATCCCGCCCGCGAACAGCACGGCGGCCACGAGCGGGCGGGCGAGGAGCTGGCCCCAGCGCGAGTGCACGAGGGTGAGCACCCACTCGCGCGGTCCGCGCGAGCCGTCCTTGCGCGCCGGCACGGCGCGCAGCAGCAGCGTGACCGGCGCGGCGAGCACCAGGAGCAGGGGCACGAGCATCGCCATGATCATGTGCTGGACCATGTGGCCGCTGAACAGCACGTGGCCGTACACCGCGGGGCCGCCGCTCGTGACCCAGAACATGAGCACCATGCCCGCGGACCACGAGATCGTGCGGCCCACCGGCCAGCGGTCGCCGCGGCGCGCCAGGCGCACGGCCCACCGCAGGTAGACCACGAGGCCCGCGACGCACGCGAACGCGACGAGCGGGTCGAGGCTCCACTCGGTGAACCAGCGGGCGAGCGTCGGCTCGGGCGGCAGGGGCGAGCCCGTGAGCCGGAAGGCGGGCGAGGTGTCCACGGGGACGTCGTCGGGCACGGGCGGGGCCGTCGACCCGAGGGCGACCGCCACCCCCGAGACGGCGCCGATCACCGACAGCTCGACGGCGAGCAGCTGCCAGAACAGCACGCGCAGGCGCTCCGGCGCCCCGGCGAGGCGGCCGACGACCCACTGCCGGTGCGCCCAGCCGAGCACGCCGAGCACCGCCAGCAGCACGGCCTTGACCAGCACCAGGGTCCCGTAGGCGGTGGTGAGGTCCTCGAGCCCGTCCACGCGGATCCAGGCGTTGACGACGCCGGACACCGCGACGGCCGCGAAGCACCAGCCCGCGACGGCCGAGAACCGGGTCACGGCGTCGGCGGCGGCGCGGTCACCGTCGTCGGCACCCCCGGTCCGGCGGGACCGGCCGACCACCAGGACGGCGAGCGCGCCGAGCCCGCCGACCCACAGGGCCGCGCCGCCGAGGTGCAGGAACATCGCGCCGACGGCGAGCTCGTGGTTCGCCGCACCGGCCGCGTGCCCGGTCGTGGACTGCACCGCGAGGGCGGCGGCGGGCAGCGCGGCCACCCACAGCGCGCCGACGGCGCCGCGCACCGCGAGCGCGAGGGCGGACGTCGTCGCGGCGAGCGCGACGGTCGTCAGGCCGACCTGGCCGAGCGGGATGCCCGTGACGAACGCGCCCAGGCCCGTCCCGAAGTCGGCCGCCGACGGCGAGATCGCGGAGACGTACGAGTAGCGCAGCACGAGCTGCGCGACGGCGGCGAGCGCCCACACGACCGACGCGACGCCGGCGGCGGCGAGCACCCGGGACTGCAGCCGCCCGGGCGCGACGAGGCACGCGGCCGCGACCAGGCAGCCGAGGGTGACGGACGTCGCGAGCTCGACGAGCACGGTCGCCACGGGCAGCCCGTGGCGCACGACCGCCCCCGGGTCGGCGAACGTCGAGAGCGCGTCGAACGCGCCGGACCACGCGCCCGCGCCGAGCACGGCGAGGATCGCGACGCCGACGGCGACCGGTCCCGCGGCGATCAGCCACCAGGGCCGGCCGGGCAGGCGCGGGGCGCCGTCGGACGGCCGCGCGACGGAGGCGGTGGAGGTCACCCGTCCAGCCTAGGCGGGTGCGCGGCGCGCACCCGACCGCAGGCGTGTGACACCCGTCCCCCGCGCCGCGCTGCCGGCCCGGGCCGGGCCGAGCGCGCGGGGCGGGCCGGGCTCAGCCCCAGACCAGGCCGTGCGCGGGGTCCTCGAGCACGCGCGCGACGTCGGACAGGAACCGCGCACCGAGCGCGCCGTCGACGAGCCGGTGGTCGAAGCTCAGCGCGAGCTGGGTGACCCAGCGCGGCTTGACCTTGCCCTTGTGCACCCACGGCTGCTGCCGGATCGCGCCGAACGCGAGGATGCCGGACTCACCGGGGTTGAGGATCGGCGTCCCGGTGTCGATGCCGAACACGCCCACGTTGGTGATGGTGAACGTGCCGTCGGACATGTCGGCGGGCGACGTGCGGCCGGCGCGCGCGGTCGCGGTCAGGTCCTGGATCGCCGTCGCGAGGCCGAGCAGGTCGAGCGCGTGCGCGTCCTTGATGTTCGGCACCACCAGCCCGCGCGGCGTCGCCGCGGCGATCCCGAGGTTGACGTAGTGCTTGTAGACGATCTCGCGCGCCTCGTCGTCCCAGCTCGCGTTGATCTCCGGGTGGCGGCGCACCGCGAGCAGCGCCGCCTTGGCCGCGATCAGCAGCGGCGTGACGCGCACGTCGGCGAAGTCGCGGTCGGTCTTGAGCCGCTCGACGAGCCGCATCGTCTTCGTGACGTCGACCGTGTGGAAGACGGTCACGTGCGGCGCGGTGAACGCGCTGGCGACCATCGCCTCGGCCGTGCGCTTGCGCACCGACCGCACCGGCACGCGCGTCTGGCGGCCGTCCTGGCTCACCGCGCCCGACGAGAGCCACGGCTGGTCGTCGTCCGGGTACGTGGCGAGCGTCCGGGCCTTGGCCGCCTCGGCGCGCGCGACGACGTCCTCGCGCGTCACGATGCCGCCCGGCCCGGTCGGGTGCACCGTGCCCAGGTCGACGCCCAGGTCCCGGGCGAGCTTGCGCACGGGCGGCTTGGCCAGGACGCGGGCGCGTCCGGTGCCCGACGGCGCGGCGTCGTCCACCACAGGCACGCTCGCCATGGCCTTCTCGATCGCCGGGCCGACGGGCTCGGCCGCCGCTGCCACGACCGGTGCGGGGGCCGGCTCGGGGGCCGGGGCGGGGGCGGGGGCGGGGGCTGGGGCTGGGGCGGGCGTCGGCGCCGGCGTGGCCGCGGGGGTCGGCGCGGGCGCCGCCCCTCGACGACGGCGCCGGCGGCCGGTGCCGCCGTCGCCCGTCCCGTAGCCCACGAGCACGGACCCGGAGCCCTCGCTCTCCTCCGCCGGACCGGACGGCTCGGCGGGAGCGCCGGTGGAGACCTCGATGATGGGCGTGCCGACCTCGACGGTCGTGCCCTCCTCGGCCAGCAGGGCGGTGACGGTGCCCGCCCACGGCGACGGGAGCTCGACGAGCGACTTGGCCGTCTCGATCTCGACGACGACCTGGTTGACCGCCACGGTGTCGCCCACGGCGACGCGCCACTCGACGATCTCGGCCTCGGTGAGCCCCTCGCCGACGTCGGGCAGGGGGAAGCGCTGCGTGCTCATCGTCCTCCTCAGGAAGGCCTGGTCAGAATGAGAGGGCCCGGTCGACGGCGTCCACGACGCGGTCCACGCTCGGCAGGTACTCGTGCTCGAGCTTGGCCACGGGGTAGGGCGCGTGGAAGCCGGCCACGCGCTGCACCGGCGCCTCGAGGGAGTAGAAGCACTCCTCGCTCACGCGGGCCGCGATCTCCGCGCCCACGCCCAGGAACGACGGTGCCTCGTGCACGACGACGCAGCGCCCGGTCCGGCGCACCGACGCGGCGACGGCCGGCACGTCGAGGGGCGAGATCGCGCGCAGGTCGACGACCTCGGCGCTCGTGCCCTCGGCGGCGAGCGCGTCGGCGGCCTTGAGCGCCGTCGCGACCGTCGGCCCGTAGGCGACGAGCGTGACGTCGTCACCGGCCCGGGCGACCCGCGCCGTGTCGAGCACGCCCGGGGTGCCGGCGTCGGGCACGGGGCCGCCGAGCGTGACCTCGCCCTTGGACCAGTACCGGCCCTTGGGCTCGAAGAACAGCACCGGGTCGGGCGACGCGACGGCCGCGCGGATCATGTCGTAGGCGTCCTGCGGCGTGGCCGGCGAGACCACGCGCAGCCCGGCCGTGTGGGCGAACAACGCCTCGGGCGACTCGGAGTGGTGCTCGACGGCGCCGATCCCGCCGCCGTACGGGATGCGGATGACCACCGGGACCTCGAGGCGCCCGCGCGAGCGGTAGCGCATCTTGGACAGCTGCGTGGTGATCTGGTCGTAGGCGGGGAACACGAACCCGTCGAACTGGATCTCGCACACGGGCCGGTAGCCACGCAGCGCGAGGCCGATGGCGGTGCCCACGATCCCGGACTCGGCGAGCGGCGTGTCGACGACGCGCGCCTCGCCGAAGTCCTTCTGCAGCCCGTCGGTCACGCGGAAGACGCCGCCGAGGCGGCCGATGTCCTCCCCCATGAGCATGGCTGTGCCGTCCTGCTCGAGCGCGGCGCGCAGGCCCTCCGTGATGGCGCGCGCGAACGTGAGCGTCTGGGTGGTCGTCGGGGTGCTCACCGGGCGACCTCCTCGCCGGCCGTCGCGGACTCGTACTCGCGGAACCAGGCCCGCTCGGCCGTCACCTGGGCGTGGTCGGTCGCGTAGACGTTCTCGAACATCGTCTCGACGTCGGGGGCGCCGAGCGCCCGCACGCCGTCGCGCAGCCGCTCGCCGTAGGCCTCCGCCTCGGCCTGCAGCTCCGCGGCCCAGGTCTCGTCCCAGCCGCCCTCGGCCCGCAGGAGCGCCTCGAGCCGCTCGACGGGGTCGCGCCGGCGCCACTGCTCCTCCTCGGCGAGGTCCCGGTAGCGCGAGGGGTCGTCCGACGTCGTGTGGGCGCCCATGCGGTAGGTGTACGCCTCGACGAACGTCGGGCCGCCGCCGCTGTGCGCGCGCTCGAGCGCCTCGGCGGTGACGGCGTAGCACGCGAGCACGTCGTTGCCGTCGACGCGCACGCTGGGGATGCCGAAGCCCTCACCGCGCCGGTAGATCGGCACGCGCGACTGCTTCGTCGTCGGCTCGGAGATCGCCCACTGGTTGTTCTGGCAGAAGAACACCACCGGCGCGTTGTTCACCGCGGCGAACACGAGCGCCTCGTTGACGTCGCCCTGGCTCGTGGCGCCGTCACCGAAGTACGTCACGACGGCGGCGTCGCGCGTCGCGTCGCCGGTGCCGACGAGCCCGTCGCGCTGGATCCCCATGGCGTAGCCCGTGGCGTGCAGCGCGTGCGACCCGATGACGAGCGTGTACAGGTGCACGTTGTGCTCGTTCGGGTCCCACCCGCCGTGGTCCTCGCCGCGGTACAGCCGCAGCCGGTCGACGGGGTCCACGCCGCGCACGTGCAGCACGCCGTGCTCGCGGTAGCTGGGAAAGACGTAGTCCTGCGCGGCGAGAGCGCGGGCCGAGCCGACCTGCGCGGCCTCCTGCCCGCGGCTCTGCGCGTACAGCGCGAGCTCGCCCTGACGCTGCAGGGACGTCGCCTCGTCGTCGAACCGCCGCGTGAGGACCATGTCGCGGTACATCGCGCGCAGGTCGTCGGTGGTCAGGTGCGCGACGCGCTCGCGGAGGGCGGCGTCGTCCGGCCCGGCGACGCGGCTGCCGTCGGGCGCGACGAGCTGGACGAGCGGGGTGACGTCTGCGGGTGCGACGTCGGACCCGCCGGTGGCGTCGATCTTCACGCGGTCTCCTTCGCTGACGGCCCCGGCGGGGCAGGGCTGCGTCGTGGCGGCGGTCCGGTCGCCCGTCGTCTCGAGCGGGCCGAACCTACGCATTCGTAGCCTACGCAAGCGTAGGTTGCACCCCGTGGGTGCGGTCTGCCGGTGCGGCGGCTAACGCTCGCGGTCGCGGCTTGGAGGTTTCCTCCAAACCCCTGTCGGAACCGCCCGTCGCCGCGTCGCCGCCCGGCGAACGGGACGACCCCCTCCGAGAACGCTCGATCGCGTTCTCGAAGGGGGTCGGACGGGGCGGGTCGGGCAGGGCGGGTCGGGCAGCGCGGGTCGGGCAGGGTGGACGACGCCCGGGCGGCGTCAGGCCGGGGCGGCCACCAGCGGTGCGCGCACCCCGTCCAGCCAGCCGACGAGCCGGTCGGGCCGGTCGGTGATGATCCCGTCGACGCCGAGACGAAGAGCCTCGGCCCACTGGCCGGGTTCGTTGAGCGTCCAGACGGTGACCTGCACGCCGGCGTCGTGCAGCCGGCCGACCACGCCGGGGTCCTCGGCGAGGAGGGTCCCGAGCGGGTTGCACGTCACGACCTCGAGCTCGGCGCACCGGGCGAGCAGGTCGTCCTCGAGCGAGGCGACCAGCAGCCCCCGGCGCAGCCCGGGGTCGGCGTCCCGCAGGGCCGCGACCGTCTCCGGCCAAAAGCTCTGCGCGACGACGCGGTCGGTCAGGCCGGCCTCGCGCAGCGGCTCGGTGAGCCGCCGCACCTGGTCGACCGTCCACGATCCCTTGACCTCGAGCAGCAGCGCCATGCCGGGCCGGGCCAGCAGCAGCTCGACGACCTGGCCGAACGTCGGGACACGCTGCCCGGCGTACGCGGCGGCGAACCACGAGCCCGCGTCGAGCGCCCGGACGTCCACGAGGTCGAGCCCGGCGAGCGCCCCCGTGCCGGACGTGGTGGCGTCCACGGTGTCGTCGTGGATCACCACCACCTTCCCGTCGGCGGTGAGCTGGACGTCGATCTCGATGCTGTCGGCCCCCGCCCGCCACGCCGACTCGAACGCCGCGAGCGTGTTCTGCGGCGCCACCGAGCTGTTGCCGCGGTGCGCGACCACGAGGGGCCGCGCGTGCGCGCGCTCGAGACTCACAGGTACGGCTCCACGTTCTCCTGGTAGGCGGTCTCGATCTGCGGCGTGATCGACTCGAACGCGGTCTTCGGGTCCGTGCCCTCGATCACGATCTGCTCGATCGCGTCGTTGAGCAGGGCGTCGGCACCCGGCACGAACACGCGCACGTAGTCCTGCGGGCGCGCCTTGTCCGCGAGCTGGTCGACGGCCGTGCGGAACTGCGGCGTCTCGGCGTAGATCGCCTTCATCGTGTCGCTCTCGACCGCCGAGGTGCGCACGGGCATGTAGCCGGTGTTCTGCGAGAAGTACGCCGTGCTCTCGGTGTTGGTGACGAACTCGAGGAACATCGCCGCGGCGAGCTGCTCCTCGGGCGTCTTCGAGGACGGGATGGCGAGCCCGGTCCCGCCGGTCGGCGTGCCGCCGCCCGCGGGGCCGTCGGGCAGGTACGCGGTGCCGACCTCGAACGAGGCGGCGTCGAGCGCGCCCTTGAGCGAGCCGGTCGACCCGATGGTCGAGGCGATGAGGCCGGACGAGAAGTCGGCCATCGCGTCGTCGGCGGAGAGCGTGGCGACGCCCGAGGAGTGGAACAGGTCGTGCAGGAACTGGCCGCCGGCGATCGCCTCCTCGCTGTCGAGCGTGAGGTCGAAGCCGTCGGAGTACTGGCCGCCGTGGCCCCAGATCATGTTCTCGAACCACCAGGCGCCCCAGGACGGGCCGGTGGAGAGGCCGAAGGTCGAGCCGCCGTCGGGCACCTGCTCGGTGAGCGAGGCGCCCCACTCCTCGAGCTCGGCCCACGTCTCGGGACCGCGGTCGGGCAGGCCGGCGGCCGCCCACATGTCCTTGTTGTAGTAGAACAGCGGCGTCGAGCGGGCGTACGGCGCGGCCCAGTGCTGGCCCTCGTACTCGTAGTCCGCGTACAGCGCCGGCTGGAAGTCGTCGACGTCGGCCTCGAGGTGCTCGAACACGTCGTCGAGCGGCATGATCTGGTCGTTCAGGTGGTACCGGAACCACCAGACGTCGGAGGCGATGACGAGGTCCGGGAGCTCGTCCGTCTGGGACGCGGCCTGGAAGCGCTGGGCGACCTCGTCGTAGTTGGCGCCGGCGGTCACGAGGTTGACCGTGATGTCGGGGTGCTCCTCGTTGAAGCGGGCGATGAGCTCCTCCTCGACGGCCTTCGACTGGCCGGGGTGGTTGCTCCACCATGTGATCTCGGAGGCGGGCTCGACCTGCGACCAGTCGATCGCCTCGCTCGGCTCGTCGTCCGCGGTGGCGGAGGAGCCGACGCTCGGGCCGGCGCAGGCCGTGGCGGTCAGTGCCGCGACCGCCGCGAGGGCGGAGGCGAGCGCGAGCGGCCGACGGCGGGACGTGCGCCGTGCGGGACGGTGGGACACGGGTGCTCCTTCGGTTCGTGCACCAGGACGGTGCGCGGGGGGTGCGGTGACGGCCGCTCGGGTGCCCGAGCGACGGAGGGTGAGGACGGTGGGAGGCCGCTCAGCCGGTCACGGCGCCGGCGGTGAGGCCGGCGACGAGGCGCCGCTGGAGGACCAGGAAGACCAGCAGGATGGGCAGGGTCACGACGACGGTCGCGGCCAGCAGCACGCCCCAGTTCGTCATGCCGTCGATGTTCTGCAGGAGGGTGAGGCCGACGGGCAGGGTCATCTTCTGGGGGTTGTCGATCACGAGGAACGGCCACAGGTAGTCGTTCCACTCGGTGACGACCGACACGAGCGCGACGGCGGCGAGGGTCGGCGCGCTCATCGGCACGACGAACCTCCACAGCTTGCGCCAGTGCCCTGCGCCGTCGAGCTCGGCCGCCTCCAGGATCGACGCCGGCAGCGTGAGGAAGTGCTGGCGGAAGAGGAACGTGCCGAACGCGCTCGCCAGCCCGGGCACGAGGATGCCCTGGTAGGTGTTGAGCCACCCGAGGCTCGCGACGAGCGTGTAGTTGGGGATGATCGTGATCTGCGGCGGGATCATGAGCGTCGCGATGACGAGCCCGAACACGATCTTCTTGAACGGGAAGTCGAGGAACACGAGCGCGTACGCGCAGCACAGCCCGAGCACGACCTTGAGCCCGGCCCCGGCGATCGTCAGCCCGATGCTGTTGAGCAGGAGCCGGCCCAGGGGGACGGTCTCGGCCGCCTGCGCGTAGTTGTCGGTCGTGAGCTGGCTCGGCAGCCACTGCAGGGGCAGCTGGTAGAGCTCGCCGGGCGTCTTGACGCTCGCGAGCACCATCCACAGCAGGGGTGCCCCGAGGACGATCGTCGCGAGCACCATGGCGACGTAGCTGCCGGCCCGCGGCGCGGCGCGGCGGGACGTGATGACGCTCATGCGTAGTGGACCTTCCGCTGGACGAAGCGCATCTGCACGGCCGTGACCACGAGGAGCACCAGGAACAGCACGGTGGCGACCGCGGAGGCGTAGCCGGCACGCCCGTTGACGAAGCCCTCCTGGTAGATCGAGTACATGAGCGTCGTCGTCGACCCGAGCGGCCCGCCCTGCGTCATCGCCTTGATGATGTCGAAGGACTGCAGCGACGAGAGCAGCATCGTCACCAGCAGGAAGAAGGTCGTCGGCGTGAGCAGGGGCAGCACGATCGACCACAGCGTGCGTGCGGGCGACGCGCCGTCGAGCGCGGCGGCGTCCTTGAGGTCCTGCGGCACGGACTGCAGGCCCGCCAGGTAGATGAGCGCGACGTAGCCGAGGTTCTTCCACAGGTAGACGACGATGACCATGACCAGCGGCCACGGGCGCTCGGTGTACCACTGCGGCGACGGGAGGCCGACGAGGCCGAGCAGCTCCTGCACCAGCCCGTAGCGCGGGTCGAACATGAAGAGCCACAGGATCCCGACCGCGAAGCCGGAGAGCACGTAGGGCGCGAACGCCACCGTGCGGGCGAACCCGCGCCCGGCGATCTTGCGGTCGAGCAGCAGCGCGAGCCCGAGCCCCAGCACCATGGCGCCGCCCACCGTCGCGAGCGTGAAGACGAGGGTGGTGGTCACGACCGTGGGCGTGCTGGGGGCGTTGAACCACGCGACGTAGTTGCCGAGCCCGATCGATCGCGCGACCGGCGAACCGAGGTTCCACTGCAGCGTCGAGAGGTAGAAGCTCTCGAGGAGCGGCCGGTAGACGAAGACCAGGAGGAGCGCGACGTTCGGCCCGGCCAGGATCAGGGCCCAGACGAGAGCCGATCGGCGCCGGCGGGTGCCGAGCCGGGTGCGGGGAGCTCTCCGGGTGGACGACGGCGGGACGGACGCCGGTGGTGCCGGCGCTGTCGGCGCCGGCGGGGTGTCGACGGTGGTCACAGGGGCTTTCCGCTCGCACGGGGATGGGACGTCGGCCTCGCGGCCTCGGTCATCGTAGGAACGTCTTGCGCCCGTTTTGCCCTTGTTCGTCCGATGCCGGTACCGCGCTTCGGGAACCGTTCATCCGGCGTGACCGGAACCGTCATCTGCGCCGAGGCCTGGCGCCGGGCGGACCCCTGTGGTTCACCCGCCCGACACCCCGGCGGCGGCTCAGCCGAGCAGCTCCTTGACGCGCCGCCGCACGCCCGCCGCGTCCAGCCCGTGCGCCGCGGCGTGGTCGCGCGGCGTGCCGTAGCGCCGCAGCTCGGCGTCGCGCGGGACGCCGACGTGGACCGCACGGCTCGGCCGGTCGGCGAGCGCCGCGGCCACGGCGTGCGCGCTCGTGCCCTCGAGGTACGGCTCGACGACGGCGAGCACCGGCGTCGGCCCGGCGAGCTCCCGCAGGCCGGCGGCGTCGAGCGGGTGCGGCGTCGCGGTGTACGCGACGCGCACCGGCAGGTCGCGCGTCGCGGCGAGCACCGTGTCGAGCAGCGGGCCGACGGACACCACGAGCGGGAGGTCGCCGCCGCCGTCCCGCACGAGGTGCAGGCGACCGTCCACCGGGTACGCCCGGTCGTTCTGCAGCGTCGACATGCGGACGTAGGCGCGCCCGGACGACCCGGCCTCGCGGTGGACGAGCTCCGCGAGCTCGTCGGGGTGGCCCGGCGCGTGCACGGTCCACCCGGGCAGCGCGGACACGAGCGCGACGTCGGCGGGTGCCTGGTGCGTGCGGCCGGCGGTGCTCGCGTCGTACGACGCGCCGGTGCTCACCAGGAGCGCGCCGACGTCCTGGTGACCGAGGTCGAGCTTGAGCTGCTCGTAGGCCCGTTCCACGAGGAACGGCGCGTAGGTGTGGACGACGGGCCGCAGGCCCGCGAGCGCGAGCCCGCCGGCGACGCCGATCATGGCCTGCTCGCGGATGCCGACGTCGACGACCCGCCCGGGGTGCCGGGCCGCCGTGCGGGCGGTCGCGGCCGCGCCGATCACGGCCAGCACGACGACGGCCGCCTGGTGGGTGTCGAGCACGGCGTCGAGCTCGGCGTAGAACCGTTCGCGCATGCCGGGCCGGCTCATCGGGCGGCCTCCTCGGTGCCGGTGGTGCGGGCGAGGCGGGGTGGGGTCGTCGTGTCGGCGACGACGACGGTCGGCCGGTCCGGCTCGGTGCGCAGCAGCGCGTCGCGCAGCGCGGCGTGGTCGCGCGCGGCGAGGTCGGCCGCGGCCCAGCCCTCGACGGCGAACCGGGCGGAGATCCCGCCGGGCCAGCCGTGCCTGTCGCTGTGGTTGTCGACGACGACGCACGTGAGGTTCCCGAGGCCGGACCGCCCGGCCACGGCGATCGCCTCGTGGTTGCTGCCCTCGTCCAGCTCGGCGTCGCCGACGAGCACGACGACGCGCGCCGGTGAGCCGCGCCCGCGCAGGCCCAGCGCGAGCCCGACCCCGATCGCGAGGCCGTGCCCGAGCGACCCGCTGCCGATCTCGATGCCGGGCACCAGGGTGCGGTCCGGGTGGTGGCCGAGGGGTGAGGACCAGGACGCGACGTCGTCGAGCCACTCCGGGGGGAAGAAGCCCTTGGCGGCCAGCACCGCGTACGTCGAGGCCGGCCCGTGCCCCTTGGAGAGCACGAACCTGTCCCTGTCGGGGTCGTCCGGGTCGTCCGCGGACACGCGCAGGACCTGGTCGTAGAGGACCCAGACGACGTCGAGCGTCGAGTGGGCGCTGGGGTCGTGCTTCTCGTCGCCCGTGACGCGGGCGACGAGGTCGAGCACCTCGGGCGGGACGGCGGCTGTGGTGACCATGCCGCGATCCTGTAAGTTCAAGCGCACTTGAGGTCAAGAGGTCCGACGACGGAGGTCGAGCCACGCATGGAACCGCATTTGACGATCGGTGAGGTCGCCCGCCGCAGCGGCGTGGCGCCGTCGGGCCTGCGCTACTACGAGACGCTCGGGCTCATCGCCTCCGAGCGCACGGGCGGGAACCAGCGGCGCTACCGGCGCAGCGTGCTGCGCCGGGTGGCGTTCATCCGCACGGCGTCGCGCGTCGGCCTCACGCTCGAGCAGATCCGGGAGGCGCTCGCGACGCTGCCCGACGGCCGGACCCCGACGGCGCAGGACTGGAGCCGGCTGTCGCGCTCGTGGCGGCCGCTGCTCGACGCCCGCATCGCCGAGCTGCAGCGGCTGCGGGACGACCTCGACTCGTGCATCGGCTGCGGGTGCCTGTCGCTCGAGCGGTGCGGGCTGCAGAACCCCGGCGACCGGGCGTCGGCGCTCGGGCCGGGTCCGCGGTACCTCGAGGGCGACACGCCCGCCGACGCCGCGCTGGCCGAGGCGCGCGGTGGCGGCCCCGGCGCGGCTGCGCGACCGTAGGACGGTCGCCCCTCGTCCCCCGGAGGTTTCTCGTGAAGGTCGTCGTCATCGGTGCTCTCGGCAAGGTCGCGCAGCACCTCGTCCCTCTGCTCGCCGACTCGGGCGACGAGGTGGTGGGCGTCGTGCGCAAGCCCGAGCAGGTGGACCGCGTGGGCGACCTCGGCGCCGACCCGGCGCTGCTCGACGTCGAGAGCGCCTCGACCGAGGAGATCGCGGCCGTGCTCGACGGCGCGGACGCGGTGGTGTGGTCGGCCGGCGCCGGCGGCGGCAACCCGTCGCGCACGTACGCCGTGGACCGCGACGCCGCGATCCGCTCGATGGAGGCGGCCACCGCCGCCGGCGTGCGCCGCTACGTCATGGTGTCGTGGATCGGCTCCGCCGCCGACCACGGCGTCCCGCTGGACTCGGGCTTCTTCCCCTACGCGGACGCCAAGCTCGCGGCCGACGAGCACCTGCGCACCACGGACCTGGACTGGACGATCCTCGGGCCCGGCTCGCTGACGAACGACCCCGCCACGGGCCGCGTCGCCGTCCTCGGCGACGACGAGCCGGCGCCCGAGGGGCCCGACAGCCAGGTGTCGCGGGCGGACGTCGCCGAGGTGGCCGCCGCGACCCTGCGCGAGCCGGCCACCGTGGGCCGGTTCGTGCGGTTCACCGCGGGGGACGTCCCTGTCGCCGAGGCCCTGAGACTCTGAGACGCTGCGGCTCTGAGCGCTCCGACGCCCCGCGCGCCGGACCCGCCGTCAGCGCCAGGCGCGGGCGACGGCGAGGAACGCGTCGTTGGCCTCGACCTCGCCGATGCTGACGCGCAGACCGTCCCCGGCGAACGGGCGCACCAGCACGCCGGCCGCGGTGGCCTCGGCCGCGCAGGCCGCCGTCCGGTCGCCCAGGCCGAACCACACGAAGTTGGCGTGGCTCACGGGCAGGTCCCACCCCTGCTCGCGCAGCGCGTCGGTCACCCGGGCGCGCTCGGCGACGAGGGCGTCGACGCGCTCGAGCAGTTCGGCTTGCGCCGTCGGGGCGAGCGAGGCGATCGCCGCACGCTGCGCGACGTGCGAGACGCCGAACGGCGTCGAGACCGCGCGGATGCCGGCGGCCAGCCGCGGCTCGGCGACCGCGTAGCCGACCCGCAGGCCCGCCAGGCCGTACGCCTTGGACAGCGTGCGCAGCAGCACCACGTTGGGGTGTCGGCGCAGCACGTCGAGCCCGTCGGGCGCCTGCGGGTCGCGGACGAACTCGAGGTACGCCTCGTCGAGCACGACCAGCACGTCGCGCGGCACGGCCGCCAGGAGCGTCTCGAGCTCGCCGGCGTGCACCACCGGGCCGGTCGGGTTGTTGGGCGTGCACACGAGCACGGCGCGGGTGCGCGCGGTGACCGCGGCGGCCATCGCCGGCAGGTCGAGCCGGCCGTCCGGCGTCACGGGGACGGTCACGGCGTGGCCGCCCGCGACCGCGACGGCGATCGGGTAGGCCTCGAACGAGCGCCACGGGAACACGACCTCGTCGCCCGCGTCGAGGACCGCCTGGAGCACGTGCTGCAGCACCGCGACCGACCCGTTGCCGACCACGACCTGCTCGGCGCCCACGCCGACGTGACCGGCGAGCGCCTCGACCAGGTCGGTCGCGTACATGTCGGGGTAGCGGTTGACCTCGCTCGCGGCCTCGACGATCGCCGACAGCACCGACGGGAGCGGCGAGTAGGGGTTCTCGTTCGACGACAGCTTCCACACCCGGCCGGCGGCGCCCCGGGCTCCGGGAACGTACGCGGGCAGGGCGGCGACCGCGGCGCGCAGGGGCACGGTGCTCCGGGGGGACGTGGTGTCGGGGGACGTGGTGTCGGGCACCGCACCAGGATGCCACCGTGCGCGTGGTTCCCCGCCCGCGGCGGGCCTGCGATGGAAGGATGCGGGGCATGAACCTCATCGTGCGCATCCTCGTCACCGCGCTGGCGCTGTGGTTGACCAGCCTGATCCTGCCCGACCGGGTCGAGATCCTGGGCGGCGACTCGGCCGGCGGCCGCATCCTCGCGGTCCTGATCGTGGCCGCCGTCTACTCAGTGGTGAGCATGATCGTGAAGCCGATCGTCAGCGTGCTCTCGCTGCCGGTGCTCGTCCTCACCCTCGGGTTGTTCTACCTGGTCATCAACGCGTTCATGCTGTGGCTGACCACGTGGCTGACGAACCAGGACTTCTTCGGCGAGTACGGGCTGCAGATCCACGGCGGCTTCTGGTGGTACGTCTGGATCGGGATCGTCGTGGCGATCCTGCAGCTCGTCATCGGACTGTTCGCCCCGAAGAAGGGCTGAGCGGCCCCTCGGCCGGGGCCAGCACGAGAGGACCGTCGTCGGGCCCGTCGTCGGGCACGGAGCGCCGCGCGGCGTAGAACCGCGTGGTGCTCCGTCCGCCCGCGAGAAGGCGCTCCAGGCGGGCGACGACGCCGCCCGCCTGCGCGCTGCCCGAGGCGCGCGCGAGGTCGAGCGTCCGCAGGTGGGTCGCCATGCCGTGCGCCGCCGCCACGGCGCCCGACGCCGCGACGTCGTCCGGGTGGTCCGACTCCCGCAGCGCACGCCCCACCGTCACGCGGTCGACCGTGCGGGGGTTCTCCGTCGCCGAGCGGCCGTCGAGCGACGAGACGAGCTCCTCGTCGTTCTCCAGGTGCAGCACGGGCACGCCGGGCGGGGTGGCGAAGGTGGCCGTGGGCGCCCCGGCCGTCACGACGCCGCCGAGGCGGTGGCGTCGCAGGAACGCCGGCGACGACGCGAGCGCCACGGCCGCGATCCCGCCCAGGCTGTGCCCGACGAGGACGACGGGCTCGTCCGGACCCGCTCCCGACTGCGCGAGCGCGGCGGACACCGCCGCGGTGACCTCGGCGGCGCGCTCCGCCATGAGGTCGAGGTCCGTGACGCCGTCGAACGGGTGCCGCGCCGACACGAGCCCCTGGGTGCCGGGGACGAGCACGGTCCACGACACCGAGCCGTCCGCGTGCTCGACGCGCTCGACCGCGAGCGTGCCCGCGGGCGCTCCCGGCGCCGGGCGCCCGGGGACGCCGCTGCCCCACGGGTAGAGGTCGGCCGTGCGTGCGAGCGCCTCGGCCACCGTGGACGACGGCGTGCCGGCCCACGGCGGACGCCCTGACGCGAAGCCGGCGGCGGACGTCTCGAGCACGCGCACCTGCGTCCGCCCGACCAGCTCGCGGACCACCGACACCAGCACCCGGGCGCCGCCGGTCACGCTCAGGTCCAGGCCGGACCGCACGGGTGCGCCCGCGCCCACGCCGGCACCCAGGCCGGCCACCACCTCGTCCGACCACGACGCGAACTCCCCCGGCGCGAGCGCGGCCAGCCCGCCGAGGACGCCCGGGCCCAGCACACCGGTGACGCGCAGCGCCGGCGGGAGGACCGGCGCCGCGACGAGGAAGCCCGAGACCGCCGCCGTACCGGCGACCGCGCCGCCGAGCAACCGCTCGGTGGCCGACTCCGCGTGCACGTAGAGGCCGGCCGCACGCAGCAGCCGCTCCCCGGCGAGCGCGCACGCCGCGGCGCGCCCGTGCAGGCGCCCGGCGACGTCGGCCGCCAGCCACGCGGCCCGTCGCCGCACCGCCATGTCGAGCGGACCCGGAACGCCGAGTGCCGGCGACCACATCGAGCGCTCGAGGTCGGCGGACGCCGTCGAGCACCCCGCCGCGGCCGCCCGCAGGGCCGCGGCCGCGCCGTCGAGCCGGGACGCCGCGAGCGCGATGCCGTCGGTGTCGACCCGGTCGAGCGGGCGCCCGCCCACGACGACGAGCGTGTCCCGCGGGTCGGCACCGTCACCGCCGCGGCTCACGGCCGCCCCGCCACGACCCGGCGCAGGTCGTCGAGCGCCGCGCGGTCGTCCGCCAGCAGCGCGCGCAGGCCGGCGAGCGTCGCGCGGAGCTCGGTGGCGGCCGGGGACTCC
>JAPSLD010000118.1 GCA_031181105.1 Isoptericola sp. | reverse complement strand
GTCGACGAGGAGACGGGCGAGCTCGTCGTGACCGACGACGCGCCCGACACCGCGACGCTGCGCGCGCTGCACCGGGCGGTCGCGGACGTGCGCACCGAGATGGAGCACATGCGGCCCAACACGGCGATCGCCAAGCTCATCACCTACAACAACCACCTCACCGGGCTGGACCGTGTGCCGCGCTCCGCCGTCGAGCCCCTCGTGCTGATGGTCGCCCCGATCGCGCCGCACATCGCCGAGGAGCTGTGGGAGCGCCTGGGCCACGACCGGTCCCTCGCGCGCGAGCCGTTCCCCGTGGCCGACGAGCGCTACCTCGTCGAGGACACCGTGACCTGCGTGGTGCAGGTCAAGGGCAAGGTCCGCGGGCGCATCGAGGTGTCGCCGTCGATCTCCGAGGAGGACCTGACGGCCGCCGCGCTCGCGGAGCCGAACGTCGTGCGGGCCATCGGCGGGGCAGAGGTGCGCAAGGTGATCGTGCGCGCGCCCAGGCTCGTCAACGTCGTTGTCTGAGCCGATGGTGCAGCGGAGGTCAGGGGTCGAGCGCAGCGAGGCACGCGGCGGGAGCGGAACCGCAGGCTCGGGCAACCACGAGCGCGGGTTCTGAGGGTGGCGGAGGACACCGCCCGCGGCTCGGCGCTGCGGCGCTCGCTCGCGCAGGCCGAGCGCGCGTTCGCCGCGCCCACGCTCGGGCTGCTGCACCGGGCGGAGGCGCCGCTCGTCGTCGCGCTGCTGCGGTGCGTCTTCACGCCCGACCGCCCGACGGTCGCGACCGAGCAGCTGCACGTGGAGGTCGACGACCTGCTCGCCGAGCTCCGGGCCGCCGGTGGCGGCCCGGGCGGGGTCGCCGTGCCGGACGAGCCTGCCCGGGTGCTGTGCACCCGCTGGGTGCGCGAGCGCTGGCTCGTGCGGTCGATCGACGACGACGGCGACGAGCGCTACCAGGTCACCAGCTACGCCGCCGAGGCGCTCGACGTCGTCGCCCGCACGCAGGGCACGCGCGCCCTCGTCAGCGAGTCGCGCATCCGCACGCTGCTCGTGGCGCTCGAGGACCTGGCGCGCGACGCCCGGCCCGACCGGGGGGAGCGCATGCGCGAGCTGCGCGCCCGGATCGACGAGGCGTCCGCGGAGCTGGCCCGGCTCGAGGCGGGCGGCGACGTCGAGCCGGTCGCACCCGAGCGGCTCGCCGAGCAGTACGACAACCTCCTGTGGCTCGTGCGGGAGCTGCCGACGGACTTCGCGCGCGTCGCGGAGTCGATCGCGGCCCTGCAGCGGGAGATGGTCGCGCGCCTGCGGCAGGACGAGCGGGCGACCGGCGTCGTCGTGGCCGAGTACCTCGACGCGTCGGAGAACCTGCTCGAGCGCACGCCCGAGGGCCGCGCGTTCGCCGGCGCCATGGAGCTGCTCGGCGACCCGCGCCTGCTCGAGGCGCTCGACGAGCGCGTGCACGCCGTCCTGTCCCACCCGTTCGCCGCCGACCTGCCGCCCGAGCGCCGGTCGGCGCTGCGCGCGCTGCGGACCCAGCTCGTGCAGGCGATCGAGGTCGTGCTGGCCGCGCAGGCCCGCGCGTCGCGCACCGTGACCGCGCAGATCCGGCACCACAACCCGTTGCGCGACCGCGAGCTCGACACCGCGCTGCGCGAGGCGACCGCCGCGATGGCCGAGTGGTTCCCGGCGTCGGGCCGCGCCGCGCGCGTCGAGCCGCTGCGCTGGTTCGAGCGCGCCCGGTTCGGGCGCCTGCGCGACTCGCTGCACGACCTGCGCCCCGAGACCCCGCCGGCCGAGCTCGAGGCCTGGGCCGACGAGGACGTCCCGGAGGGGTCGGGCCTCGGCGACCTGCGGGCGATGGGCGGTCCGCAGCACGCCGAGATCCAGGCCCACGTCGCCGCGCTGACGCGCACGGCGCCCGGCGGCGTCACCGTCGGCGAGGCCTTCTCGCGCGCGCCGGTCGCCCTGCGCCGGCCCGTCGAGCTCCTCGGCTACCTCGAGCTCGCCGCCGGGGCCGTCCAGGACGAGCAGCAGGCCGCTGCGTCCGGTGACGTCCCGGCCGACGCGCTGGAACGCGTCCGGGCCGTCCGCGCCGACGGCAGCGAGCGCGACTTCGTCCTGCGGCGCACCACGATCAGGGGGACCGATGACTGAGACCGTCAGCCCGCCGGTACCGGCGCCCGCGGAGCCCGAGAGCTTCGTCGAGGCGCGGCCCATGGAGGACGACGACCCCGGCCTGTTCGCCGGCGACACCGGCACGCTGCCGTTCGAGGCGCGGCGCGTGCTCGCGCTGCTCCTGCAGCGCCGCTACCTCGCGGCAGCGGACCACCCGGCGGAGTGGAAGGCGCTGCTCGCGCACCAGCAGGTGCTCGAGTCGCGCTGCCACGACATGTTCGTCGAGCTCGTGGTGGACCGCGACTACGAGATCGCCTACAAGCGCCAGGTGCGCTCCGAGGGGCTCGCCATCCCGGTGCTCCTCAAGGACGAGCCGTACAAGCGGGTCGAGACGCTGCTCATGCTGTTCGTCCGCAACCGCTTCCGTCAGGAGCGCGGGGCGGGCGAGGCGGCGGCGCTCGTCGACGCCGAGGAGATGGTCGACTACGCGCTCGGGTTCCTGGCGCACGACGAGACCAACCTCGCGGCCCGGCGCCGCGAGATCGACAACGCGATCGCGACCCTCGCGCGCGAGCACGTCATCGACGAGGTCGCCACGGGCCGGTACCGGATCCTGCCCGTGGTCGAGATCTTGCTGCCCGTCGACCGGCTGCGCGAGCTGACCGCGTGGCTCCGCTCGGGCGGCACCGCGGCCACCGGGGCGGTCGCGGACGAGACGGTGGCGGACGAGACGGTGGCGGACGAGACGGCCGCCGCGGACGAGGAGGACGAGTGAGCATCACCGCGCCGCGGATGAGCGAGTCGCTCTTCGGGCTCATCCCCACGGCCTCGGACGGCCGCCAGTGGACCGCGCGGAGCATGCAGCTGGTCAACTGGGGCGGCTACCACGGCCACCACGAGGTCCGGTTCGCCGCGACGGCCACGCTGCTCTCCGGCGCGTCCGGCTCGGGCAAGTCGACGCTGCTCGACGCGTACATCGCGCTCATGATGAGCCACACGACGCCGTTCAACGGCGCGTCCAACGGCGCGACCGCCGGCCGGGCGCGCGGCCGCGAGCAGCGCAACGTCCTGTCGTACGCGCGCGGCAAGCTCGACGAGTCGCGCGCCGACGGCCAGACGGCGTCGCGCGACCGGGTGCTGCGCGGCGACGACGCCGACACGTGGTCCGCGATCGCGATGACGTGGGCGGACCAGTCCGGCGAGGCGCTGACCGCGCTGCGGGCCTGGTACGTGCCGCGCACCGCGGTGCGCAACGAGGACTGCGTCGTCGTGCGCGCGACCCACGACGGCTCGTTCGACCTGCGCCGCCTGGAGCCGCTCGCCGCCGCCCGCCTGCCCCGGGTGGGTCTCGCCGAGGCCGGGCTCGCGCTGTTCGACACCGACGTCGCGTTCGCGACCCGGCTGCACGCCGCGCTCGGGATCGGCGCGGCCGGTGACGGGCACAAGGCCGTCCAGCTGCTCGGCCGCATCCAGGCCGGCCAGCAGATCACGACCGTCGACGCCCTGTACAAGGCGATGGTGCTCGAGGAGCCGGAGACGCTCGAGGTCGCCGACCGCGCGGTGGAGCACTTCGACGAGCTGAGCGCCGTCCGCACCGAGATGCTCACCGCGAGCAAGCAGGTCGAGGTGCTGCGTCCGATGGTCGCGCTGCGCCGCCAGGTCGACGACGCCGCGGCGTCCGTCGAGCTGCTCGACACGCTCGGCGTGCGCGCCGACGGCGAGGACGGTGCCCCGACGCCGTTCACGGCGTGGCGCGACGGGCGCCGGCTCGCGCTCGTCCGCGCCGAGGAGGAGGCCAACCGCGCGGCGCACCGCGCCGCCGAGGAGCGCCGCGCGGCCGCGGCCGCCCGGATCGCGCAGGCGGAGGCCGAGCTCGAGGAGGTCCGCGAGGACCAGCGCCGGCAGGGCGGTGACGCGGTCGACGCGGCCGAGCGGGACGTGCGACGCCGGGCCGAGCGGCTCGAGGAGGTCCGCACCGCGCGCGCCGCGCTCGACGCCCAGCTCGCCGTCGTCGAGCGCGACGTCACCGGCCGCACGGACTTCGAGCGGCTGCAGCGCGACGCCCGCGCCTTCGTCGACGCGCGCGCCGAGCAGTCGGCCGCGCTCGAGGAGGAGGTGTGGGCCGCGCGCCAGGCCGTGTCCGACGCCGAGCGCCGCCTCGCGTCGCTCGAGCGCGAGCAGTCCTCGCTCGCCCAGCGCCGCGGCAACGTCGGCGCCGAGGACCACGCGGCACGGTGCGCCCTCGCCCAGGCGGCGGGCCTCGCGATCGAGGATCTGCCGTTCGTCGGGGAGCTGCTCGAGGTCCGCGGGGAGTACGAGCCGTGGCGGGACGCGATCGGTCTCGCGCTCGGCGGCTTCGCGACGACGCTGCTCGTCGACTCCGAGCGGCTCGCGGACTTCCGTGCCGCGATCGACGGCGTGCACCTGCGCCGGCGGCTGCGGTTCGAGGGCGTCGAGACCGGGATGCCGCTCGACGTCGAGGCCGACCCGCGGACGCTGCCGGGCCGGCTCGAGGTCAAGGCCGGTCCGTTCGGCGGGTGGCTGGCGCGGCGCCTCGGCGAGCGGTTCGCGTACGTGTGCGTCGACGACCCGGCCGAGCTGCACGAGCACCCGCGGGCGCTCACGCGCACGGGCCAGTCCTCCGACGGCTCGCGCGGCGCGCACGGCGGGTCCGGGCGCGCGTCGGTGCTGGGCTTCAGCAACGCGCGCCGGCTCGAGCGGCTCGCCGACGACGTCGCCGCCGCGCGTGCCGCGCTGCGCGACGCCGGTGCCGCGCTCGAGGGCGCGCGCCTGCGCCAGGCCGCGCACACCGACCGGTTCGTCGCCTGGAGCCAGGTGCTCCGGTTCGCGTGGGACGACGTCGACGTCGCGGGCGCGGAGGCCGCGCTCGCCGAGCGTCGCTCACGCCTCGAGACGCTGCGCGACGGCTCGGACGTGCTGCGTGCGCTCGCCGACGACGAGAAGCGGCTCCGCGCACGGCTCACCGAGCTGTACCGCGAGCGCGCCGACGCGGAGAACCAGGCGCGCGAGCTCGGCGAGCAGTGGGCGGCCATCACCGAGCTCGTCGACCACGTGACCGACGCGGTCGAGCGGGCCGGGCGCGAGGGGGTCGCGCCGACGGACGCGCAGCGCGAGCGGCTCGAGGCGGCCCTCGCCGCGGTCGCTCCCGGCCCGGCCGGCACGCTGTCCCTGGGTGGCTTGACCGCGGCGACCGCCGCCGTCGTGCGGGAGCTGGTGCGCGACCGCGAGTCCGCCGTCGAGACGGAGCGGACCGCGCGCGCCGCGCTGCGGTCGGTGTTCGAACGGTTCTGCGACGCCTGGCCGAACCCCAACCTCGGGACCGACCCGGACGCCTCGTACGCCGACTTCCTGCGGATCTACACCGAGATCGAGGACCAGCGGCTGTACCAGCTGCAGGAGCGGTGGTCGCGCACGATCGGGCGCCTCAGCGGCAACGACCTCACGCTGCTCGGCAACGTCATGAACCGGGCCGTCGCCGAGATCCGCGAGCGCATGGAGCCGGTCAACGCGATCCTCGCGACGCTGCCGTTCCGCGACGACGACCACCGCCTGCGCATCACCGCGACGGCGACCGAGGCGGCCGACGTCGCGTCGTTCCGCCGGCAGCTGCGCGAGCTCGCCCAGGCGCCGCCCGCCGAGCAGACGCCCGCGGAGCGGCAGCGCCGCTACGAGCGGATGGCGCGGCTGATCGACCGGATCCGGCCGGACAGCCCCGAGCGCCGCCGGCTGGTCGACGTGCGCGACCACGTGCGGATCAGCGCCGAGTGCGTCGACCTCGAGGGCAACCACGTGAGCGTCTACGACCACATCGCGGGCAAGTCGGGCGGGGAGTCGCAGGAGCTCGTGGCGTTCATCGTCGGCGCCGCGCTGCGCTACCAGCTGGGGGACGCCGGGGCCGAGCGGCCGCGGTACGCGCCGGTGTTCCTGGACGAGGCGTTCATCAAGGCGGACGCGCGCTTCGCGGGGCGCGCGGTGGGCGCGTGGCGCGGGCTCGGGTTCCAGCTCGTCGTGGCGGCGCCGCTCGACAAGGTCAGCGCGCTCGAGCCGCACGTCGACGTCGTGCTCCAGGCGGTCAAGGACGACGGCGGACGCTCGCGGCTGGTGACCCTCGTGGGGGCGTGACCCGAGGGCGCGACGAGGGCGTGAGCCGGGGGTGAGCGCTGTGTAGGGTCGACCCGTGACCGAGTCGACTCCTCTCATCGCCAGCCCCGAGCACTCCGTGGAGGGGTTCGTGCGGGAGTACCTGCGCGAGCTGACCTTCTCCCAGGGGACCGTGCTCGAGCGTGCCAGCGTCAACGACAAGTACCTCGCCCTCGCCCGCACCGTGCGGCACTACCTCATGGCGCGCTGGATGCGCACCACGGGTGACCAGATCCGTACCCAGCCGAAGGCCGTGGCGTACCTGTCGGCCGAGTTCCTGCTCGGGCGCCAGCTCGACAACGCGCTCGTCGCGTCGGACCTCGAGGACGTCGCCCGCGAGGGCCTGGCGTCGCTCGGCGTCGACATCGACGAGCTGCGCGACGCCGAGATCGAGCCCGGCCTGGGCAACGGCGGTCTCGGCCGCCTCGCGGCGTGCTTCATCGACTCGCTCGCGACGATGTCGGTCCCGGCGATCGGCTACGGCATCCGCTACGAGTACGGCATCTTCCGGCAGACCTTCGTCGACGGGCGCCAGGCCGAGGAGCCCGACAGCTGGCTCGACCGGGGCTCGCCCTGGGAGTTCGCGCACCCCGAGCACGAGGTCACGGTCGGCTTCGGGGGGCACACCGAGCGGTACACCGACGCGGACGGCCGCGAGCGCACCCGGTGGGTGCCCGGCTGGCAGGTCCTGGGCGTCCCGTACAACTACATGGTCCCCGGGTACCGCAACGGACGCGTCAACACGCTGCGGCTCTGGAGCGCCCGCGCGACGCACGCATTCGACCTCAAGATCTTTAACCACGGCGACTACGCCCAGGCGGTGCGCGCCCAGACGTTCGCCGAGAACATCTCCAAGGTCCTGTACCCGGAGGACTCGACGCCGCAGGGCAAGGAGCTGCGGCTGCAGCAGCAGTACTTCTTCGTCGCGTGCTCGCTGCGGGACTTCATCGACCAGCTGCTGCCGGCCGACTTCGACCTGCACCGCCTGCCCGAGCGCATCGTCTTCCAGCTCAACGACACGCACCCGGTCATCGCGATCCCCGAGCTCATGCGGATCCTGGTCGACGAGCAGGGGTTCGAGTGGGACGAGGCGTGGGAGGTGACGCGCCGGTGCTTCGCGTACACCTGCCACACGCTGCTGCCCGAGGCGCTCGAGGTGTGGCCGGTCGAGCTCATGGCCCGGCTCCTGCCGCGCCACCTCGAGATCATCTACCGCATCAACGACGAGTTCCTCGACGAGGTGCGCGAGTCCTCGGGCGGCGACGAGCTCCTCGTGCGACGCATGTCGATCATCGCCGAGCACCCGGAGCGGGCGGTGCGCATGGCGTACCTGGCCACGGTCGCGGGCACCAAGGTCAACGGCGTGGCCGAGCTGCACAGCCAGCTCCTGCGCGACAAGGTCCTGACGGACTTCGCGAACCACTTCCCGGAGAAGTTCACCAACGTGACCAACGGCGTCACGCCGCGCCGGTTCCTGCGCCTGGCCAACCCGGGTCTGTCGGCGCTCGTCACCGAGGCGATCGGTGACGGCTGGGTCACCGACCTCGACCGGCTGCGCGAGCTCGAGCCCCTGGCCGACGACGCCGAGTTCCGGCGCCGGTTCCGCGAGGTGAAGGCCGCGAACAAGGACCGGCTCGTGCGCCTGCTCGCGGCGCGCGACGGGATCGAGATCGACCCCGGCACGATGCTCGACGTCATGGTCAAGCGACTGCACGAGTACAAGCGCCAGCTGCTCAAGCTGCTGCACGTCGTGACGCTCTACGACCGGATCACCTCGGGCGAGCTGGCGGTCGAGGACGTCACCCCGCGCACCGTCGTCTTCGGCGCCAAGGCCGCGCCCGGCTACAAGATGGCCAAGGAGATCATCGCGCTCGTCAACCACGTGGGGGCGGTCGTCAACGCCCACCCCGAGGTGTCGCGGGTGCTGCGCGTCGCCTTCCCCGCGAACTACAACGTCACGGTCGCCGAGACGCTCGTGCCGGCCGCGGACCTCTCGGAGCAGATCTCGCTCGCAGGCAAGGAGGCCTCCGGCACGGGGAACATGAAGTTCGCGCTCAACGGGGCGCTGACGATCGGGACGGACGACGGCGCGAACGTCGAGATCCGCCAGCTCGTCGGCGACGAGCACTTCTTCCTCTTCGGCCTGACGGAGCCGGAGGCGAGCGCCATGCAGGAGGCCGGCTACCGGCCGTCGTCCTACTACGAGGAGAACGCGTCGCTGCGCCGCGC
>JAPSLD010000117.1 GCA_031181105.1 Isoptericola sp. | reverse complement strand
TCGCCCGTGGCGAGCGTCTGCGCCGTCGCGGCGACCGCGCCGCACGAGGTGTGGCCGAGGACGACGACGAGCGAGGCACCGAGGACCTCGACGCCGTACTCGATCGAGCCGACGACGGTGCTGTCGAGGACGTGACCGGCGGTGCGGACCACGAAGACGTCACCCAGGCCCTGGTCGAAGACGAGCTCGGCCGGCACCCGGGAGTCGGAGCAGCCGAGCACCACCGTGTGGGGGTGCTGCGCCGCCTGCAGCTCGCGGCGCCGGGCGGCTCCCTGCGACGGGTGAACCGGCTCGTCGCGCACGAACCTCTCGTTGCCGGCGCGCAGCGCCGCCCATGCCTCTGCCGGGGTCATCGAACCTCCTTGGTGTCCTGGCTCTCGGTGTCCTGGTTCTCGGTGTTCTGGTTCTCGGTGTTCTGGTCTGTGACGTCCTGGGCTCCGGCGTGCCCGAGCTCGTGCGCCCACGGCGGGTTCGCGCCGGCGCGCGAGACGGTGACCGCTGCGACCGCCGCGCACCGGTGGAGCAACCGCTCGAGGGTGCCGAGGTCGACGGCGCGCAGGGCGTCGCGCCGCTCGGCGCCGAGCAGGTCCGCCTCCCACAGGCCGTCGAGCAGCGCGCCCATGAACGAGTCGCCGGCGCCCACGGTGTCGACGACGTCGACCTTCCGCGAGGCCACCGTGAGCTCGCCGGAGTGCGCGACGGCCGTGGCGCCCGCGCCGCCGAACGTGACGACGACGACCGATGCGCCCAGGTCGTGGACCCACGAGCGGGCCACGTCGAGCGGCGCCACCTCGGGCGCGAGCCACGCGAGGTCCTCGTCGCTCACCTTCACGACGTCGGCGAGCGCGACCAGCTCCTCGACCCGGGGGCGGGTGCGGTCGGCCGTGCCCATGAGCACGGGGCGGGCGTTCGGGTCGTAGGTGACGGTCGACGTCGCGCGCGCCGCCTCGACGAGCCGCCGCACGTCCGCGGCGCCCGGCTCGAGCACCGCCGCGATCGACCCGGTGTGCACCGCGAGGGTGCCCGCGTCCGCCGCGGCGCCGTCGGGCACGCGCCACTCGAGGTCGAACTCGTACGTGGCCGAGCCCGCCGCGTCGAGCGTCGCCCGGGCGACGCTCGTGCGCGTGGCCCCGTCGCTGCCGTCGGCGAGCGCGACGTGCGACTCGTCGAGCCAGGCGCGCACCGTCGCCCCGCGCTCGTCGCGGCCGAGCCAGGTGGCGAGGCGCACCTCGCGGCCCAGGCGGCCGAGCGTGAGGGCGACGTTCGCGAGGCTGCCGCCCGGGTGCTCCGTCGTCGACCCGTCGGGGCGCCGGACCGCGTCGACCAGGGCCTCGCCCACGGCGAGGACGTGCCCGGTCACCGGAGCTCCTCGTCGGCACCGTCGGCACCGTCGGCACCGTCGGCGCTCGAGGTGCCCGGGGAACCGCCGGACGCGGCCTGCGCGGCCGCGAGGCGCTCGCGGGCGCCGTCGAGCCACTGCTGGCAGCGGGCGGCGAGCGCCTCCCCCCGCTCCCAGAGCGCGAGCGAGACCTCGAGCGGCTCGCCGCCGGCCTCGAGGCGGCCCACGACGCGCACGAGCTCGTCGCGGGCCTGCTCGTACGTCAGGGTGGCGGGGTCCGGCACGTCCACGGGGTCGTCGGTGGGGTTCGCGTCGGTCACGGGGGACAGTCAACCGCACCGGGCCGACATCGTGCTCGGGCGGTCCGGAAATGGCGTGCCGCGCTCACGGGCGCCGCGTAACGTCGCGCCGTACGCCTGCTGGAGGGAGCGGTGAGGGCCATGGGCCACGTGGACGTCAGCCACGTCGAGTACTACCTGCCCGACGGGCGCGCGCTCCTCGGCGACCTGTCGTTCCGGGTGCCGGAGGGCAGCGTGACCGCGCTGGTGGGGCCGAACGGCGCCGGCAAGACGACCCTGCTGCGGCTGATCACCGGGGAGCTGCGGCCCGACGGCGGGACGGTCGCCGTGAGCGGCGGGCTCGGCGTCATGCCGCAGTTCGTGGGGTCGGTGCGGGACGGCACGACCGTGCGCGAGCTGCTCGCCTCCGTGGCGCCGCCGCGCATCCGGGACGCCGCGCGGGCCGTCGACGCGGCCGAGCTCGCCGTGATGGAGACCGACGGCGGCGAGGCCGAGCAGACCCGCGTCCAGATGCAGTACGCGCAGGCGCTCGCCGACTGGTCCGAGGCGCGCGGCTACGAGGCCGAGACCCTGTGGGACGTCTGCATGACGGCGGCGCTCGGCATCCCGTACGACCGCGCCCAGCACCGCGAGGTCCGCACCCTGTCCGGGGGCGAGCAGAAGCGGCTCGTGCTCGAGGCGCTGCTGCGTGGCCCCGACGAGGTGCTGCTGCTCGACGAGCCCGACAACTACCTCGACGTGCCGGGCAAGCGGTGGCTCGAGGACCAGCTGCGCGCGACCCGCAAGACGGTGCTGTTCGTCTCGCACGACCGGGAGCTGCTCTCGCGCGCCGCGGACCGGATCGTCGCGCTCGAGCCCGGACCGGCCGGCGCCGACGCCTGGGTGCACGGCGGCGGCTTCGCCACGTTCCACGAGGCTCGCCGCGAGCGGTTCGCCCGGTTCGAGGAGCTGCGCCGCCGCTGGGACGAGAAGCACGCGCAGCTCAAGAAGCTCGTGCTCACGCTGCGGCAGGCCGCGGCGAACAGCCACGACATGGCGTCGCGCTACCGCGCCGCGCAGACCCGCCTGCGCAAGTTCGAGGAGGCCGGGCCGCCGCCGGAGCCGCCGCGCGAGCAGGACATCCGGATGCGGCTGCGCGGTGGGCGCACCGGGACGCGGGCCGTCACCTGCGAGGGCCTCGAGCTCACCGGGCTGATGAAGCCGTTCGACCTCGAGGTCTTCTACGGCGAGCGCGTGGCCGTCCTGGGCTCCAACGGGTCGGGCAAGTCCCACTTCCTGCGGCTGCTGGCCGGCGGCGGCGTCGCGCACACCGGCACCTGGCGGCTCGGCGCGCGCGTCGTGCCGGGCCACTTCGCGCAGACGCACGCGCACCCCGAGCTCTTCGGACGCACCCTGGTCGACGTCCTGTGGGAGGACCACGCCCAGGACCGCAGCGCGGCCATGTCGGCGCTGCGGCGCTACGAGCTGACGACGTCGGCCGAGCGGCCGTTCGACCGGCTGTCGGGCGGGCAGCAGGCCCGGTTCCAGATCCTGCTGCTCGAGCTCGGTGGGTGCACGGCGCTGCTCCTCGACGAGCCGACCGACAACCTCGACCTGGAGAGCGCCGAGGCGCTGCAGGAGGGGCTCGAGGCGTTCGACGGCACCGTGCTGGCGGTCACGCACGACCGCTGGTTCGCCCGCAGCTTCGACCGGTTCCTCGTGTTCGGCGCGGACGGGGTCGTGCGCGAGAGCGCGGAGCCCGTGTGGGACGAGCGGCGGGTGGAGCGGGTCCGCTGACCTCACGCCGAGGCACGGGGTCGTCGCGGCGGGCGCCGCGCTGACCCCGTGCCTTGGGCAGGTCAGCCGATGCCGCGCAGGAACGCCCGGATGTCGCCGGCGAGCAGCTCCGGCTCCTCCATCGCGGGGAAGTGACCGCCCTCGGTGAACTCGCTCCAGCGGCTGACCGCACCCCAGGGGTCCATCGTGCGGCGCACGAGCGGGTGCGTGTCGAACACCGCCCACGCGGTGGCCACCTCCACGGACGAGAGCCAGTCGAGTCCCGAGTGCTCGGCCTCGTAGTAGAACTGGGCGCTCGACGCCCCGCTGCGCGTGAACCAGTAGAGGCTGACGTTCGCGAGCAGCTGGTCGCGGTCGACCGCCTCGTCGGGGGTCCGGCGGGCCGGGTTGGTCCACGTCTGGAACTTCTCCACGATCCACGCGAGCTGTCCGACGGGCGAGTCGGCGAGAGCGGCCCCGATCGTGTCGGGACGGTGGTTCTGCATCTCGAAGTAGCCCCGCTCGGCGGCGTCCCGGTCCCGGACCTGCTCGATCTCGGCGATCTCGTCGTCGGTCAGGCCGTCGGGGTACGGGAACTTGTCGCCGACCATCCCGAGCGACCGCCCGTCGCTGCCGACGTGGACGCCGAGGACGCGCTCGGGGTAGAGCCCGGCGAGCCGGCCCGCGGCGCCGGCGCCGATGTCGGTGCCGTGCGCCGCGAACCGGTCGTAGCCGAGGCGGGTCATGATCTGGGCGTACGCCTCCGTGGTGCGTGCCACCTCCCAGCCGGTGCCCGACAGGGGCGTCGAGAAGCCGAAGCCGGGCAGCGACGGGATGACGAGGTGGAACTCGTCGGTGAGCAGCGGGACCAGCCGCTGGTACTCGACGAACGAGCCCGGCCAGCCGTGGCACAGGAGCAACGGCACGGCGTCGGGGTTCGCCGAGCGCACGTGCACGACGTGGAAGGTCTGCCCGTCCACCACGGTGGTGAGCTGGTCGTACGCGTTCAGCGCCGCCTCCTGCGCGCGCCAGTCGAACCCGTCGCGCCAGTACTCGGCGAGCTCGCGCAGGTAGGTCAGGGGGACGCCACGGCTGAAGTCCGTGCGGTCGTCGCGCCTCGGGACCGGGACCGGCCAGCGCGTGCGTGCGAGCCGGTCGCGCAGGTCGTCGAGGTCGGTCTGCGGGACGTCGATGCGGAAGGGGGTGAGTGCAGTGTTCTGTGCCATGCCCCCACGCTCGCAGCAATCGCGGAAGACTTGCTTCCGGGTTGGGTGAGAAGATCGAGCGTGATCGAGACGTCGGCCCGCCTGCTCAAGCTGCTGTCGTTGCTGCAGGTCAGGCGCGACTGGACCAGCGCCGAGCTCGCCGACCGGCTCGAGGTGAGCTCGCGGACGGTGCGCACCGACGTCGCGAAGCTGCGCGCGCTCGGCTACCCGGTCGAGGCGCGCCCCGGCGTCGCGGGCGGGTACCGGCTCGCGGCGGGGACGGCGATGCCGCCGCTGCTGCTCGACGACGACGAGGCGGTCGCCGTGGCCGTCGGCCTCGGCGCGGCGGCCACCCGCGGGCTCGGGGTCGAGGAGACGTCCCTCACCGCGCTCGCGAAGCTCGAGCAGGTGCTCCCCGCCCGGCTGCAGCGCCGGGTCGAGGCGGTGCGCGAGTCGACGAGCGTCGTGCCCGGCGCCGACCTCGACGTCGACCTGGCGGTCCTCAGCGCCGTCGCCGCCGCGATCCGCGCCGGCGAGCGGCTGCGGTTCCGGTACACGAAGCACGACGGCGGCGAGTCGTCACGGGTCACGGAGCCGCACCGGCTGGTCAGGTGGGGGTCGCGGTGGTACCTGCTCGCGTGGGACCTCGACCGGGACGACTGGCGCGTCTTCCGCGTCGACCGCATGGTCCCGGCGGCACCGACGGGCGCCCGGTTCCGGCGGCGGGCGGTCCCGGAGGACGCCATGGTGCGCCACGTCGTCGGCCGGGTGCGCACGGCGACGTGGAAGTACCGGGCGCTGATCCTCGTGCACGCGCCCGCCGACGAGGTCGCCGCGAAGGTCGGCACGCCGGTCGAGGTGGAGGCCGTCGGGCCGTCGGCGTGCCGGGTCGAGGTGGGTTCGGACGACCCTGACCGGCTCGCGCTGTGGGTCGCGCAGCTGGGCGTGGACGTCGAGGTCCTCGAGGGCGCCGAGCTCGCGGCCGCGTTCGACCGGCTCTCCGCACGGTTCCGGCGCGCCGCGGGCTCCGGTCCTCCCGCCTGAGGCCCGTCGCGTGCGCCGGCCGCGCGTCAGCGGGCGACGGCGGTGACCTCCGCGTCCAGCGCGCCCTCGGCGAGCCGCACGTGCACGCCGTCGCCCGGCGCGACGTCGTCGGGGGAGCGGACGACGTGACCGTCGTCGCGCTGGACGACGGCGTACCCCCGCTCGAGGGTCGAGGCGGGGGAGAGCGCCCGCACCTGTGCGGCCAGGCGGCCGATCTCGCCCGAGGAGCGCAGCAGCGCCGCGTCGAGGCAGTGCCGGGCGGTGCGGATCGCGTGCACCACCTCCCGTTCGCGCGCGTCGACGAGCGAGGTGGGCCGGGCGAGCGCCGGGCGCGAGCGCAGCGCGTCGAGCCCGCGCTGCTCGCGGTCCAGCAGGCCGCGGACCGCGCCGCGCATGCGCCGGCGCGCGTGCTCGACGCGCAGCCGCTCCTCGGCGACGTCGGGGACGATGCGCTTCGCCGCGTCGGTCGGCGTGGACGCGCGGTGGTCGGCGACGAGGTCGAGCAGCGGCGCGTCGGTCTCGTGCCCGATCGCGCTGACGACCGGCGTCGTGCACGCCGCGACCGCGCGCACGAGCGCCTCGTTGCTGAACGGCAGCAGGTCCTCGACCGACCCGCCGCCGCGGGCGACGACGATCACCTCCACGTCGGGGCGCGCGTCGAGCTCGGCGACCGCGTCGGACACCTCGCGCACCGCGCTCACGCCCTGGACCGCGACCTCACGCACCTCGAACCGCACCTGGGGCCAGCGGGCGCGCGCGTTGACGACGACGTCGTGCTCGGCCTTGGACTCCCGGCCGCACACGAGCCCGACGACGGCCGGCAGGAACGGCAGGGGACGCTTGCGCTCGGCGTCGAACAGGCCTTCGGCGGCGAGCACCCGCCGGAGCTGGTCGATGCGCGCCAGCAGCTCGCCGACGCCGACGGCGCGGATCTGGTCGGCCTGGAGCTGGAGCGTCCCGCGCTTGGTCCAGAACGTCGGCTTGGCGCGCACGACCACGTGGTCGCCCTCGGCGGGCAGCTCGGGCAGGAACGCGAGCACGCGGCTGTACACCGTGACCGGCAGCGACATGTCCCGGTCGGTGTCCCGCAGCGTGAGCCACTGCATGCCCGAGCCGGGACGGTTGGTGAACTGGACGACCTGGCCATCGACCCACACCGGCGGCATCCGGTCGACGTAGCCGCGGATCTTCTCCGCGAGCACGCGCACGGGCCACGGCCGCTGTGGCGTCGTGTCGAGCGCGCGCTCGGGCAGCGGCAGGGGAGGTGTCTCGTCCGTCACGCGACCCAGCATGCCGCACGGTCCCGACACATCCGCCGCCCCGGCCGTCCACACCGGACACCTACACTGGCGGGGTGACTGCGACTGCCACGACCCCCCTCCAGACGACGACGGCGCCCGCCGGCAAGCGGGTGCTCCTCGCCGCGCCGCGCGGCTACTGCGCGGGTGTCGACCGTGCGGTCGTCGCGGTCGAGAAGGCCCTGGAGACGTACGGCGCGCCGGTCTACGTGCGCAAGGAGATCGTCCACAACAAGCACGTCGTGGAGACCCTGCGCGAGCGCGGCGCCGTCTTCGTCGAGGAGACCGACGAGGTGCCGGAGGGCGCCCGCCTCGTGTTCTCGGCGCACGGCGTGTCGCCCGCCGTCCGGGCGTCCGCCGCGGCGCGCAACCTCGACACGATCGACGCGACGTGCCCGCTGGTGACCAAGGTCCACAAGGAGGCCGTGCGGTTCGCCAAGGACGACTACGACATCCTGCTCATCGGCCACGACGGCCACGAGGAGGTCGAGGGCACGGCGGGCGAGGCGCCCGACCACGTGCAGGTCGTCAACTCGCCCGACGAGGTCGACACGGTCTCGGTCCGGGACCCGAGCAAGGTCGTGTGGATCTCGCAGACCACGCTGTCGGTCGACGAGACGATGGAGACCGTCCGGCGGCTGCGGGAGAAGTTCCCCGAGATGCAGGACCCGCCGAGCGACGACATCTGCTATGCCACGCAGAACCGCCAGGTCGCGGTCAAGAAGCTCGCGCCCGCGTGCGACCTCGTGATCGTCGTCGGGTCCGCCAACTCCTCGAACTCGGTGCGGCTCGTCGAGGTCGCGCTGCAGGCGGGCGCTCGCTCCTCGTACCGCGTCGACCGTGCCGCGGAGATCGACGAGGCGTGGCTCGACGGCGTGGCCACCGTCGGCGTCACGTCCGGCGCCTCGGTGCCCGAGATCCTCGTGGAGGACGTCATCCGGTACCTGGCGGAGCGCGGCTTCGGCGACGTCGAGGAGGTCCGCACCGCCACGGAGGACCTCATGTTCTCGCTGCCGCGCGAGCTGCGCGCCGACCTGAAGGCGGCCGGCGAGGACGACGCGCGCCCGCGGCACCGCCGGGCGCTGCCCGTCCAGCCGGTCTGACGACGGCCGGCCGCTCGGCGGTCAGCCGACCGCGGAGTCGTCCGCCTCGTGCTCGGCCGCGCGCCGGGCGGCCGTCTCGAGCGCCTGCCGGTCGGCGGCGACGAGCGCCTCGACGGACGCGCGCTCGCTCACGGTCACGGTCTCGATCACGGAGTCGATCGCGACGACGCCGCCCTCCTCGGCCGCGAGGAGCTCCGGCCTGGTGATCGGCCGGGGCACCTCCTCGAGCCCGCGCACCTCGTCGATGCGGTCCTTCTCGTCCACGACGTGCAGCTCGACCATCCGGCGCGCCGAGGTCAGGACGTTGCGCTCGAGCGAGCCGATCATCGAGTTGTAGGCCTTGGTCGACGCCTCCAGCGAGCGGCCCATCTTGGTGATGTGGTTCGTCATCGTGACGAGGCGCGAGTGCAGCTCACGCCCGACCTTCAACACCTCCTGGGCGTTGTCGGCCAGCGCCTCCTGGCGCCACGCGAACGCGATGGTCCGCAGCAGTCCCAGCATGATCGCGGGGCTCGCCAGGATGACGTTCTTGCGGGCCGCGTACTCCATCAGGTCGGGCTGGCGCTCCAGGG
>JAPSLD010000116.1 GCA_031181105.1 Isoptericola sp. | reverse complement strand
GGCGTGGTGGCGGCGTCCGCCGTCTCGGGACGCAGGGCGACGGTGGTGGCCCCGACGCCGGCACCCGCGCCGACGCCCAGCCCGAGGCCGACGCCCGCGAGCCCGCGCAGCAGCGTGCGGCGGTCCATCCGCGCATCGTCGGTCATGGCGTCGGAGCCGCCTGTGCCGCGGCGTGGAAGGCGTCGGCGAAGTCGACCCCCTCAGCGGTGCCGAGGTCGACCGCGGTCCAGTCGCCGCTGCCGCCGAGACGCGCCTCGAGGCGCAGGATGCGCCAGCTCTCGTCGACCCAGTACCGCACGGTCGCCGCGCTGCCGTCGGCGTCCGGGTCCTGGGCCGACACGTCGTCCGACGTCGGCCCGGCCAGGACCTGGACGGGCACGCCGTCGACGCTGTCCGCGCGCAGCCACCGCGCGTCGGACTGCTGCAGCAGCACGGGGTTGTCCGGCCGGTCGTTGCCCAGCCTGACGAGCACGGAGAGCAGCGCGTGCAGCCGGGACCGTTCGGGGAGCAGCTCCGACGTCGTCCAGGCGGCATCGTCGAGGCCGGGTGGCGGCAGGGGCGGCTTGCCGCCGTCGTCCGAGGCCGCGGCGCCGTCGAACGTCGAGACGGTCTGCGACGTCCACGCCAGCAGGCCGGCCTCGCCCGACGAGGTCTCGCGCGCGACCGCGTAGCCGAGGTGCGCGGCGAAGTCGACCCACCCGTCGACGGCGTAGGAGCGCCCCCCGTCGGCGACCTCGAACCGGACGGTGCGCACCCCCGCGGCGTAGTTCTGGAACCGCATCGTGGCGAGGCCCTGTGCCTCGTCGGTGGTGAGCGGACGTGCCGAGGCCGTGGGCGACGCGCTGCCGCCTGACCCCGCCCCGTCGGCGCCGTCGGAGCCGCAGGCGCCAAGCCCGAGCGTCAGCGCGAGCGCGACGGCGGCGGCGCCGGCCGCGACGCGCGGCGCCGGCGCGGTCCTGGTCATGCGGCCGTCCCCGCGCGGTCGGCGAGGAGGTCCGGGCCGGGCAGCGGGAATCCGGCGAGGTCAGGCAGCTCCAGCGTCGCCGGCAGACGCTCGGGCGCCCGCTCCGGGTCCGGCATCGACGGCTGCTCGGGTGGTGCCGGCACGTCGAGGAAGCTCGTGCCGGGCGGTACCTCGACGGCCGGGACGCCGTCCGTCACGCCGACCAGCGGACCCGTGCCGTCGGGGCACGCGGCGTCGAGGAGCGCGGGCGGCAGCGCGGTGGCCGGGCCCTCGCCGCCCGCGGGGTCGACGCAGGTGCCGGACGACGGCGTCCGCTGCGCGGAGGTGTCGAGCAGGTCGACCCCGTTGGCCCCGAACGCGTTGGCGACGAACCGGTTGCCCTGCGCCGGGATGTCCTCGGCGTTGCCCAGCTGCACGCCCGCGACGGGGTGCCCCGTGATGCGGTTGCGCGCGAGCTCGTTGGCCTGGCCGCCGGTGATCCCGATGCCGATGCCGAAGCCGCCCAGCGCGTGCGCGGGGGACTCGGCGCTGGTGTTGTCGGCCACGAGGTTGCCGACCACGGTGTTGCCTCGCTGGGGCGTGAACGCCTCCTGGTAGGACGACAGGAGCGTCATCCCGATCCGGTTCCCGCTGAAGCGGTTGCCGGCCACCACGACCGAGTCGGAGGCGTTGGCGTTCTCGAACCCGACGGCGTTGCGCTCCGCCACGTTGCCGGTCACGAGCACGTCGCACTCCTCGCACTGGCCGACGTAGATGCCCGAGTCCGCCGACCCGGACGCGTACGAGTCCGTGATGGTCCCGTGCCGGGCGTTGAACGCGTAGATCCCGTACAGGCCGTTGTTCGACGCCGTCACGTGGCTGACCGCGAACCGCTCGAGCGGGGGGAACTCCTCCGGGTCGAGGCGCGTGTACCCCGGGCCGCCGTGGGCGAGCGGGCCGTCCTCCCCGTGCACGCTCGTGACGAGCACGCCGTAGAACAGGGTGGAGCGCACGGTGAGGTTCTCCACCCGGACGCCGTCGGCCGCCCCCACGACCCCGAACGACCGCGTCCCTCCGCCGTCGATGATCGTGGCGCCGCGGTCGAGGCCGCGCAGCGTGACGTCCGGCGTCGTGATCCGGACCTCCTCCTCGTACACCCCCGGGCCGACGAGGACCATGCCGCCCTCGGCCACGCGCCCCACCGCCTCGGTGATCGTCGCCGCCTCCTCGGGCACGCGCACGACGGACGGAGCGGGCTCGGCGGAGGTGTCCGGGGAGCCCGACGGCTCCGCACCAGGCGAGCTGCAGCCGGCGAGCAGGACGCCCGCCACGACGAGGGGCAGGAGCAGGCGGCGGAGCAGTGGTCTGCTGCGGTGCATGGGAACCTTCGGGGTCGGGTAGTTACCCGAGAAGACTAGCGGCGGCCACGGTCGTCGGGAGCGGACGACGCGAGCCTGTCCACCTCGCGCACGACGACGTCGACGAGCCGCGGGTGCCCGAGCGGGCGGAAGTGCCCCGACAGCGGCAGCTCGACGTTCCGGGCTCCGGGAAGCTGCCCGCTCTCCGGGATGTGCGGGTCGAACTCGGGGTAGACCGCCGTGATCCGCTCGTTGACGACGAGCTCCCCGGCGAGCGCCAGGAGGACCGGGTCGCGCGGGTCGAAGGACCGCAGCGACCGGGCGAGCATGTAGCGCGCCCAGCGGGAGCCGGAGAACGGCGTCGCGATCGCGACCATGCCGAGGACGCGTTCGCCCGCGGGCGAGAGCATGACGCGCTTGCCGATCAACCCGCCCTTGCTGTGCGCGACGAGCACGACGCCGGTCAGCCCGGACCGCTCGAGGTACTCGGCGGCGACCTCGGCGCCCTCGGGGACGGGTCGCGCGTTGTGCCCCAGCCCGCGCACGGCGTGGACAGCGTGGCCGCGGCGTGCGACGGCCGTCGCGACCGGGGAGAGGAACTCCCACGTCTCGTAGATCCCGGGCAGCAGCACGACGGGTGCGCGGTCGCCCGACCCGGTGGGCAGGCGCTGCGGGCGCAGCAGGCTCCGGACCTGGCGGTCGGTCGCCCAGGCGTAGTCGGCGGCCCATGCGCCCAGCCGGGCCGCCGTCCCGCCCCGCGAGCGCCGCCGTCCGCTCATCCCGACAGCATGGACGACCCGGCGCCCGCCCGCCCGGCGGGCGAGAGAGTCCCTACCCGGGCGTCGTACCCCCGGGCCGGACGAGGCCCGTCTCGTAGGCGAGCACGACGAGCGCGGCGCGGTCGCGGGCGGCGAGCTTGGTGAGCAGCCTGCTGACGTACGTGCGCGCGGTGGCGGGGCTCAGGTAGAGCGCGCGGGCGACCTCGTCGTTCGTCAGCCCGCGCCCGACCTGCTCGAGCACCTCGCGCTCGCGGTCGGTGAGCCCGGCGAGGCGCCCCGCGTCGCGCACCTGCGGGCCGGCGGCGACCGCCCGCATGACCGTGGCGGTCACCGCGGGGGACAGGAGCGAGTCGCCCGCCGCGACGGTGCGGATCGCGGCGCGCAGGTCGGCCGGCGAGACGTCCTTGAGCAGGTACCCGGACGCGCCGGCGCGGATCGCGGCGAACACGTGCTCGTCCTCGTCGAACGTCGTGAGCACCAGCACGCGCACGCCGTCCAGCGCCGGGTCGGCAACGATCGCGCGCGTCGCCTCGAGGCCGTCCATGCGCGGCATGCGGACGTCCATGAGCACGACGTCGGGACGCAGCTCGCGCACGAGCGCCAGGCCGGCGCGTCCGTCGCCCGCCTCGCCGACGACCTCGACGTCGCCGTCGTGCTGGGCCAGCGGGCGCAGCCCCGCGCGCACGAGCTCCTGGTCGTCGACCAGCACGATGCGGATCATGCGCCCAGCCTCGCGGGAAGGTCGGCGACGACGGCGAACCCGCCGCCCGGTGCGTCGCCCGCGGTGAGCGTGCCGCCGAGCAGGGCCGCCCGCTCCCGCATGCCGGCGATGCCGGCCCCGGCGTCGGGTGCGGCGCCGCCGGCCCCCCGCCCGTCGTCGGTCACCTCGACGTGGAGCCGGCCGTGGTCGACGGCGGCCCGCACCCGGGCGCGGGCGGCGCCGGAGTGCCGCAGCACGTTGGTGAGCGACTCCTGGACGATCCGGAACGCGGCGGCGTCGACCGTGGCGTCGAGCGCGCCGGGCGGCACCGTGACGTCGAGCTCGACGTCCAGGCCGGTGGCCCGCGCGGGGGCGACGAGCGCGTCGAGCCCGGCCAGCCCGGCCGGCCCGGCCGGCACAGTCGCGCCGTCGCCGTCGCCGTCGCCGTCGCCGTCCGCCGGGCGCCGCAGGACCCGCACGGTCGCCCGCAGCTCGTGCAGCGTGCCCGACGTGGCCGCGCGCACCTGCTCGAGGGCGGTGCGCGCGACGGCGTCGTCCCGCCCCACCGCCTCGGAGGCGACGCCCGTGTGCAGCGCGACGACCGACAGGTTGTGCCCGACGACGTCGTGCAGGTCGCGGGCGAGGCGCATGCGCTCCGCCTGGATCCGCTGCTCGGCGGTGCGCGCCTGCTCGGCCGCCACCAGCGCACGGACACGCTCGGCGTGCGCGCGGGCCTCGCGCGTGAGGCGCACCGCGACCCCGAGGGCGATCGCGGCCGCGACGAGCGCGACGTTGGTCACGAGCTCGTACCCGTACAGGTACGCCGTCGGCTGGCCCTCGATGACGCGGAAGTAGGCGGACACGGCCACCAGGACGGTGCCCGCGCCGGCGGCCCACCAGGTGAACGCGAGCTCGGCCGCCGAGTACAGCGCGGCCACCGCGGGCAGGGCCGTGCCGATCACGGGGAAGCCGAGCGCGTAGTAGACGAAGATCCCCAGCACCGTGAGCACGAGCACGGCGCGCGGCACGCGCCGGCGGACGAGCACGAGTGCGCCGAACCCCACGGCGAAGAGGTACGCGGCCGGGCCGGAGCTGCGAGCACCATCGAAGTCGGCGGCGATGACGACGGCGATCGCGAGGGCCATGGCGATGGCCAGCGCGACGTCGACGACGCGCGGGTCGGCGCCGCGCGGATCGACGCCGCCGGGGGCTCTGGTCGCGTCCCTGACCACGCCGCCAGCCTAGTTGTTGCGGTCGACGCCGTCCTCGATCGGCAGCTCCGTCCTCGATCGGTCGCTCAAGGGGCCGATCGAGGACGGAGCTGCCGATCGAAGAAGCCGGCGGACCCTGATGCATCTCAGGGTCGATGTCGCCCCCGAGCGACATCAGGAGACGCCCCCGGCCGGATGTGGCACCGGGGCCGGGATCGGCATCGTCGTGGGCATGAACGAGACACCGTCATCGGCACAGTCCCGGGCCACGGCGATCCCGTGGCCGCTCGTCTTCGGCCTCGGCTCGATGGCGCTGCTGTGGCCGCTCACCGCCCTGACCGGCGTCGGCGGCACCGGCGCGCCGCGCGCGCTCGCGATCGTCGGGTTCACCGCCCTCGTGTGGGTCGCGGTCGTCGGCTTCGGCCGCGTCGCCCGGCCCGTCCTGACCCTGACGCTCACGGGCGTCGTCTTCGGTCTCGTCGCGATGGCGGCCTCGCTGCTCTTCGGCGGCGTGGGCCTGCCCGGCGAGACCGCCGCGGCCTGGACCGTCGTCCCCGCGCTCGCGATGGACGCGTTCTGGGGGTTCGTCGCGGGGGTGCTCGCCCTCGGCGTGCAGAAGGTCCGGGGGGAGGGGCGATGAGGCGCACGACGGCGGGTCTCGCCGGGGCGCTCGCGGTCGCCCTCGTCGCGTCGGGCTGCGCGCTGGGCTCCGGCGCGTCGGTCAGCGCCGTGACCGAGCAGGAGTTCGCCAACGAGCTGGCGATCCCGCCGCTCGCCGAGTCCCGCGTCGTCGACGGCGTGCGGACGTTCACGCTCACCGCGCAGGAGGGGACGACGTCGTTCGCCCCGGCCACGCCCGAGGGCGTCGAGACGCGCACCTGGGGCTTCGACGGGTCTCACCTCGGCCCGACGCTCCGCGCCGAGCGCGGCGAGCGGGTCGCCGTCGAGGTCACCAACGGGCTCGACGAGCCCACGAGCGTGCACTGGCACGGGATGCACCTGCCCGCGGCGATGGACGGCGGGCCGCACCAGGAGGTGGCGCCCGGCGAGACGTGGCGGCCCACCTGGGAGATCGACCAGCCCGCCGCCACGCTCTGGTACCACCCGCACCCGCACGGGGCCACGGAGGAGCACGTCTACCGCGGGCTCGCGGGCCTCTTCCTGCTCGACGACGACGCGTCCCGCGCCGCCGACCTGCCGCAGACCTACGGCGTCGACGACGTGCCCGTCATCGTGCAGGACAAGGCGTTCGACGACGCCGGGCAGCTCCGGCTCGACGACAGCGGCCGCGAGCCCGGGACGCTCGGCGGGACGGTGACGGCCAATGGCACCGTCGGCGCGTTCCACGAGGTGACGACGGAGCGGGTGCGCCTGCGGCTGCTCAACGGTTCCACCGCACGCACGTACCAGCTCGGCTTCGAGGACCGCGACATGCAGCTCGTCGCGACCGACGGTGGCCTCCTGGACCAGCCGCTGACGCTCGAGCAGGTCCGGCTGGCGCCGGGCGAGCGCGCGGAGGTCGTCGTGACGCTGCAACCGGGGGACACCACGCGGCTGCACTCGTTCGAGGCGGACCTGGGCGACGTCGTCGTGCCGTTCGCGATGGGCGGCAACGACGCGTTCGACGTGCTCGAGCTGCGGGCCGCGGACGAGCTGGCGCCGTCACCGGAGCCGGCCTGGGAGCCGTCGGTGCACGCCCCCGACGACGCGCTCCACGAGGCCGACGCGACCGTGACGCGCACGTTCGAGCTCGACGACCGCCGCATCAACGGCCGGCGCATGGACATGGAGCGCATCGACGAGGTCGTCACCGTCGGCAGCACGGAGGTGTGGGAGGTGCGCAGCATCGCGCCGATGCCGCACAGCTTCCACGTGCACGACGTCCAGTTCCGGGTGCTGTCGGTCGACGGCGACGCGCCGCCGCCCGAGCTCGCCGGGCCCAAGGACACCGTCTACCTCGAGCCGAACCGCACCTACCGGCTGCTCATGCGGTTCGAGGACTACACCGACCCGCACGTGCCGTACATGTTCCACTGCCACATGCTGCGGCACGAGGACGAGGGGATGATGGGCCAGCTCGTCGTCGTGGAGCCGGGTGACGAGGACGCCGTCGGTCGCGTCGAGCACGCCGGCCACGCGGGCCACTGACTGACGACGACGACCCGGCGCCTCGCCCGCCTGCCGTCCGTCGCCCACCCCGTCACGTCCGTGCGTGCCCGCCCCGTCGAAGGAGCGAGCCGTGCGCACGGCGCGGCAGGACGGAGGAGACATGCGACGCATCCTGGTGACCGGCGGCACGGGCACGCTCGGGTCGCTCGTCGTGCCACGGCTCGTCGCCGCGGGAGAGGACGTGCGCGTCCTGAGCCGGCGTGCGGTCGCCACGGTGCCCGGCGACGGCGTCACGCTCGTCGCCGGTGACCTGGCGACGGGCGCGGGCGTGCCGGACGCGGTGCAGGACGTGGACGTGGTCGTGCACCTCGCGGGCGACGGCGCGCACAACGAGGCGACGACGGCGACGCTCGTGGACACGGTGCGCCGGACGGGCGCCGCGCCGCACCTCGTCTTCGTGTCGGTGGTCGGGGCGGGGACCGTGCCCGTACGGTCGCGGTTCGACCGGGCGGCGTTCGGGTACATGGCCGACAAGCGGGCTGCGGAGATCGTCGTCGAGCGCTCAGGGCTGCCCTGGACCACGTTGCGCGCGACGCAGTTCCACGACTTCGTCCACGGGTTCGCGCAAGCGGTGGCTCGGCTGCCCGTCGCGCCCGTGCCGTCGGACTGGCGGGTCCAGCCGGTGGCCGCCGACGAGGTCGCCGCCCGGCTCGTCGACCTCGCGCTCTCGCGGCCCGCGGGACGGGTGCCCGACATGGCCGGACCCGAGGTCCGCCCGCTGCGCGAGCTGGTGCGCGGCTACCTCGAGGCGGTCGGGAGGCGCCGGCCGATGGTGCCGGTGCGGGTCCCGGGCAGGGCGGCGCGGGCGTACGCGGCGGGCGCGAACCTGGCCGCCGACCGGGCGGTGGGCAAGCAGACGTGGGAGGAGTTCCTCGCCGAGCGGTACGGCCGCGCCTGAGACGCCCCAGGGTCCGCGGGGCCGGGGTCCGGTCACCACTCCTCGGCGAGCATCCCGTACACGAGGGTGTCGGTCCACTCTCCCTTGGACCACCAGTCCTGGCGCAGGTGGCCCTCGCGCGTCATGCCCAGCCGCTCGCACAGCCGGGCGGAGCGCTCGTTGCGGGCGTCGAGCTGGGCCACGACGCGGTGCATCCCGTAGTAGTCGAACGCGAGCCCGAGCAGCGCGCGCACCGCCTCGGTCGCGAACCCCTGGCCGGTGTGGTCGGGGTGGAACACCCACCCGACCTCCCCGCGCGAGACCGTGTCGCCCGTCGTCCACAGGGCGACGTCGCCCACGACGACGCCCTCGTGCTCGACCACGAGCGCGAGGGCGGAGCCGGGCCCGCGGATCCCGGAGCGCGCGATGCGCTTGGCGATCTTGGCCTCGGCGACGTCGGCGGTCCACGCGTCCTCGAGGAGGTAGCGCGCGACCTCGGGATCGCCGTAGTAACCGAGGCTCGGCTCGAGGTCCTCCGGACGGTACAGGCGCAGGGTCAGGCGACCGGTCGTCAGGGGCACGGGCGTGGCGTCGGCGCCGGGGGCGTTCCCGGGTGCGGGGTCGTTCGTCACGGGTCGAGTGTGGCCCAGACGAGCCGACGTGTGCTCCGGCGTGCCCTCAACCGTGCCACGCTGGCACGCCAGCTGCTGCTCGCCCGCGTCGCCGCCCCGG
>JAPSLD010000115.1 GCA_031181105.1 Isoptericola sp. | reverse complement strand
CCACGAGCTTGTTGCCGTACTCGTCGGCCATGGCCGCGAGGTCCTCGATGGTCTGCGCGGGGGAGTCCTCGTTGACCGCGATCGTGAGCTTCGCGTCGTCGTACCAGGTGCCGAGGTCCGTCACCTCGGCGCCGTACTCCTCCTCGTAGGAGGCGTGCGTGTACGGCAGCCAGACGTCGAACGTGACGTCGAAGTCGCCGCCGACCAGGCCGGTGTAGATGATGCCGACGTCGGCCGTCTCGGTCTCGACCGTGTAGCCCTGGTCCTCGAGGACGTTCTTCCAGAGGTGGGAGACGGCGATGCCCTCGTCCCAGCCGGACGGGATGCCGATCGAGATCTCGGTCTCGTCGCCGGCCGGGGTCTCGGCGCCGCCGGCGGGCTGCGGCTCGTCGGACGCGCAGGCGGTCAGCGTGAGGCCGAGGGCGGCGACGGCGCCGGCGGCCGCGGCGCGGCGGGTGCGGGCGGGGCGGGTGGAGCGTGCGGAGGTCATGGTTCCTTCCGTGGACGGCGGCGCCGTCCGGGTCGGGGTGTCCCCGGTCGGGGACGGTCAGGCGGCGGCCCGTGCGAGGGCGCGGGCCACGGGGGCGCGGTTCGCCAGGCCGGAGGTGACCCGGTCGAGGAAGATCGCGAGGATCACCACGGACAGGCCGGCCTCGACGCCGAGCGAGACGTTGACGCGCTGCAGGGCGGCGACCACCTCGTTGCCCAGGCCGCCCGCGCCGACCATGCCGGCGATGACGACCATGGACAGCGCGAGCATGATCACCTGGTTGACGCCGGCCATGATGGTCGGCGCCGCGAGGGGGAGCTGGATCTGGCGCAGGATGCGCCCGGGGGTCGCGCCGAACGCGTGGCCGGCCTCGACCACCTCGGCGTCGACCTGCCGGATGCCCAGCTCGGTGAACCGGACGCCCGGTGCGAGCGCGAAGATGACCGTCGCGACGATGCCGGGCACGGGGCCGGTGAGGAAGATGACGACGGTCGGGATGAGGTAGACGAACGCCGGCATGGTCTGCATGAGGTCAAGGACCGGCTTGACGACCGTCGACACCCGGTCGGAGCGCGCGGCCCAGATGCCGAGCGGGACGGCGATCGCGAGCGCGATCAGCGACGCGACCAGGACGAGCGCGAGTGTCTCCATCGCGTTGCCCCACTGGTCCATGCCGAGGACGAGCGCGAGGCCGACCAGGGAGCCGACCGCGAGCCGCCAGCCCTTGGCCGCGAACGCGACCGAGGCGAGCACGAGGGCGACGAGCCAGTCGGGCGGCGTGGTGAGGGCGAGCTCGAGCACGTCGTAGACGCCAAGGAGGGCGTCCTTGACGAACCGGAACAGTGCCCGGAACGTGACGGTCACCCAGTCGACGACCGTCTCGACGGCGTCACCGACCAGGATGCGGGGGACGAGGGTCTCGGGGTTCACGCGCGGGCCTCCTCGTCGCCGGTGGGCTGCGCCATGGCGACCACGACGTCGTCGGCCCGCAGGACGCCGACCGTGCTGCCGTCGCCGTCGGTCACGCGGACCGGGCCGTCGGCGTCGGCGAGCGGGGCGAGGACCTCGGCGAGGGTCGCGTCCTGGTCGACGGCGGGCGCGCCGTCGGCGAGGTCGGCCTCGGCCTGCGGCAGCTCGCCGATGCGGACCATCGCCGACGAGGCGGTCAGGACGCGCGACCGGTCGACGTCGGCGATGAACTGGGCGACGTACTCGCTCGCGGGCGCCGCGAGGATCTCCCCTGCCGTGCCGACCTGCTCGACGCGCCCGTCACGCATGATCGCGATGCGGTCGCCGATGTGCATGGCCTCGTTGAGGTCGTGGGTGATGAAGACGATCGTCTTGCCGAGCGAGCGCTGCAGCTCGAGGAGCTGGTCCTGCATCTCGCTGCGGATGAGGGGGTCGAGCGCGCTGAACGCCTCGTCCATGAGCAGGACGTCGGTGTCGGCGGCCAGGGCGCGGGCGAGACCGACGCGCTGGCGCATGCCGCCGGACAGCTGCGACGGCAGCGCGTCCTGCCAGCCGTCGAGGCCCACGAGGTCGAGCGCCGTGCGGGCGCGCTCCCGGCGCTCGGTCGCGCCCACGCCCTGGATCTCGAGCGGGTAGGCGGCGTTGTCGAGCACCGTGCGGTGCGGCAGCAGCGCGAAGTGCTGGAAGACCATGGACACGCGGCTGCGGCGCAGCTCGCGCAGGCGCCTCGCGTCGACCCGGGCGAGGTCGGCGTCGCCGAGGAGCACGTGGCCGGCCGTGGGTGCCCACAGCCCGTTGAGCATGCGGATCAGCGTCGACTTGCCGGAACCGGACAACCCCATGACGACGAAGATCTCGCCGTGGGCGACGTCGAAGCTCGCGTCGATGACCGCGGCGGTGCCGAGGTCCTTCACCTCGTCGCGCGACGCACCGGACCGGAGCCGCCGGACGGCCTCCGCGGGCCGCGGTCCGAAGACCTTGTAGACGCCGCGCACGGAGACTGCGGGCGCCGATGCTGCTGTCGACGAGCCGGGCGTCGCGTCCGCGGCGTCCTCGGTCGTCGGGGTGGTATGTGCTGCCGGCATCAGGGCAGGATCGCCACCTTCCGTCACGTTCGGGTGCGCCCGGCGGGCCGGCACGGCGTGCGGGTCGCAATGCGACGGTCACGAGCACGTCGTGCGGAGGCCGGGTGGGCGCAACAGGCCTCGGGCACCATGCCCGGTATCGCCGCGCGTTTCCAGCCGCGACCCCCCAGATGCGCATCGTGGAGCACGTGTCCCGCGGCGACGATCGTTGAGATCGTGCGGATCGCGGGGCATGCCACGACATGGCGAATCGTTACCAGAGCGTGACGTTGCTTTGCCCCGCGGCGATCTGGTAATCGCGCGGGCGCGCGCTCACGGGAGCAGCCCGGCCTGACGGCGGGTCGTCCGGTTCGCGTGGACGGTCCACCGAGGGACCCACCGCCCGAGGGCCGCGGCCGCCGTCGGGCCGAGGACGGCCGCGACCCACACCCCGGCGGCGAGCGAGCCGAGGGCGGCCCCGGCCGCGATGACGAGCGGGCCGACGGCGGTGCCCGAGTCCTGCAGGACGCGCCACAGTCCGAGGAACCGGGCGCGCCCCTGGGCGGGAGACACGTCCGAGCCCAGCGTCATGAGGATGCCCGAGCTCATCCCGTTGCCGAGCCCGAGCAGGCCCGCGGCGACGGCGAGCCCGGCGGCCGTCTGGGTGAACGGCAGCACCGCGAGCGCGACGGCCATGACGAGCATCGACGGCACCCCGATCCACAGCCGGCCCAGCCGGTCCATCACCTTGCCCGCCGGGTAGAACAGGAGCATGTCGACCCCGCCGGCGACGCCGAAGACGAGCGACGTCACGGCGGGGTCGAGGCCGAGGTGCTCGCCCCACAGCGGGATGACGGTCTGCCGAGCCCCGCGGACCGCCGCCACGAGGAGCACCGCGGTGCCGAGCGTCGCCAGCAGGTCGCGGTGGTCGCGCAGGACCTCCCGCAGGCGCGGCTGGGGCCGCGGGCTCGCCGCCGCGCCGCGCTGCCGGGCGGTCGGGTCGTCCCGCACGACCAGCAGGACCGACGTCGCGGCCACCGCCGCGGCCGCCCCGAGGAGGTAGACGCCGCGCACGTCGCCGCCGTGGATCACGAGCGCGCCGACGAAAGGCCCGACGAACTGGCCGATCCGGTGCACGCCGCCGAGCGTCGACAGGACGCGGGCGCGCCGCAGCGGGGGCGTGATCTCCGTGAGGTAGGAGTGGCGTGCGAGGTTGAAGACGGCGGCCGCCGCGCCGAGCGCGAGCACCGCCACCGCGAAGGTGAGCAGCTGCGGGGCGACGGCCGCCGTCGCGAACGCGAGCGCCGCGACGCCGCCGGCCGCGAGCATCGCGCGGCGGTCCCCGACCCGGTCGGCGAACGCGCCGGCGGGCACGTCGGCGAGGATCTGACCGACGGGCAGCAGGGCCGCCACGACGCCCGCGGTCGCGAGGCTCGCCCCCAGGCCGGTCGCCGTCGGCGCGACGACGGGGAGCATGGCGCCCACGCCGACGTCGAACACGAACGTCGGCAGGAACGCGCCCAGCACGACCGTGCGCGGGAACAGTGGTGCGTCGGCAGGCATCGGTCCCATCATCGCGCGCGGGCGGGGTGATGGCCGCCTCGCCCGCGCGCCGTGGTCAGCCGCTCGTCGTCGCCGGCCGGCGGCGCGGGACGGCGGCCAGGCCGGCCGCACGTGCGGGCGTCAGCGCGCGCACGACCGCCTGGCGCAGCGGGCGGGACCACCGGCGCTCGACGAACGCGTAGACGGCCCAGGCCAGGAGCCCCGTCACGGCGAGCGCCGCGCCGAGCGTGACCCACGGGTGCACACCGCGCGCCGTGAGCGCCTGGATCGTCGCGTAGCCGAACTCGCTGTGCACGAGGTACAGCGGGTACGTGAGGAGGCCGCCCGCCGTGCACAGGGCCACGGGCACCGACCGGCGGACCACGATGCGCGGGCTCGAGGCGACCCAGACGGCCGCGATGCAGGCCAGCATCAGGGTCAGCGAGACGGCGGGGTCGACCCGGACCTCCTGGAGGTGCGCGGAGTGGCCCGCGGCGACCACGACGAGGTGGCAGCACAGGGCGACGTTGCCGGCCAGCGCCGCGAGGACCGACCGGTTGCCGCGGACGCCGTCGCGCCGCAGGAGGAACAGCAGCATGCCCACCGCGAAGTACGGGGAGTACCGGGCGACGACGGCCTCGCCCAGCTCGAAGTGCCCGGTGGCGCGGGCGAGGAAGCCCGCCAGGGGCCACAGCACCGACAGCGCGACGACCCGGTCGCGCGTCAGGGGCCCGAACGCCAGGAGGACCCCGACGAGCAGGTAGAACTTCAGCTCGGCGAGCAGAGTCCAGAAGACGACCTGCGAGCTCTGCAGGCCGAAGAGCTCCTGCACCATCGTCAGGTTCGCCAGCGTCTCGCCGAAGGTGGGCTGACGGCCGTCCGCCCAGAACGCGTGCAGCACGGCGGTGATGACGATGGTCGCCCAGTACGCCGGGAAGAGGCGCCCGACGCGGGAACCGGTGAAGTGGGCGAGGGGCCGCCCTTGGGCGGTCATGAGGATGAAGAACCCGCTGATGACGAAGAACAGCTCGACGGCGAGCCAGCCGTAACGGGTCACGCCGTTGAGGGCGGGGAAGATCTCGGCGCCGGGCGTCCCGCCCCAGTAGCGGGTCACCGTCGAGGTCGCGGTGAAGTGGTACAGCACGACGGCCGCCGCGGCGCCGAAGCGCAGGCCGTCCATCGCGAGGAGTCGCTGGGCGGGCCGGGCGGGGGAGCCCTCGGCGGGGCGGGCGGGAGAGGTCTGGGCGGGTAAGGCGGGGGAGCCCTGGGCGGGCCGGGTCTGGGGCGTCGTCTCTGCCATCACCTCGAGCGTAGGTCACAGTTTGGTAACGCCGCCAGCCGGCGCGGGCACCGATACGCTGGAGGGGGCGCACCGCGGTGCGGCCCCGCGCAGACGGGAGCCCCCAGCGCACCGACATGACCCTGACCCCGGAGGAGAACCATGTCCGCAACGACGGAGGCACCCGAGCAGACCCAGCCCACGCCGGGCTTCGACGAGGTCCCGGGCCGCTACAAGGTGCGCTCGCTCGCCCTGGCCGAGGCCGGCCGGCACCAGATCCGCCTCGCCGAGCACGAGATGCCGGGCCTCATGGCGCTGCGCGCCGAGTACGGCGCCGCCCAGCCGCTGGCGGGCGCCCGCATCGCCGGCTCCCTGCACATGACCGTCCAGACGGCGGTCCTGATCGAGACGCTCGTCGCGCTCGGCGCCCAGGTCCGCTGGGCGAGCTGCAACATCTTCAGCACCCAGGACGAGGCCGCGGCCGCCGTCGTGGTCGGTCCCGACGGGACGCCCGACGACCCGCGCGGCGTACCGGTGTTCGCGTGGAAGGGCGAGTCGCTCGAGGAGTACTGGGACTGCACGGAGCAGATCCTCGTGTGGCCGGGCGACGAGCCCGACGGCCGCGGGCCCAACCTCATCCTCGACGACGGCGGCGACGCGACGATGCTGGTCCACCTCGGCCTGCAGTACGAGCGTGCCGGCGTCGTGCCCCCGGACACGCTGCCCGGCGAGCCGGACCACACGCACGAGATGAACGTGGTGCGCGGCGTGCTGCGCCGCGCGCTCGAGGCGGACCCGCTGCGCTGGACGACGATCGCGCAGGCGATCGGCGGCGTCACGGAGGAGACCACGACCGGCGTCCACCGCCTGTACCACCTCGCGGAGTCGGGGGAGCTGCTGTTCCCGGCGATCAACGTCAACGACTCGGTCACGAAGTCGAAGTTCGACAACAAGTACGGGATCCGGCACTCGCTGCCCGACGGCATCAACCGCGCCACGGACATCCTCATCGGCGGCAAGGTCGCGTTCGTCGCGGGCTACGGCGACGTGGGCAAGGGCGCGGCCGAGGCGTTCCGCGGCCAGGGCGCGCGCGTGGTCGTGTCCGAGGTGGACCCGATCTGCGCGCTGCAGGCCGCGATGGACGGCTTCCAGGTGGCGCGCATCGAGGACGTCCTGGGCGAGGCCGACTTCTTCATCACCACGACCGGCAACAAGGACGTCGTCCGCGTCGAGCACATGGTCGCGATGAAGGACAAGGCCGTCGTGGGCAACATCGGCCACTTCGACAACGAGATCGACATGGCCGGCCTGGCCGCGGTCGACGGCGTCGTCAAGACCGAGATCAAGCCGCAGGTCCACGAGTGGACGTTCCCGGCCGGCGTCGGGCCCGACGGCGTCGAGCGCCCCGAGCGGTCGATCATCGTGCTGTCGGAGGGGCGCCTGCTCAACCTCGGCAACGCGACGGGTCACCCGTCGTTCGTCATGTCCAACTCGTTCTCGAACCAGGTCATCGGCCAGCTCGAGCTCTTCGAGGACATGAAGCGGCCCGGCGGCGAGCGCCGCTACGAGCGCCAGGTCTACCGGCTGCCCAAGGTGCTCGACGAGAAGGTCGCGCGGCTGCACCTCGACGCCCTCGGCGTGCGGCTCACCGAGCTGAGCAAGGACCAGGCCGACTACATCGGCGTGCCCGTCGAGGGCCCGTTCAAGCCGGACCACTACCGGTACTGACCTCGCCACGGGGGACGTCCCCCGTGCACGACGGCGGCGGGCCCCGGTCCGGTGGTCCGCCGCCGTCGCCAGGCTGGGAGCATGACGACCGTGACCCTGCCCCGCACCTCCGACCGGCCCGCCGCGCCGGTGGAGGCCGCCCCCGCGTTCCTGCGCGCGCCGTTCGACCGTCGCACCTGGCGGGAGTACGGCTACCTGTGGCTCGCGCTGCTCCTCGCCCCGTTCGGCTTCGCGTACGTGGTCGCCACGGTCTCGCTCACCGCCGCGCTCGCCGTGACGGTCGCCGGCCTGGTCGTCGGCGGCGGGCTGGTCGTCGGTGGGCGCGGCTGGGCGGGCGCGTACCGCGGCCTGGCGCGGTCGCTGCTCGGCACGGACGTCGTCGCGCCGCCGCCGTTCGTGCGACCCCGCGGGTTCTGGCGCGGCCTGGGCGCCGTCCTGACCGACCCGGCCGGCTGGCGCGCCCTGCTCTTCCTGCTCGTGACCTTCCCCGCCGCGATCGTCGGCTTCATCCTCAGCACCACCGTCCTGGCGACCGCGCTCGGCTCGACGACGCACTGGGTCTGGTCGCGCTGGCTCCCGCTGCAGCAGGCGAGCGACGGGACGTGGCACCGCGGCGCGTCGTTCGGGACCGACTGGTTCGTCGACACGCCCTCCCGGCAGCTCGTGCTGGCCGCGGCCGGCGTCCTCCTGCTCTTCGTGTGGCCCTGGGTCACCGCCCTGTTCGCCCAGCTGTTCCGGGTCCTGACGCGCTCGCTGCTCGGCCCTACGCGGGCGAGCCTGCAGGTCGCGGCGCTGCGCCGGTCGCGGGCCGGGACGGTCGAGGACGCGGACGCGCGGCTGCGCCGCATCGAGCGCGACCTGCACGACGGCACGCAGGCGCGGCTCGTCGCGGTCGCGATGCAGCTCGGCGAGGCGCGCGAGCAGCTCGCCGACGGCGGTGACCCCGCGGCGGCCTCCGGGCTCGTCGACACGGCGCACGCGTCGGCGAAGGAGGCGCTCGCCGAGCTGCGCGAGATCGCGCGCGGCATCCACCCGGTCGCGCTCGACGGCGGGCTCGCCGTCGCGCTCGAGACGCTCGCCGCGCGCGCGCCCCTGCCCGTCACGGTGGACGTCGACCCCGCCGTCGAGGCCGGTGGCCGGCTCGCGCCCGCCCTCGAGTCGATCGCGTACTACACCGTCGCGGAGCTGGTGACGAACGTCGCCAAGCACGCCGGGGCCTCGGGCGCCTACGTGCTGGTCGAGCGCCGCGACGGGCGGCTGCGCCTGCGCGTGCGCGACGACGGCCGCGGGGGTGCCGCCGTCGTCCCCGCCGACGGCTCCGGGCGGCGCACCGGGCTCGCGGGTCTGGTCGATCGTGCCCGCGCCGTGGACGGCGCGGTCGACGTGTCGAGCCCGGCCGGCGGACCTACGGTCGTGACCGTGACCCTGCCGACGAGCGCTCGCCCATGACACCGACGTCGACGGGGCCCGTACCCGGAGTCCCGGCGCCGCTGCGCGTGGTGATCGCCGAGGACTCGGCGATCCTGCGCGACGGCCTCGTCGCCCTGCTCGCGAGGCGCGGTCACGACGTCGTCGCCGCGGTGCCCGACGCCGACGCGCTGGTCGCGCACGTCGACCGGCTCGGCCGGTCGGACGCGCTGCCGGACGTCGTCGTCGCCGATGTGCGCATGCCGCCGTCGCACACCGACGAGGGCCTGCGCGCCGCCGTCGACCTGCGCGGCCGCCACCCGGGCCTGCCCGTCCTGCTGTTCTCGCAGTGGGTCGAGACGGCGTACGCGTCCCGGCTGC
>JAPSLD010000114.1 GCA_031181105.1 Isoptericola sp. | reverse complement strand
GGCAACATCGGCATCCGCGGGGGCGGGGGCGGCAACGCTTTCTCGATCAACACCATCACGGTGGAGAAGGTCACGGACACCGGCGACGAGCTGCTCGTGAGCTGGCCGGAGGGCATCGCGGAGCCCGTCCCGCCCACGACGACGCTGACCTACGAAGGCAACAACTGGGTCACCGTCACCCTCGACGCCGAGGCCACGGCCCCCGCCACGCCGGGGCGCACCGAGTACCGGATCAACGACGGTGACTGGGTCACCTACGACGAGCCGTTCACGCTCAAGCGCTCCGACCGGCAGCAGCTGACCTACCGCAGTGTCGACTCCGCGGGCACCGTCGAGCAGGAACGCTGCGTCAGTCTCGCCCCCGGTGGTAGATCCGTCGACGTCGTGATCGGACCCGACACGGAGAGCACCTGCAGCTCCTGACCGCAGGACCCTGTGGCACAGGGGCACGGAGCCTCCCGGAGCGGCGCGCACCGCCCCGGGAGGCTTCGGCGTCCGGCCAGAGGTGTGGCCGGGGGCGCGGACCCGCGACGCATCGCTGGGACGTGGAGATCCGGCCCCGGTAGCGTGCGCAGCGCAGAGGCGCGTCATGGCAGGTGGTGGGCCCGGAGGGACTCGAACCCCCGACATCCACGGTGTAAGCGTGGCGCTCTGACCAGCTGAGCTACAGGCCCTGGGCAGCGCAGGCAAGGATACCGGCCGCCGGACGGCGGCCGCACCGCCGTCGTCAGACCTCCGCGAGCGCCTGCCGGTACTCCTCGAGCCGACGCCGGCCGCCGCGCGGGTAGACGACCGACCAGCGGACGATGCCGTCGGCGTCGATCAGGAAGGAGCCTCGCAGCGCGTTGCCGGCCTCCTCGTCGAACACGCCGTAGGCGCGCGCGGCCTCGCCGTGCGGCCAGAAGTCGCTGAGCAGGTCGAAGCCGAAGCCCTCGGCCTCCTGCCACGCCTTGAGGCTGAACACCGGGTCGGTCGACACGGCGAGCAGCCGGACGCCGGTGGTCTCGAAGTCCTCGATGTTGTCGCGCAGCTCGCACAGCTCGCTCGTGCAGGTGCCCGAGAACGCGAACGGGTAGAACACGACCAGCACCGTCTCGCCGCGCAGGTCTGCCAGGTTCACCGGCGTGCCGTGCGTGTCCGGCAGCGTGAAGTCGGGCGCGGGGTCACCCGGCCGCAGCGCGGGGCCCGGGGCCGGACGCACGTCCTGGGCCGCCACGTCAGCGTCCGCGGCCCCGGTTGGCCAGCTTCGTCGCCGACCAGTCGGACGCGACGGCGAACGTGCTCGTCGCGTGGAGGCCCGCCGTCGTGGCCGCCTCCTGGATCTCGTCGTGGCCCACGTGCCCGTCGCGTCCCGGCTTGCGCGTCAGCAGCCAGATGAGCCCACCGTCGTCGAGCACGGTCTGGGCGTCGACGAGCATGTCCGTGAGGTCGCCGTCGTCCGACCGCCACCAGATGACGACGCCGTCGGTGACGTCGTCGTACTCCTCGTCGACGAGCTCGCTGCCGACGATGCTCTCCAGTTCGGTGCGCAGGTCGTCGTCGACGTCATCGCCCCATCCGAACTCCTGCACCACCTGACCGGGCTTGAACCCGAGGCGTACGGCCAGGGAATCCGCCTGCTGTCCCACGTGGTTCTTCGTTCCTCTCGTTGTCCGACGACGGCGCCTGGCATCGTCACTCACGCCGCGTGTGGCAAACGTAGTCCACCGGAGAGCGTGCCGCCTCGGCAAGACCCGCCCTGCCGCGGCGTGCGCCGGGCAGGAAGCATGACGCATATCACGGTTCCTTGACCCCGCGATGGTGTGCCTACGGATGATCTGGGGACACAATGAGTGATGACCACCTGTACGTGGAGTGCGCCGCCGCCACCGTGACGGCGCGGGACCCACCGACGGGGACGCCTGAAGGGGCTCGCGCGACGACCACGTCCGCACGCGCCCGCAGAAGAGAGAGGTTGCTGGTGGCTTCGTACGACGAGACCGGACCGCTGATCAATGGTCTGCTCAGCGCTGTGCCGGACATCGACCCCGCCGAGACGGCGGAGTGGGTCGAGTCCCTCGACGGCCTGATCGACGACAAGGGCGGCCCGCGCGCCAGGTACGTGATGCTCAACATGCTGCGCCGCGCCGGCGAGCGCAACGTGCACATCCCCGCGTCGACGACGACGCCGTACGTCAACACCATCGGCGTCCACGAGGAGCCCTACTTCCCGGGTGACGAGGCGATCGAGCGCCGGTACCGCTCGTGGATCCGCTGGAACGCGGCCGTCATGGTCACGCGCGCCCAGCGCCCCGGCCTCTCCGTCGGCGGTCACATCTCCTCGTACGCGTCGGTCGCGACGCTGTACGAGGTGGGCCTGAACCACTTCTTCCGCGGCAAGGACCACCCGGGCGGCGGCGACCAGGTGTACTTCCAGGGGCACTCCTCCCCCGGCCTGTACGCGCGCGCCTACCTCGAGGGGCGCCTGAGCGCCGAGCAGCTCGACGGGTTCCGCCAGGAGAGGTCCCACCCCGGTGGCGGCCTGCCGTCCTACCCGCACCCGCGCCTCATGCCGGACTTCTGGGAGTACCCGACGGTCTCGATGGGCCTCGGCCCGGCGTCGGCGATCTACCAGGCGTGGACGAACAAGTACCTGCACAACCGCGGGATCAAGGACACCAGCCAGCAGGACGTCTGGGCGTTCCTCGGCGACGGCGAGATGGACGAGCCCGAGTCGCGCGGCATGATCCAGCACGCGGCGCACCAGGGGCTCGACAACCTGACGTTCGTCGTCAACTGCAACCTGCAGCGTCTCGACGGCCCCGTCCGCGGCAACGGCAAGATCATCCAGGAGCTCGAGGCCCAGTTCAAGGGCGCCGGCTGGAACGTCATCAAGGTCGTCTGGGGCCGCGAGTGGGACGCCCTGCTCAACGCCGACAAGGACCGCGCGCTCGTCAACCTCATGAACGCGACGCCCGACGGCGACTACCAGACGTACCGCGCGGAGTCGGGCGCGTTCATCCGCGAGCACTTCTTCGGCCGCGACCCGCGCACCAAGGCCCTCGTCGAGAACATGACCGACGAGGACATCTGGAACATGAAGCGCGGCGGGCACGACTACCGCAAGATCTACGCCGCGTACGCGGCGGCGCGCGCCCACACGGGCCAGCCGACGGTCATCCTGGCGCAGACGGTCAAGGGCTACGGGCTCGGCTCGGGCTTCGCCGGCCGCAACGCCACGCACCAGATGAAGAAGCTCAAGAGCGACGAGCTCAAGGCGCTGCGCGACTCGCTGCACATCCCGATCACGGACGAGCAGATCGAGGCCGACCCCTACCTGCCGCCGTACTACCACCCCGGACCCGACGACGAGGGCATCCGGTACATGCTGGACCGGCGCCGGCACCTGGGCGGCTTCCTCCCTGAGCGGCGGACCAAGGCCCAGCCCCTCAAGCTCCCCGAGGGCAAGGTCTACGAGCTGCTCAAGAAGGGCTCGGGCAACCAGGAGGTCGCCTCGACGATGGCCTTCGTGCGGCTCCTCAAGGACCTCATGAAGGACAAGGAGTTCGGCAAGCGGATCGTGCCGATCATCCCGGACGAGGCCCGCACGTTCGGCCTGGACTCGATCTTCCCGAGCGCGAAGATCTTCAACACCCAGGGCCAGAACTACCTCGCCGTGGACCGCGAGCTCATGCTGAGCTACAAGGAGTCCGAGGCCGGGCAGATCATGCACACCGGCATCAACGAAGCCGGGTCCGCGGCCGCGTTCCAGGCCGTCGGCACGTCGTACGCGACGCACGGCGAGTTCATGGTGCCGGTCTACATCTTCTACTCGATGTTCGGCTTCCAGCGCACGGGCGACCAGTTCTGGGCCGCGGGCGACCAGCTCACGCGCGGCTTCATCATCGGCGCGACGGCGGGGCGCACCACCCTGACCGGTGAGGGCCTGCAGCACGCCGACGGCCACTCGCCGCTGCTCGCCGGCACCAACACCGCGATGGTCCAGTACGACCCGGCGTACGGGTACGAGATCCGCCACATCGTGCGCGACGGCATCGAGCGCATGTACGGCGACGGCTCCGACGGCCGGGACCAGGACGTCATGTACTACCTCACGGTGTACAACGAGCCGATGGTCCAGCCGGCCGAGCCGGAGGACGTCGACGTCGAGGGCATCGTGCGCGGCATCCACCGCGTCGCGACCTCCGACGTCGAGGGCCCGAAGGTCCAGCTGCTCGCGTCCGGCGTCGGCGTGCCGTGGGCGCGCGAGGCGCAGCAGCTCCTCGCCGAGGACTGGGGCGTGTCGGCCGACGTCTGGTCCGTCACGAGCTGGAACGAGCTGCGCCGCGACGCGCTGGCCGCCGAGCACGACGCGCTGGTCGACCCGTCGGCCGAGCCGCGCGTGCCCTTCGTGACGCAGAAGCTGTCCGAGGCGCAGGGCCAGGTCTTCGTCGCGACGAGCGACTACGACCACCTCGTGCCCGACCAGATCCGCGCGTGGGTCCCCGGCGACTACGCGGTGCTCGGGGCGGACGGCTTCGGCTTCTCCGACACCCGCGCCGCGGCGCGCCGGCACTTCCTCATCGACGGGCCGTCGATGGTCGTCAAGACGCTGCAGCAGCTCGCCCGCCGCGGCGAGGTGCCCGCCGACGTCGTCGCGAAGGCGGTCGAGAAGTACCGCCTGCTCGACGTCACCGCCGGCACGTCCGGCAGCGCAGGCGGGGAGAGCTGACGCCGCGGTAGCGCCACCCCAGCACGACAGGGCCCCGGACCGGTCGGTCCGGGGCCCCTGTCGTGCGGCCGTGGTGCGGCGCGTCCGGCGTCGTCCGCCGTTACGGCGTGGCCTGCTCCGCGTCGGCGATCGCGCGCTCCAGCTCGGCGCGCACCGGGGCGACGGCCGCGGTGTCGGGGTGCAGGGACAGCGACTCGAGGTGCTGGCGCGCCTCGAACACCCGGTCGGCCTCGAGGGCCGCGAGCACGAGCTGGCGACCCACCTCGGGCGTGTGCTCGCGCGCCCGCCAGTGCCCGACGCCGAGGCCGAGGGCCTCGACCGGCATCGCGGCGTCGCGCAGGATCGCGAGCCCCTCCGCGAGCGCGGTGCCCGACGGGTCCCGCTCGGCCGCCGTGGCCAGACGGCGCACCGCGCCCTCGGGGTCGTCCCCGACCGAGAGCCGTCCCAGCTCGAGCAGCGGCCGCCATCCACGCGGGTGCCCGGCGAGCTCCTCGGCGAGCGACCACACCGCGAGGTCGGCCGCCCGCTGCTTCTCGATCTCGTCCGGCGGCGCGCTCAGCGGGTCCTCCGGGTTCGGCGACTCCTCGGCCCGCCGCCGCACGATCTCGGCGAGCGCGTGGAACGCCCGCTCGTCGTTCGGGTCGTCGATGAGCATGGCCCGCAGCGCGTCCTCGTGCAGGGTGTCACCCTTGCGGCGCCCCACCGTCGGGCGCCGGGCCCCCACGGTCGAGGCGGACAGGGGTCGGCGGATGAGCTTGCGGAGGCGGGGCAGCAGAGCCATGTGATCGACCTTATCCAAAGACCCGGACGCTCGACCGCGCAGCGGTGCGTTTGTGCACTCCCCACAACCGGCGCCGTATCCTCGGAGGATGCCGAGCCCCGCACCGACCAGCGTCTCCCGTGGCGAGAACATCCAGCGCGTCCGTGACGGGCTGGGGATGCTCACCGCCGCGGCGATGCGCCGCCTCGACGAGGAGGTGCCCTGGTACCGCCAGCTGCCCGCCGAGGACCGCTCGTACGTGGGCCTCGTGGCGCAGTCGGGCATCAACGCCTTCGTGTCGTGGTTCGCCGACCCGACGCAGACGCCGCACGGCGTCGGCGAGATGTTCGCGGCCGCCCCGCCCGAGCTCACGCGCTCGATCTCGCTGCAGCACACGCTCCAGCTCGTGCGGATCATGGTCGACGTCGTCGAGTCGCACTCGGACCAGATCGCCGCGCCGGGCTACGAGCGCGAGCTGCGCGAGGCCGTCCTGCGCTACTCGCGCGAGGTGGCCTTCTCCGCGGCCGAGGTGTACGCGCGCGCCGCCGAGGTGCGCGGCGCGTGGGACGCCAGGCTCGAGGCGCTCGTCGTCGACGCGCTGCTGCGCGGCGACGACGACGACTCGATCCGCTCACGCGTGTCCGCGCTGGGCTGGAGCGGGCGCGGCCAGGCCCTCGTCGTGGTCGGCGAGGCGACGTCCGGGCTCGACGACGTGCGCACCGCCGACCTGCGCCGCGTCGCCCGCCGGGCCGCCGGCGACGCCCTGGTCGGCATCCACGGCGACCGCCTCGTGCTCGTGCTCGGCGGCGAGGGCGACCTGGTGGCGGCCGCGACAGCGCTGCTCGGGCGCTTCGGCCCCGGGCCGGTCGTGATCGGCGGCGTCGTGCCGGACGTGAGCGCCGCGGCCCGGTCGGCGCGCGCGGCGCTCGCCGGGCTCGCCGCCGCGCCGGCCTGGCCCCAGGCCCCGCGCCCCGTGCTCGCCGACGACCTGCTGCCCGAGCGCGTCCTGATCGGCGACGCGACCGCGCGGCGCACGCTCGTCGCGCAGGCCTTCCGGCCGCTCCAGGACGCCACCGGCTCGGTGCTCGAGACGCTGTCCGCCTACCTCGGCACGGGCCGCTCGCTCGAGGCCGCGGCGCGCAGCCTGTACGTGCACCCGAACACCGTGCGCTACCGCCTGCGCAAGGTCTCCGAGATCACGGGGTGGGACCCGCTCGACGCCCGCGAGTCGTTCGTGCTGCAGATGGCGCTCGCGCTCGGCCAGCTCGACGCGGCGGAGCGGCAGTGACCAGCGCCGTTTGAGGATTCCCACAATCGCCTTCGGCGAGGTTGGTGCGGGTCGCGACGCCTCGCGCCGTGCACGGGGTGACACCGTGGGTCCGTGCTCGCCGTCGTCTGCCCTGGACAGGGCTCTCAGACCCCCGGGATGCTCGCGCCATGGCTCGAGCTGCCCGGAACCGCCGACCTGCTCGACGCGTTCTCGGCCGCGGCCGGGACCGACCTCGTCACGCACGGGACGACGTCGGACGCCGAGACGATCCGTGACACGGCGGTCGCGCAGCCCCTGATCGTCGCCGCGTCGCTCGTCGCGCTGCGTGCGATCCTCGACGGCCGCGAGACGACCGAGGTCGTCGACGTCACCGCCGGCCACTCGGTGGGCGAGCTCGCCGCGGCGGCCGTCGCCGGCGTGCTCGACGACGCGGGCGCCGTCGGGCTGGTGTCCCACCGCGCGCGGGCGATGGCCGAGGCGGCGGCGGCCGCGAGCTCCGGCATGAGCGCCGTCGTCGGCGGCGACCCGGACGAGGTGCTCGCCGCGATCGAGGCCGCCGGGCTCTTCCCGGCCAACGTCAACGGCGGCGGCCAGGTGGTCGCGGCCGGCGGCCTGCCCGAGCTCGCGGCGCTCGCGGAGCAGCCGCCCGCCCGGACGCGGGTCATCCCGCTGCAGGTGGCCGGCGCGTTCCACACCCCCTACATGGAGTCGGCGCGCGTGGCCTTCGAGGAGGTCGCGCGAGGCTGGCTCGCGACCGACCCCCGCCTGCCGCTGCTCAGCGACGCGGACGGCGCCACCTACGACGCGCTCGCGCCCGGCTCGCACGGCCACGGCACCGCCACGGACGTGCTCGCGCGACTGGCGGCCCAGGTGACCGCGCCGGTGCGGTGGGACCTGTGCCAGGCGACCCTCGCCGAGCGCGGCGTCACGGCCATCCTCGAGCTCGCGCCGGGCGGCGTCCTGACGGGCCTGGCCAAGCGGTCGCTCAAGGGGGTCGAGCTCGTCGCGGTCAAGTCGCCCGACGACGTCGAGGCCGCGCGCGACCTCGTCGCCCGCCACTCGGTCGCGGGCGGCGCCGGGGTGACCGCGTGACCGCGCGGCGCACCCTGCGCCAGGCGGAGCCGGTCCGGTACTCGCGCATCCTGTCGGTCGCGGGCGAGCGCGGCAGCGAGGTCGTGACCAACGACGACATCGCCGGCCCGATCGACTCGTCGGACGAGTGGATCCGCCAGCGCACCGGCATCGTCACGCGCCGCCGCGCGACCGCCGACGTCGACGCGCTCGACCTCGCCGAGGCCGCCGCCCGCAAGGCGCTGGACGCGGCCGGGCTCACCGGCGCCGACGTCGACGCGGTGATCCTGTCGACCATCACGTACTTCCACCAGACGCCGTCGGGCGCCGCGATCCTGGCCGAGCGGCTCGGCGCGACGCCCGCCGCCGCCTACGACATCTCCGCGGCGTGCGCGGGCTACGCCTACGGCATCGGCCAGGCCGACGCGCTCGTGCGCGCGGGCGCGGCCCGGCACGTGCTCGTCATCGGCTCCGAGAAGCTGAGCGACGTCATCGACCCGACCGACCGGTCGATCTCGTTCCTCCTCGGCGACGGCGCGGGTGCCGCCGTCGTCGGCCCGTCCGACACGCCCGGGATCGGCCCCACGGTGTGGGGGTCCGACGGCGCGAAGGCGCAGGCGATCCGCCAGACGCACTCCCTGGCCGAGCTCGCGCAGGACCCGTCGCTCGGCATGCCGACCCTGCGTCAGGACGGCCCGTCGGTGTTCAAGTGGGCGAGCTTCCAGATGGCGCCGGTCGCCGCCAAGGCGATGGCGGAGGCCGGTGTCGAGCCCGAGGACATCCAGGTCTTCGTGCCGCACCAGGCGAACATGCGGATCATCGACCAGATGGTCAAGCAGCTCGGGCTGCCCGAGACCGTCGTCGTCGGGCGTGACATCGCCGACACGGGGAACACCTCCGCGGCGTCGATCCCGCTCGCCACCGAGCGGCTGCTCGCCGAGGGCTCGGCCCGCCCGGGCGACCTGGCGCTGCAGATCGGGTTCGGCGCGGGGCTCGTCTACGCGGCCCAGGTGGTCGTGCTCCCGTGACGCACGCGTCGTTACCCGACCCCGCGGTGCGGGAGAATCGCACCGCAACACCTACCGACCCGGTGCCGGACGGCCGGTACCCCGTTCAAGGAGAAACCCACCCCATGGCTTACACGTCCCAGGAGATCCTCGAGGGCCTCGCCGAGATCG
>JAPSLD010000113.1:3528-8999 GCA_031181105.1 Isoptericola sp. | reverse complement strand
ACCTTCGTCGCCACCTTCGTCGCCACGGTCGTCGACGGCCGCGACGACGGCCCGCCGGCCCATCTCCTCGAGCGGGATGCGGACCGTGCTGAGCGCGGGCGTGTGGTCGCGGAGCGTGGGGACGTCGTCGAACCCGGCGATCCGCACGTCCCGCGGGACCTCCAGCCCGAGCTCACGGAGACGCGCGACGGCCCCGATCGCCATGACGTCGGTGACCGCGAACACGCACGGCGGGTCGCCTGCGGAGGCGCGGACGAGCCGGGCCAGCTCGTCGCCGACCTCGTGCCCGCCGTCGCGGGAGAACTCGGTCTCGAGCGTCGCGAGCACCTCGCCCCCGCCCGCGCGCACCGCCTCGACGAACGCCCCGGCGCGCTCCTGCGACGTCGCCACGCGGGCGGGCCCGGCGAGGACGACGAAGCGCCGGTGCCCCTGGCCGAGCAGCGCTCGTGCGAGGTCGCGCGCACCCTCGGCGTTGGGCGGCCGCACGACCCGGGCGGACCCGAGGGGCTGACCGACGACCACGGCCCGCCCGCCCGCGGCCTCGTAGGCGGCCAGCGCGGCGGCGAGCGCGGCGTCCTCGTCGGCCGACCACCGAGTGCCGGCGACCACGATCCCGTCGACGCGGTGCGCGGCGAACGCGGCCACCGCCTCGCGCTCGGCGCCGGCGTCGCGGTCGGTCGACGCGAGCAGCACCAGGCGTCCTCGCTCGCGGGCCGCGGCCTGGGCGCCGGCCGCGATGGTCGAGAAGTACGGGTCGGAGATGTCCTGCACGACGAGCCCGAGCAGGCCGGTGCGCGCGCGGGCGAGCGCCTGCGCCTGGGCGTTCACCACGTAGCCGAGCTCGGCGGCCGCCGCGCGCACGCGGTCGACGAGCTGCGGCCCGGGCTGCCGGTCGGACCCGTTCAGCACCCGCGAGGCCGTCGCGAGCGACACCCCGGCGCGTTCCGCGACGTCCTGGAGCCGAGCTCTGGCCACCTGCTACCTCCCGTGGGGCGCCCTCGTCGGCACCCGTCCGTCCCCCGGCGCTTGACGCGCCCTCTGGGCACACCTTACCGTTGACCGGGAAAGCGCATTCCCTACACGTCCCCGGACGTGCCCACCACCCGGCGCCGCCCGGCACGGCGGCCGGACGAAGGAGTCCTCGTGAGCACCACCCGCACCCTGCGCATCGCCATGAACGGCGTGACCGGTCGCATGGGCTACCGCCAGCACCTCGTGCGCTCGATCCTGCCCATCCGCGAGCAGGGTGGCGTCGAGCTGCCCGACGGCTCGCGCGTCCAGGTCGAGCCGGTCCTGGTGGGCCGCAACGAGGACAAGCTGCGCGAGCTGGCGAAGAAGCACGACGTCGCCGAGTACACGACCGACCTCGACGGCATCATCGGCGACGCGGGCACCGACGTCGTGTTCGACGCCGCGATGACGAACCTGCGCCCCGCGACGCTGAGCAGGGCCATGCGGGCCGGCAAGCACGTCTACACCGAGAAGCCGACGGCCGAGACCCTCGCCGAGGCGGTCGAGCTCGCCAGGCTGCGGGAGGAGACCGGCGTGACCGCCGGCGTCGTGCACGACAAGCTCTACCTGCCCGGCCTGGTCAAGCTGCGCCGTCTCGTCGACGAGGGGTTCTTCGGCCGCATCCTGTCGCTGCGGGGCGAGTTCGGCTACTGGGTCTTCGAGGGCGACGTCCAGCCCGCGCAGCGCCCGTCCTGGAACTACCGCAAGGAGGACGGCGGCGGCATGACGACGGACATGTTCTGCCACTGGAACTACGTCCTCGAGGGCATCATCGGCTCGGTCAGGACGGTCAACGCCCAGACCGTCACGCACATCCCCACGCGGTGGGACGAGCAGGGCAAGCCGTACGACGCCACGGCCGACGACGCCGCCTACGGCATCTTCGAGATGGAGACGCCGGACGGCGACCCGGTCGTCGCACAGATCAACTCGTCCTGGGCGGTGCGCGTCTACCGCGACGAGCTCGTCGAGTTCCAGGTCGACGGCACCCACGGCTCCGCCGTCGCGGGCCTGTTCAGGTGCGTCTCCCAGCAGCGCGCCAACACCCCCAAGCCGGTCTGGAACCCGGACCTGCCCACGACCGAGAAGTTCCGCGAGCAGTGGGCCGAGGTCCCGGCGAACGCCGAGCTCGAGAACGGCTTCCGGCTGCAGTGGGAGGAGTTCCTGCGCGACGTCGTCGCCGGTCGCCCCCACCGCTTCGACCTGCTGTCGGCGGCCCGCGGCGTCCAGCTCGCCGAGCTCGGCCTGCGGTCGTCGGCGGAGGGCCGCCGCCTCGCCGTCCCGGAGATCTCGCTGTGACGGCCCCGACCGTCGCCAGCGCCCCCGTGCTGGCCCCGAGCGGCGTCACGGTCCGCCTCCCGCGGTTCGACGACGCCGGCAGGCCGGTCGGCACCGAGATCCGCGAGCTCAACGCCCCGGGTCCGTGGACGAGGCCGGACGGGCCGATCACCTCGCGCGTCGCGTTCGCCGCGGCGCACGTGGTCCCGCACGTCGGCGCCGAGAACGTGCCGGGCGCGCCCGCCGCCGTCGACTGGGAGGCCACGCTCGCCTACCGGCACCGCATCTGGGAGCACGGGCTCGGCGTCGCGGACGCGATGGACACCGCGCAGCGCGGCATGGGCCTCGACTGGGCCGCCACGCAGGAGCTCGTGCGCCGGTCGGCCGCCGAGGCGGCCTCGGTCGGCGCGCGCGTCGCGTGCGGCGCGGGCACCGACCAGCTCGACCCCGCGTCGGTCGAGCCCGGCGAGGCGGGCCTCGCCGCGGTCACCGACGCGTACCGCGAGCAGGTGCGCGTCGTGCAGGAGGCCGGCGCGCAGGTCATCGTCATGGCCTCGCGCGCCCTGGCGAAGGTCGCCCGCTCGGCCGAGGACTACGCGCGCGTCTACGACGCCGTGCTCGCCGAGGCCGACAGCCCGGTGATCCTGCACTGGCTGGGCACGATGTTCGACCCGGCCCTCGCGGGCTACTGGGGCTCGGAGAGCGTCGACACCGCGACCGCCACCTTCCTCGACCTCGTCCGGGCCCACCAGCCCAAGGTCGACGGCGTCAAGGTGTCGCTGCTCGACGCCCAGCACGAGATCGGCCTGCGCCGGGCGCTCGCCGCGCTCGAGGGACCGAAGGTCCGGCTCTACACGGGCGACGACTTCAACTATCCCGAGCTCATCGTGGGCGACGAGCAGGGTTACTCCGACGCGCTGCTCGGCATCTTCGCGGCGATCTACCCCGCGGCGTCGACCGCGCTGCAGGCGTTCGACGCCGGCGAGGCGGGGCGCGGGCACGCCGTCCTCGCGTCGACCGAGAAGCTCGGCCGGCACATCTTCCGCGCGCCGACCTACTACTACAAGACGGGCGTCGCGTTCCTGTCGTGGCTCAACGGCTTCCAGCCCGGCTTCCAGCTCGTCGGCGGCCTGCACTCGGGCCGCTCGCTGGCGCACCTGGTCGAGCTGGCCCGGCTCGCGGACGGCTGCGGCATGCTGCTCGACCCGGAGACGGCCGCGAGACGACTCGACGCGCTGCTCGTCACGAACGGGGCGAGCGCGTGAGCGCCGACCTGAGCCGGTGCTCGCTCAACACCGCGACGGTCAAGCACGCCTCGCTCGCGGAGGCCGTCGAGGCTGCCGCGGCAGCGGGTCTCGGCGCCGTCGGGCTCTGGCGCCACCAGGTCCAGGAGGCCGGCGCCGAGAAGGCCGCGCGGATCGTGTCCGACGCCGGCCTGCGCGTCTCGTCGCTGTGCCGCGGCGGCTTCCTCACCGCGTCGGACGGCGCGGGGATCGCGGCCGCGCTCGAGGACAACCGGCGCGCGATCGAGGAGGCCGCCGCGGTCGGCGCGCGGGAGCTCGTCTTCGTCGTGGGCGGTCTGCCCGCCACCAGCGCGCCGGGGCAGGGCCCGCGGCCCGACGCCGGCCCGGCCGACCGTGACGTCGTCGCGGCGCGGGCTCGTGTCGCCGACCGGCTCGCGGACCTCGCGCCGGTCGCGGCCGACCACGACGTGCGCATCGTGCTCGAGCCGCTGCACCCGATGTTCGCGGCCGACCGCGCCGTCATCTCGACGCTCGGCCAGGCGCTCGACCTGGCCGCGCCGTTCCCGGCGGGGACCGTGGGCGTCGTCGTCGACACCTATCACGTGTGGTGGGACCCTGCCCTCGAGGGGTCGATCGCCAGGGCCGGTCGCGAGGGCCGGATCGCGGGCTACCAGGTCTGCGACTGGGTCCTGCCGCTGGCCGCCGAGCCGCTGAACTCCCGCGGGCACGTCGGCGACGGGTACGTGGACTTCCCGACCATCTCGCGCTGGGTCGCCGCCGCGGGGTACGACGGTGACGTGGAGACCGAGATCTTCAACGAGGACGTCTGGGCGGCCGACCCGGCGCAGACCGCCGCGACCGTCGGCGAGCGGTTCGCGCGCCACGTGCTGCCGCACCTCTGAGCGCCTCCCCCGACCCCGGGTGCCGCCGTCGTGCCGATGCCCACGGCGGCGGCGCCCGGCCTTTCTGACGGCCCGCTTCGGGCCTGTGCCTCGGGTCACCCCGGTGCCGGTGGGGTCAGGCTGAAGAGATCGGCGTCCCACGGTAAGGTCGGATGCTGGACCTGAGTGCCGGTACGCCGGCAGCACCGAGCAGCTAGGAGCGCACCGTGACCCACGGCGACGTCTGCGTGGAGGACGAGGGCTACCTCTGGGTGATGCAGGGAGAGGTCGACGCCGCGGTGCAGTCGCGTCACGAGGACCACCTCCTGCAGCTCTCCCGCGCCGCGGAACGGCGGATCGTGATCGATCTGTCGGACGTGACGTTCATGGACTCGGGCGGCCTGCGCCTCCTCTACCACGCGGCGGACGGCAGCCCGCAGCCGCCGCTGCTGCGCGGCGTCCCCGAGCGCATCCGGGACCTCCTCGACCTCTCCGGCGTCATCTCCCTGTTCAGCCTCGAGGAGCAGCAGGAGGCTGGGGCCCTCCCGACAGCACAGGCCGGCTCGTGACGTTGCTCGAGGCCGCACCTCCGGCCGCGCTGACCGAGGTCGACGCCTGGACCGTCCGCGACGTCGACGACGTCTCGCACGTCCGCGCGATGCTGCAGGAGCGGCTCACCACCCTCTGCGCGACGACCCCGCGTCCGATGGACCCCAAGGCCCAGGACCGCATCGTCCTCGTGGCCTCCGAGCTGGCGACCAACGCCGTGCGCCACGGCAGCCAGCCCGTCGTGCTGCGCCTGCTCCAGCACGGGAGCACCTTCGTCGTCGACGTCGTCGACCACCGCCCCGACGCACCGCCCGTGGTGGGCACCGGCGGCGCCGGTACGGGCGGGTTCGGCCTTCTCCTCGCGGCCCGGGCGGCCGCGAGCCTCGGCTGGTTCCGCGCCCAGGACGCCAAGCACGTCTGGGCCCGGTTCGCCTGATCGCGCTCCCGGCCGGGCGCTGACCTCGCTGTGAGCGGACTTCTGGCCCGCTCGAGGCGCCTCGAGCGGGTC
>JAPSLD010000113.1:0-3518 GCA_031181105.1 Isoptericola sp. | reverse complement strand
CCGCGGCTGTGCGCCGCGCGCCGCCCGCCCGGGCGCCCCCCCCCGGGCCCCCCCCCCCCCCCCACCACGCCCGATGACCGCGCGCCGGGGGTTCAGACCCCCCGGCGGACCACCAGGAGCGTCGCGTCGTCGGCGGACCGCTCGTCACGGGTGAGCTTCACGATGTCGTCGATGTCCGTCGCGGGACCGGCGCGGAACGCGTCGGCGAGCCGCGCGAGACCGTCGCCGATCGACTCGTCGCGGCGCTCGACGAGCCCGTCGCTGTACAGCACGAGCGCACCGCCGAGCGGCACCTCGACGCGGTTGGCCGGCGGCACCTCGACCGCCAGGCCGAGCGGCGGCGCACCGGCACGGGGCGCCCAGCGCACACGGCCGTCGGGGTGGACGACGAGCAGCGGCGGGTGGCCGAGGGAGATGTTCTCCACGACGCCGGTGACGGGGTCGACGAGCGCCACGGTGAGCGTGGCCACCTCGCGGGGCAGCGTCCAGCGCACCACCTCGAAGAGGAGGCGGACGGCCTCGTGCGCCGTGCTGCAGCCGACGAGCGACGTGCGCAGCGCGGTGCGCAGCTGGCCCATGGTCGCGGCGGCCTGCAGGCCGTGGCCGGTCACGTCCCCGACGACGAGCGCGAGGTGCCCCGACGGCAGGACGAGCGCGTCGTACCAGTCGCCCCCGACGAGGCCGGCGCCGGCCGCCTCGTAGCGGGCCTCGACGCTCCAGCCCTCCACGTGGGCCAGCTCGTGCGGCAGGAGGCTGCGCTGCAGCTCCTCTGTCGCGCGGACCTCCTTGCGACCGCGCAGGTAGAGCGCCTCGAGCAGGTGGCCGCGCAGCGCCGCGGCGCTCTCGACCTGGTCGACCGTCCACGGCAGGCTGTGGCCGTCGACGACCTCGCGCCAGCGCTCCTCGGAGGCACGCAGCATCGTGCGGATCGGGTCGTCGGCGCGCAGCGGCCGGCTCGTGCTGGGGTCGCTCCCCCACTCGACGCGGCGCTGGACCTCGTCACGCAGCCAGATGAGCACCTGGCCCTCGGGCAGGGCGATGCCCATGACGCCGGCGACCTCCGGTGCGACGGCCGCCACGTCGGGCGCGGCCTCCCGCAGGCAGTCGGTCGCGACGACCTCCTCGCCCGCGTCGGCGACCCAGGCGATGAGCGCCTGCTGGCCGGCGTCGTCGGGGACGTGCCCGACGCTGGTCACGCGGCCCTCGGCGCGGACGATGGCGCCGTCCGCGCGGACCAGCCGGCGGGTCCAGCCCGAACGCGTGATCGCGGTCCCGAGCGGGACGGACTCGTCGCGGGAGTCGGCGGCCAGGTGGGCCAGGACGCGCTCCTGGCGCCGGGCCTCGGCGTCCCGGTCGGCGCCGAGCTGGGCGGCACGCAGCGCCGACAGCGTGCTGGCCAGCAGCTCCACCCCGACGCGGACGTCGTAGGGCACGCGCCGCGGCTCGCCGTAGTGGTGGCCGTACAGGACGCCCCAGAGCTCGCCGGCGTGGAAGAGCCCGACCCCCATCACGGCGCGGGCACCGCGCGAACGGTGCAGGTCCACGTACCAGCCGGGTTCCGCGCGCAGCGTCGCGGCGGTGAGGTCGAGCTGCGTCGCGGCGCCGGGCTCGTCGACGGCGAGCACGGGGACCGGCTCGGCCTCGAGGTCGTCGACCACGTGCACCCGGACGCTCGAGTGCAGCTCGCGGACCTCCGCCGGGATGTCGGAGGACGGGAAGTGGATGCCCGTCCACGGGAGCAGGCCGCGGCGGTGCGCCTCGGCGACGACCTCGGCGTTGCCCTGTGCGTCGAGCAGGTACAGGGAGACCCGCTCGAGGCCGGTGAGCGCGCGGACAGCCTCGAGCGCCACGTCGTAGAGCTCGTCGATGGAGTCCGCCAGCTCGAGGTCCGCGAGCGCCGTGCGCAGCGGCCCGTACCCCGTGGCGACGTTGCGCACGGGGGACGGCGGCGAGGGCTCGAGCTCGACCACGACGAGCGCGGGCGCCGACACCGAGGTGCGGCGCGGACGGTGGAGGATGGCCTCGTAGCGGCCGCCGCCTCGTTCGCCGGGCAGCTCCAGGACGACCGGGTTGACCGTCGCGAGGTCGGTGCCCGCCACGACGGGGGCGAGGACCTGGCCCGCGGCCTGCCCGCCAAGGACGTCGGACAGCGGGCGGCCGAGCACCTCCTGGGCACGCAGGCCGAGGAGCTCGGTGTTGGCGGAGGCGTGGAGGACGACGCCGTCGCTGACGCGCACCCCGAGGAGCGTGCCCCGCGGCTGCACCGTCGCGGGTACCTGGGCGCGAGCGAGAGCCTCGCTCACTGCGGCTTCGCCGAGCGCCGGCACCGGCGCGGCGGACGCCGCAGCGGACTTCGTCACCTGTGCCCTCCTCGGGCTCGTATCGTTGGCCCCCCAAGAGTACCCCGGGTCGCCTCCGCGCCAAATGCCCGGACGGTCGTCCAGGTCACGCCCCGTGCACGCATGCCTGAGGCTACTGCCTCGGCGGCTCTTCGTGCCCGGAACTCCGTCGGCACGCGGATCGTCGTACAGGGTGGCCCGCCGGCGTCCTCCTTCGCCCGGCGGGCCACCAACGTCGTCCCCGGACCGGAGAGCACCGATGACCCCCAGCCCCACCCCCGTCCTGCGAGCCGAGGGCCTGGCCGCCGGGTACGGAGGACGCGACGTCGTGCACGACGTCAGCGTCGACCTCCTGCCGGGCGGCCCGCCGGTGGGGATCGTCGGCGCGTCCGGCGCCGGGAAGTCCACGATCGTCGCCGCGCTCGCCGGGCACGTCCGCCCCACCGCGGGGCGCGTCACCTGGGCCGGCCGGACCGTCACGCGCGTCGGGCTCCGGGACAAGAAGCGCTTCCGCGCACAGGTCCGACGCGTCTCGCAGGAGGGCCTCACCGGCGTGGACCCGCGCTGGACGGTCGAGCGCGCGGTCGGCGCGGCGCTCGCCGAGGCGCGCAAGGCGGGGTCCCCGAACGGGAGCACGGTCGCCGACCTCCTGTCGGACGTCGCGCTCGAGCCGCGCTTCGCGGGCAGGGTCGTCGACTCCCTCTCGGGCGGGGAGCGTCAGCGGCTCGCCCTGGCGGTCGCGCTGGCCACCCGGCCCGCCGCGCTGCTGCTCGACGAGCCCCTCACCGCCGTCGACCCCGGCATGCGCGGCGAGGTGGTCCGCCGGCTGGCCGAGACGACCGCCCGCCTCGGCACCGCCGTCCTGCTCGTGTCGCACGACCTCGAGCTCGTCGACCGGCTGTGCCCCACCGTGCACGTCTTGGCGGACGGCACCTTCGTGGCGTCCGGACCGCTCCAGGAGATCCTCTCGGCCTCGGCGCACCCGGCCGTCCGGGACCTCGCGGATGCGGCGCCGCTCGCCGCACAGCGGTTCGCCTGACACTCCCCTCGCACCCACCGCATCCGCTCGGCGAGACGATGTTTGCGTAAACATCGTGGAGACGGCATCGTGTCTCGTGCTTCCGGAACCACCTCGGGAGCAGCCCGTGCCCGGTGCGCCGCACCGGCTCGCGACGACGC
>JAPSLD010000112.1 GCA_031181105.1 Isoptericola sp. | reverse complement strand
CCATCCCAGGAGTGATCCACGTGTCCGAGTTCAAGCTCGCCGCCGAGGCCCGCACGGAGTTCGGCAAGGGTGCCGCCCGCCGCATCCGCCGCGCGAACAAGATCCCCGCGGTCCTCTACGGCCACGGGACCGACCCGGTCCACATCACCCTGCCGGGCCACGAGACGATGCTGGCCGTCCGTCACACGAACGCCCTGTTCTCGATCGACCTGGACGGCAAGGCGCAGCTCGCCGTCGCCAAGGACGTCCAGCGCGACCCGGTCCGCAACGTCATCGAGCACCTCGACCTGCTCGTCGTCGACAAGGGCGAGAAGATCGCCGTCGACGTGGCGGTGAACGTCGTCGGCGAGTCCGCGCCCGGCACCATCCACATCGTCGAGTCGCAGACCCTGTCGATCGAGGCCGAGGCCACGCACATCCCCGAGTCGATCGACGTGTCGATCGAGGGCCTCCAGGCCGGCACGCACCTCACGGCCGCGGACGTCACGCTGCCGTCCGGGTCGGTCCTGCTGACCGACCCCAGCCACACCGTCGTGACGGTGTCGCAGCCGCAGGCCGAGGAGCTGCCGGAGTCCGGCGAGGCGTCCGAGGCGTCCCCGGCCGCCGCCGACGCGGAGTGACCGCGGCCTAGCACCGCTCGGGCCGCAGCACGGCTCACGCCCAGGTAGAGGCGCAGTCCGCCGGACTGCGCCTCTACCCGCGTCCGGGGCTCGACGCCGGCCGGTATCGTTCCGCCTCGGCGAGGGTCGTCGTGACCCGCCGACGGAAGGACCTTGCACGTGACTGACTCCCCGTGGCTCGTCGTCGGCCTCGGCAACCCCGGCCCGAGGTACGCGGGCAACCGGCACAACGTGGGCCAGATGGTCCTCGACGTGCTCGCCGACCGCGTCGGCGGGCGGTTCGCCCGCCACGGACGCGCGCAGGCGGTCGTCGCCGAGGGCCGGCTCGGCACGCTGCCCGGCGGCGCGCCGGGCCCGCGGGTGGTGCTGGCGAAGCCGACCACCTACATGAACACCTCGGGCGGCCCGGTGTCGGGCCTGGCCCGGTACTACGGCGTGGACGCCGACCACGTCGTCGTCGTGCACGACGAGGTCGACATCCCGTTCGACACGATCAAGCTGAAGATCGGCGGGGGCGAGGGCGGCCACAACGGGCTGCGGGACGTGTCCAAGGCGCTCGGCACCCGCGACTACCACCGCGTCCGGGTCGGTGTCGGGCGCCCGCCCGGCCGCACGGACACGGCCGACCACGTGCTGCGCGACTTCTCGGCCACGGAGCGCAAGGACCTGCCGATCCTGGTCGACGACGCCGCGGACGCCGTCGAGATGCTGCTCACCGAGGGCCTGCTCGCGGCCCAGGGCAGGTTCCACGCACGCGTCTGACCGGCGCGTCGTGGCGCCGGGGCCGCCGGTTCGGCAGACTCGGGGCATGAGCACCGACCGTGGCGACGCCGTCGACCCGAACGACCCCTACCGACCCGCGCCGTCGAGCGACGCCGGGTCCCCCGTGCCGCAGGGCTACGACCCGGCGCAGCAGGGGTACGACCCTGCGCAGCAGGGGTACGGCCCTGCGCCGTCGGGCTACGAGGCCAGGCCCGGCGGCTACGAGGAGCCGGGCAGCGCACCGGGCGGCCGGCAGGCCGGCGACCCGGGGACGCCCCCGTACTACTACGCGTCCCAGACCGGGTACGGCGAGACGCCGGCCACCTCCGGGTACGGGTCCGGGTACGCGTCGTCGTACCCCGCGCCGTCGCGGGGGACCGACGGCTTCGCGATCGCCGCGCTCGTCACGGGCATCCTGGGCCTGGCGATCGTCCCGCTGATCCTCGGCATCCTCGCGATCGCCCGCATCAACCGGTCCGGCCAGGACGGCAAGGGGCTGGCGATCGCCGGCATCGTGCTCGGCGTGATCGGCATCGTGGGCTGGATCCTGATCGTCGTCGGGGCCATCGCGTTCTTCGCGGCGTTCGAGTCGTACGACTACGGCGTCTACGGGCTCGGGGCGTACCTGGGCGCGGCCTGACGAGGGGACATTCACCCGGGTGAGGAACGACGGCGACGCGCCGCCGGGCCGTCGTGCCGATCTAACCTGACGAAGCCGCCGCGAGGACCGCGGCGGCGACGCAGGGAGGTCGGATGACCGACGGTGTCGTTCTCGCCCACGACTACGCCACGCAGCGCGGCGGCGCCGAGCGCGTCGCGCTGCTGATGGCGGAGGCGTTCCCCGGCTCCCCGATGTACACGACCCTGCACGACCCCGCGGGGACGTTCCCGGCGTTCGACCGCCTCGACCTGCGCACGTCCGCGCTCGACCGGGTCGGTCTCCTGCGCCGCCACCACCGGCTCGCCCTGCCCGTGCTGGCACCCGCCCTCGACCGGCAGCGCGTCGACGGCGACGTGCTGCTCGCCAGCTCGACGGGCTGGGCGCACGGCTACCGCGGGGCGCGGCGCACCGTCGTCTACTGCCACGCGCCCGCCCGCTGGCTCTACCAGGCCGAGCGCTACCTCGGTGCCCACGGTGCCTCGGGCCCGGTGGGCGACCGCGCCCGGACCGCCGCGGCCCGGGTCGTGCTCGGGGCGGTGACACCCTGGCTGCGGGCATGGGACTGCCGGGCCGCCGCGGCGGCCGACGTCTACCTGGCGAACTCGACCGTCACGCGCGACGCCGTCCGGGCCGCCTACGGCATCGAGGCCGAGGTGCTGCCCCCGCCTCCGGCGCTGCTGCCGTCGGGCCCCGAGCGGCCGCCCGTCGCGGGTGGCCGCGCGGTCGAGCCCGGCTACCTCCTGTGCGTGGCCCGGCTCCTGCCGTACAAGAACGTCGACGTCGTCATCGGCGCGGCCGCGCTCGCCGGACGCCGGCTCGTCGTCGTGGGGGACGGGCCCGACCGGGACCGGCTCCAGGCGCTCGCGGCCCGGCGGCCCGGGCAGGTGGCGCTCCTGGGCCGTGTGGACGACGCGGAGCTGCGGTGGCTCTACCGCAACGCCGCGCTGCTCGTGGCGGCGTCGTACGAGGACTACGGCCTGACGCCGCTCGAGGCAGGGGCGTTCGGCGTCCCCGTGGTCGCGCTGCGCGACGGGGGCTATCTCGACACGGTCGCCGAGGGGGTGACCGGCGCGTTCTTCGACGACGTGACGGCGCAGGCGGTGGCCGGCGCCGTGGACGCCGCGGGACGCACGGCCTGGAGGCCGGACGCGATCCGCGCGCACGTGGACCGGCTCGGGGCCGAGCGGTTCGTCGAACGCCTGCGCCAGGTCGTGCTCGGTGAGCTCGCGACCGTGCGCGGTGGCATGGCCGAGCAGCACGCATAAAACCGGGGGTTGGCATGACGATCCGTGACTTCTTCACGACGGTCTGGGCGAGCAAGTACCTCGTCGTCGCGGCGCTCGTCGCCGTGCTCGCCGGCGCGTACGCCTACCTCGACCGGCAGCCGGTGACGTACGAGGCGCAGGCGAGCGTGCAGCTCGCCCTGGCGGACCCCGTGCCCGGCACGGACACGAGACTGACCGTCGACGACGACCCCGACCTGGTCCGTTCGCCGGAGGTGATCGGTCCGGCGGCCGAGGCGCTCGGCGAGGACCCCGCCGCGCTGGCGCGCACCGTCACGGCGACGGCCGCCGACGAGCAGGGGATCATCACGATCAGTGGCCGGGCGGGCAGCGAGCAGCAGGCGGTGCAGGTCGTCGACACCGTGTCCGCCGCGTACGTCGAGCATCTCGGTGCCGTGCTGGACGGACAGCTCGGCCGGATCGACGAGCGGCTCGAAGGACTGCGCGAGCGCTACGCCGACGTCGCCCGGACCCAGCGCAGCGACCCGCTGGCGCCCACCGAGCTCGCCACGATCGAGGGGCAGTACGAGGTCCTGCTGGCGGAGCGGACCATGCTCGACTCGATCCGGTCCTCGGCGGCCGTCGCGTCGGTCGTGCAGCCGGCCACGGGCGCGACGTCGCTGAGCGCGTCGTGGGGCAGCGTGCTCGCCCTCGCGACGCTCGGCGGTCTCCTCGCCGGCGTGGGTCTGGCGTTCGCCCGCCGCGGCCTCGACTTCCGCGTCCGGACCGACGCGGAGGCGGTCGAGCTGGCGGGGGTCCCCGTGCTCGCCGAGCTCTTCGGCGTCCCGCGCGCCGTCAAGGACGCGCAGGCGGCGAACGCGCTGCCGGTCTCGAGCCGCACGGCCTCGCCGTTCACCGAGTCGATCCGCGAGCTGCGGACCGCCCTGCACGTCACGCTCGAGAGCAGGAACCACGCCGTCGTGCTGGTGACGGCCGCGGACCCCGCGGCGCCCCGGTCGTTCATCGCGGCCAACCTCGCGGTCTCGTGGGCGCTCAGCGGCCGGCGCACCGTGATCCTCGAGGGCGACATGCGCCGGCCCAAGCTCGACACGCTGCTGCCGCCGCCCGAGGGCTGGTCCGGCGACCCGCACGGTCCCCGCCCGACGCGCGTGACGAACCTCGAGGTCGTCCGGGTCCCGCACGTCGAGATGGACCCCGCGGACTATCTCGCGACCGACGAGGCGCGCCGGCTCGTCGAGGACCTGCGGGCGCGCGCCGAGGTGGTCGTGGTCGACGCGCCGCCGGTGCTGGCGGCCGCCGACGCGACGATCCTCGGCGGCTACGCCGACACGGCCGTGCTGCTCGCCACGGCCGGCAAGACCGACCGCGTCGTGCTGGCCGAGTCCGCCGGCCGCCTGCAGGGGAACAACGTCCCGCTCGCCGGTGTCGCGCTCTCGGGCGTCAAGGGCGACCGGCGCACGCTCTACGCGTCGGTGTACGACGCCGGGGAGGACGCGGCCGCCGTCCCGCCGGCGGGCGCCGCCGGGCCGTCCGAGGCGGGTGCGCTGCCCGGCGACGCCGAGCCGGACGCCGCCCTCCCGCCCGGCGACGCCGAGGGCCGGCCGGAGCCCGATCCCGAGCCCGTGCCGGAGCCGGACGCGGAGCTCGAGCCCGAGCAGGAGCAGGAACCTGAGCCCGAGCAGGAGCAGGAACCCGAGCCGGAGCAGGAGCCGGAGCCGAAGCTCGAGCAGGGGCCCGAGCCGGACCAGGAGCCCGAGACCGAACCCGAGCCGGAACCCGAGCCGGAGCAGGAGCAGGAGCCGGAGCCGGAGCGCGAGCCGGAGCCGGAGCGCGAGCCCGAGTTCGAGCAGGAACCCGGCCGGGACGCCGCGCCGGACACCGCACCGGAACCCGAGCCGAGCCCTGAGCCCGACCGCCCGGCGGCCGCCCCCGTGGCGGCGGGCGCCGGACCCGCCGCACCGCGGCGACGGACGCCCCCGTGGCACAAGGTCACGCCGGCCGGGGTCGCGGCACGCCGGGCGGGACCGGGCGGCGCGCGGCGGTGACGCACGCGGCGGCGGGCCGCACGGTGCGCGTGCTCGTCCTCGGGCACACCGCCGAGCCCGGCGGCGCGGAGCTGGCGCTGGTCCGCCTCTGCTCGGCGCTCGGCGCGGGGTTCGACGTCCGGGTCGTGCTCCTGGCCGACGGCCCGCTCGTCGCGCGTCTCGCGATGACCGGCGTGCACGTCTCCGTCCTGCCCGCCGACCGCGACCTCGTCACGGCGTCGCGCGGATCGGTCGGTGCGGCGTCGTGGCGCGACCTGCGCCGCGTGCTCGCCGCGGCGCGGACGGTCGCCGGCCTGTGCCGCGCCGTGCGGGCGGTGCGGCCGGACGTCGTGCACACCACCACGCTGAAGACCCACGTGCTCGGGCTGGTGGCCGGGCGCCTGTGCGGCGTGCCGGTGGTCTGGTACGTCCACGACCGCGTCGCCGACGACTACCTGCCCGCCCGCGCGGTCCGCGTGCTGCGGTGGCTCGCCCGGCACGGGCCGCGGGCGGTGCTCGCGAACTCCCGCGCGACGGCGGCCACGCTCCCGGGCGTGCGCGACCTCACCGTCGCGTACCCCGGCTTCGCGCCCGAGCAGGCGCTCGCGGTCCTGCCCGCCCCGCGGGGGACCGGGCGGGCCCCCGTGGTCGGGATCGTCGGCCGGCTCGGCCCGACCAAGGGACAGCTCGAGCTGGTCCGGGCCATGCCCGCGGTGCTCGACCGGCACCCCGACGCCGTGCTGCGGTGCGTCGGCGCGCCGGTGTTCGGCGCGGAGGAGTACGCCCGCGAGGTCGTGCGGGAGGCGCGCCGCCTCGGCGTCGACGGCCACGTGGAGCTCACCGGCTTCGTCGCCGACCCGGCGGCGGCCCTGGACGAGCTGACGGTGTGCGTGCACGCGTCGCCCGTGCCCGAGCCGTTCGGCCAGGTGGTGGTCGAGGCCGTGGTGCGCGGCGTGCCCGTGGTGGCGACCGACGCGGGCGGGGTCCCGGAGATCCTGCGGGACGGCGACGAGCCGCTCGGCCGGCTCGTGCCGCCCGGTGACGTGGACGCCCTCGCCCGGGCCGTGGTCGCGGTGCTCGACGACGTCCCCGCGGCGCTCGCCGTCGCCCGTCGTGCCCACGCGGCGGCGCTCGGGCGGTTCGACGTCGCGACGACGGCCCGGACCGTCAGCGCGGTGTGGCGGCGTGCGGCACGCCCGCGGCCCGCTCGAGCGCGCCGGCGAACAGCGTGACCTGCCGTTCCCACGTCGGCACGTCGCCGGCCGGGGCCGACGGCACGGGGCCGCCGAGCAGCGTGCGCCGCACGGCGGCGGCGAACCCGTCGCCGTCCGCGACGGTCACGGCCGGGTCGGCGGCGTCGCGGAACCCGGCGACGCCGGTCGCGACGACGGGGCGGCCCGCGGCCCGGTACTCGTAGAGCTTGAGGGGGTCGAGGCTGTCGGTGAAGCCGTCGACGACGTGCGGCACCACGAGCACGGTGGCGTGCTGCAGGTAGGCGGGCACCTCGGTGAACGGCCGGGCGCCGAGCATCACGACCCCGGCGCTGCGCAGGCGCTCCACGTCGGCCCGCTCGAGCGCCACGGGCCCGACGAGCACCAGGTGGCCCTCCGGGCCGAGCGCGCCACCCGTCTGCACGCACAGGTCGACGTCGAGGCGGTCGCGGTGCAGCGTGCCCACGTAGGCGGCGACGGGTCCCGCGGGCAGGTCGGCCGGTCGCGCCCGGCGGCGGCGGTACGCGTCGACGTCCACGCCGTTGGTCACGAGCGTGACCGGGCGGGCCGCACCCTTGCGCCGCGCCAGCGCCGGCGAGCAGACCGTCACCTCGCGTGCGGCCTCGAGCAGGCGCGCCTCCTGCGCCACGACGCGCGCGTGCTCCGCCGGCGCGCGCCGGGCGCTGGTCCAGTCGTCGGTGACGTCGTAGACGGTCCGCCACCCGGTCACCGCGTGCACCTCGGCCGCCCCAGGGTCGTTCGCCCACAGCAGCGGCTCGTGCAGGCCCAGGCGCACCGACGCGGTCCGCACCGCGCGTGCCCGGCGCCGGTCGCCGCGCGGGTCCGCGCGCCGCGGGAGCCACTTGCTCTGCTGCAGGAGCCACAGCCGTCCCTCGCCGACGCCGTCGAGCCGCGGCCCGGGGCGCAGGCCGCGTCCGGCGCGCGGCCGGACGCGCCGCACGACGTCGTGGAGCGGGTCCTCCGGCGGCTCGACCACGAGCAGGCGCAGGTCGGGGTACCGGCGCAGGAGCCCCGCCGCCAGGTGCTGGTTGCGGCGCCACACCTCGTCCCACGGCTCGAGCGAGACCAGGACGACGTCCCGCCCGTTCACAGCACGCTCCGGTAGACGGCCTCGGTCGCGCGAGCCTGCGCCTCGGGCGCGTACCGCTCCCGCTGCCGCTCGCGCGCGGCGGCGGCCAGCGCGTCGCGGCGCGCCGGCGACGCGGCGAGCCCCGCCAGCCGGCGCCCGCCGTCCGCCGTGTCGGCCGGGGCGTACAGCGCGGCGAGGTCGAGCCCGCCGAGCGTCTCCACGTGCCCGCCCGCGCGGGCCGCCACGACGGGCAGCCCGGCGGCCATGGCCTCGAGCACGCTCAGACCGAGGCCCTCGGCCGGGCACGGCGCCAGCAGCACGCCCGCGCGGGCCATGAGCGCCTCGACGTCGTGGCGCGCCCCGAGGAACCGCACGTGGTCGGACATCCCCGCGCGCGCGACCATCTGTTCCAGCGTCCCGCGCAGCGCGCCGTCGCCCACGACGTCGAGCCGCCACCCGCGGGCGGCGAGCCCGGACTCGGCGAACACCCGCAGCCCCAGGTCGGTGCGCTTCTCGGGCTCGAGGCGCTGCACCATGAGCACGACGGCGTCACGCTGCGCGGCGCGGCGGACGTCCGGCACGGTGTCGACACCCGGGTGGACGACGATGCTGGGACCGTCGACGGCGTCGGCGACGTAGCGGCTGATGGCGATCTGCGCGGCGATCCGCGGCGCCACGACCCGGGCGGCCAGCCGCCCGGCGACGCTGCGTCCGCGACGCTGCGCGAAGTGCCGGGTCGCGACGACCGGGACCTGGCGCCGCCCGCCGCGGGTGCCGACGCTCAAGAGCTCGGCCGCGGTCATGTGGGCGTGCAGCACGTCGGCGTCGGCGCGGACCCGGGCGAGGGACGCGGCGGCCTCGCGCAGCGTGCTGCCCGGCAGGTGCGCGACCGCCGGCCCGGTCACCGCGCGTCCCCGCCCGGTGGCGCCGCCGACGACCGTCACCCGGTGGCCGTGCACGGCCTGCGTGCGCGCGAGCCTCGCGACGTGGGACTCGACGCCGGCGAACGCGCCGGAGACGACCACGTGCACGACGTTCACCGCACGCCCCCGGCGGGAGCGGGGGCGGCGGGGCGGACCGGCTCGGGCCGTCGCTCGCGCCGCTCGCGCCGCTCGCGCAGCTCGGCGTCGTAGGCCTGCGCGCCCAGGCACAGCCCGACGACCAGGAACGGCAGCGAGGTCTGCACCGCGACCCAGAACAGGTCGAGCTGGCCCTGCGCGAACCGGTTCGCGACCATCGCGAACGCGAGGGTGCCGTAGCGCGGGTCGACGCGCCACAGCACGACCAGCACGCCGCCGATCATCACGAGGAAGCCGACGAGCCCCACCGTCCCGGCCGAGCTGAGCACCTCGAGCTCGGCGTTCGGCGGCTGGAACTCGTACTCCGTGCGTCCCGCCGTCCACCAGCGCAGCCCGACGCCGAACCACTCGTTCTGGTTCCACACCGCGACCGACTGCTCGAACCACGTGAGGCGCTGGTACGTCGAGTTGAACTCGTTGCCGGACTCGAGCTGCTCGCTGACCGTGCCGCCCACGTACCAGACGGCGGCGGGCAGCGCGAGCAGCGGGAGCTTGGTGCGCCGCCGGCCTGGCTCGGGCCGCAGGGTGATGACGAGCACCGCCACGGCGAGCCCGACCAGGGCCTGGCGCGACTGGGCGGCGAGGATGCCCAGCGCGAAGAGCGCGAAGAGGGAGGTCGCGACGGCCTTGCTCCAGC
>JAPSLD010000111.1 GCA_031181105.1 Isoptericola sp. | reverse complement strand
AGCAGGTGGACCTGCAGCTGGAGATGCAGCGCAGCTACCTCGACTACGCGATGAGCGTCATCGTCGGGCGCGCGCTGCCCGACGTGCGCGACGGCCTCAAGCCGGTGCACCGGCGCGTGCTGTACGCCATGTACGACGGCGGCTACCGCCCCGACCGCGCGTTCTCCAAGTGCTCGCGCGTCGTCGGCGACGTCATGGGCAAGTACCACCCGCACGGCGACACGGCGATCTACGACACGCTCGTGCGCCTGGTGCAGGACTGGACGATGCGCTACCCGCTCGTCGCCGGCCAGGGCAACTTCGGCTCCCCCGGCAACGACCCGGCCGCCGCCCCCCGGTACACCGAGTGCCGCATGGCGCCGATGGCGCTGGAGATGGTCCGGGACATCGACAAGGACACGGTCGACTTCCAGGACAACTACGACGGGCGCACGCAGGAGCCGGTCGTCCTGCCGGCCCGCTTCCCGAACCTGCTCGTCAACGGCTCGGCCGGCATCGCCGTCGGCATGGCCACGAACATCCCGCCGCACAACCTGCGCGAGGTCGCCGAGGGCGTGCGCTGGCACCTGGCGCACCCGGACGCCACGCGCGAGGAGCTGCTCGCGGCGCTCATGCAGCGGATCAAGGGCCCGGACTTCCCCACCGGCGCGCAGATCCTCGGGACCAAGGGCATCGAGGAGGCGTACCGGACGGGCCGGGGCTCGATCACGATGCGCGCCGTCGTCAACGTCGAGGAGATCCAGAACCGGATCTGCCTGGTCATCACCGAGCTGCCGTACCAGGTCAACCCGGACAACCTCGCGGCCAAGGTCGCCGACATGGTCAACGAGGGCCGGATCCAGGGCATCGCCGACATCCGGGACGAGACCTCGGGCCGCACGGGCCAGCGCCTCGTGATCGTGCTCAAGCGCGACGCGGTCGCCAAGGTCGTGCTGAACAACCTCTACAAGCACACGCAGCTGCAGGACTCGTTCGGCGCGAACATGGTCGCGCTCGTGGACGGCGTGCCGCGGACCCTGAGCCTCGACGCGTTCATCCGGCACTGGACCACGCACCAGATCGAGGTCGTGCGCCGGCGCACCGAGTACCTCCTGAGGGAGGCCGAGGACCAGATCCACATCCTGCGGGGCTACCTCAAGGCGCTGGACGCGCTCGACGACGTGATCGCGCTGATCCGCCGCTCCCCCACCGTGGACGAGGCGCGCACCGGGCTCATGGAGCTCCTCGAGGTCGACGAGGTCCAGGCCAACGCCATCCTCGCCCTGCAGCTGCGCCGTCTCGCCGCCCTGGAGCGGCAGAGGATCATCGACGAGCACACCGAGCTCGAGCGCCGCATCGAGGACTACCGCGACATCCTCGCGCGGCCCGAGCGCCAGCGCAGCATCGTCGGCGAGGAGCTCGACGGCATCGTCGAGCGCTTCGGTGACGAGCGCCGCACGACGATCCTCCCCTACGACGGCGACATGTCGATGGAGGACCTCATCCCCGAGGAGGAGGTCGTCGTCACGATCACGCGCGGCGGGTACGCCAAGCGGACGCGCACCGACTCCTACCGGGCGCAGCGGCGCGGCGGCAAGGGCGTGCGCGGCACGCAGCTGCGCGAGGACGACATCGTCGACCACTTCTTCGTCACGACGACGCACCACTGGCTGCTGTTCTTCACCAACCTCGGTCGCGTGTACCGGGCGAAGGGGTACGAGCTGCCCGAGGGCGGCCGCGACGCCAAGGGCCAGCATGTGGCCAACCTGCTGGCGTTCCAGCCGGGCGAGAAGATCGCGCAGGTGCTCGACCTGCGCGACTACGACGCCGCGGACCACCTGGTCCTGGCCACGCGCCGCGGCCTGGTGAAGAAGACGCGCCTGTCGGAGTACAACTCGCCGCGGTCGGGCGGGCTCATCGCGATCAACCTGCGCGAGGACGAGGACGGCAACCCGGACGAGCTGGTCTCGGCACGCCTCGTGAACGCCGACGACCACCTCATCCTCGTCTCGCGCAAGGGCCAGTCGATCCGGTTCCCCGCCGACGACGCCACCCTGCGCCCCATGGGCCGGGCGACGTCGGGCGTCGCGGGCATGCGCTTCCGCGACGGCGACGAGCTGCTCTCGGCCGACGTCGTCACGCCGGGCACCGACCTGTTCGTGGTGACCGAGGGCGGCTTCGCCAAGCGGACCCGGATCGACGAGTACCGCGTGCAGGGCCGCGCCGGCTACGGCATCAAGGTGGCCAACCTCGTGGAGGCGCGCGGCGACCTCGTGGGCGCCCTCGTGACCGAGGGCGACGACGAGGTGCTCGTCATCATGGAGCGCGGCAAGATCGTCCGGTCGGCCGTCTCGGAGGTCAACCTGACGGGCCGCAACACGCAGGGCGTGACCTTCGCGAAGCCGGACAAGAACGACCGGATCATCGCGATCGCCCGCAACGTCGAGCGCCGCGTCGACGAGGAGTCGGCTAGCGTGGGCGAGGAGGCCGCCGACGAGCAGGCCGTGGAGCAGACCGACAGCGGGGACGAGGACAACCGATGACGAGCGAGAAGAGCGCGCCGGGCGTGGCCCGGGCCACCTCCGGCCGGTCCGCGGAGTCGTCCGCCGAGCGCACGCAGACACTCTCGCCCGTGCCGGCCCCGCCGGCCACCTCGGGCCCGGCGGCGCCGGCCGCCGCCGACGTCCCGGACGACACGACGCACCGGCGGCTGCCGGACGTGGCTGCGCCGGGGCAGCGCGACACGGCCGGACGGCCCGACGGCTCCGCCGAGAGCCACCCGGACGGCGACGGGACCGACGGTTCGGGCGGCGCGATGAAGGCCGGTGCCGTCAAGGCGGCCGCGGCCGCCCTCGCGGCGGCCAGGAGCGCTGCGAAGAAGGTGCAGGCCGCCGCCACGCCGAGCGCCACGAGCGCGGAGGAGCCGGCCTCCGGGCCGGCGCCCGCCCCCGCCACGAACCCTCGTCCGCAGATGCACTACCAGGCCGGCGGCGTGCACGGCTCCGCGGCGCGCATCGGAGACGTCCCGGCCGCGACGGGCGCCACGCCCGCCGTGGGGCCGGACGCCGGACCCCGCAGGGTGCGGCTGTCGGTGTCGCGCATCGACCCCTGGTCGATCATGAAGCTCGCGTTCCTCCTCGCCGTCGCGATCGCGATCATGACCGTGGTGGCCACGGCCGTGGTCTGGTACGTGCTCAACGACCTCGGCGTGTTCGCGACGATCCAGGAGTTCATCCGGGAGACGGTCGGCGCGGAGGCGACGGTCAACATCATCCAGTTCGTCGAGTTCGAGCGGATGATCTCGCTGGCGACGCTCATCTCGCTGGTCAACATCGTCCTGATGACCGCGATCGCGACGATCATGGCGATCCTCTACAACATCACGGCGGCCCTCGTGGGCGGCATCCACCTGACGCTCACCGACGAGTGAGCGCGCGTCCGCGCGGTGGTCTGACGGACGCAGATCACACCGCGCGGTCCCCGTCCGGGTTTGGGCACGGGCCCGGCGGTGCGGTAGTGTTCCGTGCTGCACGCGCTCGACGGAGCGCGGCCCGGGGCTATAGCTCAGACGGTTAGAGCGCTTCCCTGATAAGGAAGAGGTCGGAGGTTCAAGTCCTCCTAGCCCCACTCCCCCGGCCACAGACAGCAGCCCGCCGCGCGGGCCGCGACGAGGAGGTCCGAGTGAAGAAGATCGTCGTCGTCCTCCTCGCCCTGGGCGCGGGCTACGCGGCGTGGCGCCGGTTCTCCGGTGACGCGGCCGAGCGGGACCTGTGGTCCGAGGTCACGGACAGCCTCGACTGACGCACCACCCGACGCGCGGCCCCCGCCGGCCCGCACGGGGCCATGGCGCAATTGGTAGCGCACCTGCTTTGCAAGCAGGGGGTTAGGGGTTCGAGTCCCCTTGGCTCCACCCTCGCACGAGAGCCCCCGTCCGCAGCGGACGGGGGCTCTCGTGCGTCTCGGTGCACCGCGCTCAGCTCTTGTTGTCGTCCTCCCGGGACGTGTTCTCCGCCGACGTGGTCTCCCCCGCCTTGGTCTCCTCGGCCGCGTCGACGACCGCGTCCGTCGACTGCTCGGACGCGGCGGCGTCGGACGAGGGCTGGCCGGCCTCGTCCGGCCACGCGCTGTCGCCGGGTGCCTGCTCGGCGTTGACCGCGCCCGCGCCTCGACGGGACGACCCGCGCCGGGTCGACTCCTTGGCCTTGTCGACCGCCTCGGTGACCCGCTCGGCCGCCTGCTCGCGCACCGAGCGGCTGCGCGCGACCGCGGCCCCCGCCGCCTCGCCCACGGCCTCGGCGGCGTCGCCGACGGCGTGCTTCGCGTCGCGTGCGACACCGTCGTAGTCGGGCGCGGTGGCCTGCTCCCACGGCTCGGCCCACGGGTCGTTCTGCGGCTGGGCACGGCGCCAGAACGTGTAGCCCGCGGCGGCGGCCAGCCCACCCAGGAGGGTCCACAGCAGGCCCTTGCGGCGGCGCGACCTCCGCCTGGCCGTCGCGGCGGCCTTCTCCGCGGCCTCGGCTGCGGCGGCCGCGGACGCGGCGGCGGCACCGGCGCGCGCGGCCGCGGAGTTGAACGCGGCGACGAGCCGGGGCAGGTACTCGGCGACCAGCTTCTCGTGCGCCAGGTCGATGGCGGGAGCGGCCTTGCCGGCGGCCATCTCGACGCGCGGCGCCGCGGCGCGCACGCCCTCCGCCCAGGCGTTCTCCGCGCGCGGGCGCAGCCACTCGAGGAACGCGTCGACGCGTGGCTCGGCCCAGTCCTTGGCCTGGTACGCGGCGCCCTTCGCCGCGTGCGCGGCGGTCGCGCTGGCGCCGGCGAGCGCGGCTGCCGCCTCGTTCGCCTGCTCGCGGACCCTCGCCGAGTCGATCTTGGACATCTCGATCTTCGGGGTGTGCACCATGACCCCACTCTGCCACCGGCGGCCGCGACGCGCACCGTCGGACAGGCGCGGATCTCGTCGATCCCCGGCGCCCCGCGAGCGGTGGCAGGATGGGGGCCATGTTCGCAACCCTGCACACCACCGCCGGCGACATCCGCATCGAGCTGCTGCCGAACCACGCGCCCAAGACGGTCGCGAACTTCGTCGGCCTCGCCAAGGGCACCAAGACCTGGACCGACCCGCGCACCGGCGCCGAGCGCAACGACCCGCTGTACGACGGCGTGATCTTCCACCGCGTCATCGACAACTTCATGATCCAGGGCGGCGACCCGCTCGGCACCGGGACGGGCGGCCCCGGCTACACGTTCGACGACGAGATCCACCCCGAGCTGACCTTCTCCGAGAAGTACCTGCTCGCCATGGCGAACGCCGGCAAGCGCCGCAACCCGGTCACGGGCGCGGTCGAGGGCACCAACGGCTCGCAGTTCTTCATCACCACGGCCGAGACGCCGTGGCTGAACGGCAAGCACACGATCTTCGGCAAGGTCGCGGACGACGACTCCCGTGCCGTCGTCGACGCGATCGGCATCGCGAAGACGCGCCCGGGCGACCGTCCGGTCGAGGACGTCGTCATCAACGGCGTCACCATCGAGGACTGACGCCGACCTCGTCGTCCCGACCCCTCGCTCGTCACGCGCCACGGAGGGCCGAGACATCACGACCAACGAGGAGCCGCCCGGCGCGGTGCCCGCGGACGCGCCGCCGGTGTGCCCGCGGCACACCGACCGGGTGTCGTACGTCCGCTGCCAGCGCTGCGGGCGCCCGGCCTGTCCCGAGTGCCAGCGCCCGGCCGCAGTGGGCGTCCAGTGCGTCGACTGCGTGCGGGAGGCCGCCCGACGCGCGCCGCGCACGACGACGGTGCTGGGCGGGCGCACCCCGCGCTCGTCCACACCCGTGGTCACCTACACGCTCATCGGCATCTGCGCGGTCAGCTTCGTCCTTCAGCTGACCGTCGGTGAGGCGTGGTCGCAGCGGTGGGCCTTCTCGGCAGCGGCCGGCGTCGTCGAGCCGTGGCGCTTCCTCTCCGCCGCGTTCCTGCACTCGACGAGCGGCGTGCTGCACATCCTGTTCAACATGTGGGCGCTGTGGATCACGGGCCAGGCGCTCGAGCCGCTGCTCGGGCGCGGGCGCTTCGTCGCGCTCGCGCTGCTGTCCGCGGTCGGCGGCTCGGTCGGCTGGCTGGCTCTCGCCGGCACCCCCGCAGACATGAGCTGGTACCAGGGCGTCGTGGGGGCGTCGGGGATGGTGTTCGGGCTCTTCGGTGCGCTGGTCCCGGTGCTGCGCCGGATCGGCGGGAGCGCCCGCCAGATCGTCGTCCTGATCGCCATCAACGGCGTCATCGGGTTCGTGGTCCCCGGCATCGCCTGGCAGGCGCACCTGGGCGGTCTCGTGGTAGGCCTGGCGCTCGGGGCGGCCTTCGCCCGCGCGCCGCGCCAGCACCAGCCCCTCGTCGGCTGGGCGGTGCCGGCCGCCGTGGGCCTGGCGCTCGTCGGCGTCGCGGTGGCGAAGTACGCGAGCGTCGGCTGGTTCTGACCGCCTCCCGGGAGTTGTCCCCAGGGTTGCTCACAGGTGTGGAACTACACCTGTGGAAGACGCCCGCCGGTCACTTCCAGCGGGTCGTGAGGCCGAACCCGACGATGATCAGGACGAAGCCGACCAGGAGGTTCCACGTGCCGAGCGCCGGGACGGGCAGGCCCAGGCCCGACGACGTCAGGTAGTACGTGACGATCCAGACGAGGCCGAGGACCATGAGCCCGAGCATCGTCGGCACGAGCCAGCGGGGGTTGCCCTCCGGCTTCGCGGGCCGGGGCTCGGCCGCCGTCGCGGGCACGACCTTCTTCTTGCGGGACTTCGACTCGGGCACGGGACGGGCTCCTGTCAGCGCGATGTTCAGCGGCGACCCGGTGGACACCGGGCACGCCCACGGCGTTTCCTCGTCTAGCGTAGTGGTCGGGAACACCTACCCGAGCACAGGTGGTGGCCCGCACCCCGGAGCGACCCACGCCGACACGAGAGGTGAGCAGTGGACCGACGTCCTCGTCCTACCCTCGTCGTGGGTTCCGTCCTCGCGGCCGCGGGCCTGCTGTTCACGGTGAGCGCGCAGCTCGCGGACACCCGCGGCAGCCGGCACCCGGAGGACCTGGCCCAGCTCGTGCGCGCGGAGGCCGCACGCGTCGAGCGCCTGTCGGAGCGGGTCGACGACCTCGAGGCCGAGGTGGCACGCAGGAGCGGGGCGGCTGCCGTCGACCTGCCCGCGCGGCCCGCGGAGCTCGCCGCGCGCGAGTCGGTGCTGTCCGGGTCGCGACCGGTCACCGGTCCGGGCCTGGTGGTCACGCTCGACGACGCCCCGCCGTCGAGCGCCTCGATCCCCGGCACGCGGCCCGACGACCTCGTGGTGCACCAGCAGGACATGGAGCACGTCATCAACGCCCTGTGGGCCGGCGGGGCCGAGGCCATGACGCTCCAGGGCGAGCGCGTCACCTCGACGTCGGCGTTCCGGTGCTCGGGCAACATCCTCCTCCTGCACGGCAAGGTCTTCTCACCCCCGTACGTCATCGAGGCGATCGGGGACCCGCGGGCGCTGCGCGCGGCCCTCGACGCCTCGCCCGGCGTCGCCACCTACAAGCAGTACGTCGACTGGGTCGCTCTCGGCTGGTCCGTGACGTCCGAGGACGTGCTCGAGCTGCCGCCCTACACGGGCAGCACGGAGCTCCGGCACGCGTCCGTGCCGGAGGGGACGGACGTGTTCTCATGAGCGTCATGACCGCAGCGCCGCGTCACGGCGTCTACCGGCCGCGTCGACGGCGCGGGTTCGTGAGCGGGTTCGTCGGCTTCGTCGGCGAGCTGCTCATCACCGCGGGCGTCCTGCTGGGCCTGTTCGTCGTCTGGCAGCTGTGGTGGACGGACGTGCAGGCCGAGCGGGAGCACGCGCAGGCCCTCGCGGCCCTCGACTGGCCCGAGCCGGCACCCGCGGAGGCGGGCGGCGGTCCCGCGGTCGCACCGCGGCACACGGACGACCCGCCCGTGCTGGAGGAGCCCGCCGACGAGACGGTCTTCGGGAAGCTGTACGTGCCGCGGTTCGGTCCCGGCTACGTCGAGCCGATCGCCCAGGGCGTCGACAAGGAGCGGGTGCTCGACCGGCTCGGCATCGGGCACTACCCCGAGACGGCGATGCCCGGCGAGCTCGGCAACTTCGCCACCGCCGGCCACCGCACGACCTACGGCCGGCCCTACCACCTGGTCGCCGACCTGCAGGAGGGCGACCCGCTCGTGGTGCGCACCGAGGACACGTGGTACGTGTACAAGGTCACCGAGTGGAAGATCGTCACCCCCTACCAGGTGGAGGTCGTCTCGCCGGTCCCCGGGATCAAGCCGGGCGAGCCGCTGCCCGAGCTCACGGAGCGCTTCATGACCATGACCGCCTGCCACCCGATGTACTCGGCCGCGGAGCGCTACATCGTGCACGCCGTCTTCGACTACTGGGCGCCCGTCAGTGAGGGCGTCCCCGCCGAGCTGGTCGACGCCGGCGTCGACCTGGAGGGAGCCTGATGTACGGCCTGATCTGGCGCGCCCTGCCCGGCCCCGCGTGGTTCCGCGCCCTGTTCCTGCTGGCCCTGGCGGCGGCCGTCGTGCTCGTCTGCTTCGAGTGGGTCTTCCCGTGGGCCTCCCAGTACGTCCCCATGAACGACAACACCGTCGAGGTCTGAGCACCATGAGCGCCACCCCTGCCCCCCGCATCCTCGTCGTGGACAACTACGACTCGTTCGTCTACACGATCGTCGGCTACCTCGACCAGCTCGGGGCCGGCACCGTGGTCGTGCGCAACGACGCGGTCCCGGAGCCCGACGCCGACGGCGTCTTCCACGACGCGGACGGCACGGCGTTCGACGGCGTGCTCGTCTCCCCCGGCCCCGGCACGCCCAAGGACGCGGGCGCATCCGAGGACGTCATCCGCGCGTGCGCCGCCTCGCGCACCCCGATGCTCGGCGTCTGCCTGGGCCACCAGGCGCTCGCCGAGGTGTACGGGGCCACGGTCGCGCACGCGCCCGAGCTCATGCACGGCAAGACGAGCCTCGTGGAGCACGGCGGCGAGGGTGTGCTCGCCGGGCTCGGCTCACCGTTCACCGCGACGCGCTACCACTCCCTGGCGGTGCTGCCGGAGACGGTGCCCGACGAGCTCGTCGTCACGGGCGCGACCGCCGGCGGCGTCGTCATGGGCCTGCAGCACCGCGAGCTCCCGCTGCACGGCGTGCAGTTCCACCCCGAGTCGGTGCTCACCGAGGGCGGACACCGCCTGCTCGCGAACTGGCTCGCCGTGTGCGGCGACGAGGGCGCGGTGGAGCGGTCGGCCGGGATGGCACCGCTCGTCCACCAGGCCTGACCCGCGAGGTAGCGCGTACCTCGGCGAGGTAGCACGA
>JAPSLD010000110.1 GCA_031181105.1 Isoptericola sp. | reverse complement strand
GGACGAGGTCGCCGTCGACGTAGAGCCACGCGCCGTCGTCGCGCACGAACCGGCTCACCTCGTGGAGGCGGCCGCGCTCCCCGGTCGACGCGTCGCGGAAGGTGGCCGCGAACTCGACCTCGCCCGCGTCGTCGAACGGGCCGCCGGAACGGGCAGCCAGCACGTCGAGCCGGCGCCAGACCTGGTGAGGGTCGAGCTCGAGCGACGACGGACGCGTGCGGGGGTGCCACGTCGTCAGCAGGTACGGCGCGTCCCCGACCGCGAACGCGCTGTAGCGCGACCGCATGAGCGCCTCCGCGGTGGCGGCGGTGCGCTCACCGCGGTGCAGCGGGCCGCAGCAGCCGCCGTACGTCTCGCCGGACAGGCAGGGGCAGCGGTCGGTGTCGTCCACAGCCCCATTCTCACGGCACCCGCGCCGGTCGCAGGGCGGCTACGCGGTCGGCGCGGCCTCGCCGTCGAGCCGCTGCCCGGCCCGCTCGACCGAGTGCTCGGCGAGCGACCCGAGCGGTGTGGTGAACCGCTCCTCCACGAGCGCGACGACGAGCGCGAGCAGCACCAGCCCGGCGCTCACGAGGGGCACGGCCCGCACCCCGACGAGCGCCACGAGCGCCGCGCCGAGCCCGGACCCGCCCGCGATCCCGAGGTTGAACAGCGACGACGACATCGCCATGCCCATGTTCGTCGAGCGCGGGGCGACGAGCATGACGCGGTGCGAGATCACCGGCGGGACGGTCGAGAACGCCAGGCCGAAGAGCGCCAGCGCCGCGACGGCCCCCACGCGGTGCTCGCCGAGTGCCCACAGCGCCACCTGGGCGACGACCAGCAGACCGAGCGCCACGATGAGCGAGCTCACCGGCCGCCGGTCGAGGAACCGCCCGATGACCAGGGCGCCGGCCACGCCCGCGGCGCCCTGGATCAGCAGCAGGCGCGGCATGTCGGACTGCACGTACCCGGCGACCTCGATGAGGTACTGCGTCACGAACGTGATGATGCCGAACGCCCCGGTGACCACGAGCACCGTGATGGTGAGGTCGAACCCGAACCGACGCGCGCTCGGGAACGGTGCGCTGCTCGCCCCGCCCTCGGCCGGCGGCAGCGTGGGGAAGAGCGCGAGCACCACGAACGTGACGGCGAGCGACAGACCCGCCACCGCCAGGAACGTGATCCGCCACGACGTGTGCTCGCCGAGCCACGTACCGAGCGGCACGCCGATGACGGGCGCGAGCGAGTTGCCGACGGCGAGGCGTGCCATGACCTTGCCGCGCACGAGGGGCGGGAAGAGACCCGTGGTCGCGGGCACGACGGCGACCCAGAACAGCGCCTGGGCCGACGCCGTGACGAGCCGCGCCGCCAGCAGCTGCTCGTAGGTCGGCGCGAGCGCGGCCCACACCGTCGAGACGGCCGCCAGCCCGGCGCACCCGGCCAGCACCCACCGCCGGGGCACGCCGCGCGTCCAGTGGGCCAGCGGCACCGACGCGACGAGCACGACGAGCGCGTAGCCCGTCACGAGCAGGCCGATCTGCGACGTCGAGCGGTCCAGGTCGGGCGCCATGAGCGTCAGGAGCCCGGACGGCAGCGACTCGACGGTCACGAACAGGAAGGTCGACAGCGCCATCGCGACGAGGATGATCGTCGCGCGGCGCTGGTCCACGGGGAGCCGCGTCGGCGGAAGAGTCTGGGTCATGGCGATCGAAACGATTCTACGGTGGCGTGGACGCCGTGCCGACCTACGCTCGGAGCGTGCCCACGCTGCTGGAGATCGCCGACGAGCTCTACGGGCTCGAGCCCGGAGAGTTCATCGGCGCCCGTGACGCGCGGGTCAAGGAGCTGCGGGGGTCCGACGACGACGGCCTCGCGCGTGAGGTCAAGGCGCTGCGCAAGCCGTCGACGGCGGCGTGGGTCGTCGACCTGCTCGTGCGGCGCGAGACCGCGCAGGTCGAGCAGGTCATCGAGCTCGGTGCGCAGTTCCGTGAGGCGCAGCAGGGGATGGACGGTGCGCAGCTGCGCGAGCTCACGCGGCAGCGCCGGAAGCTCACCGCGGCCGTCACGGCCCGCGCCCGCGAGCTCGCGGAGGAGCACGACGTCGCGGTGAGCGACGCCGTCGCAGCGCAGGTCGAGGCCACGCTCACCGCGGCGATGATCGACCCCGAGGCTGCGCGCGCCGTGCGCAGCGGGCTGCTCGTCGGCACGCTCGAGGCGACCGGCTTCTCGCCCGTCGACGCCGCGTCCGCCGTCGCCGCGCCCGACGCGCTCGGGTTCGAGCCGCTGCCCGACGACGACGCACCGCGCCGGCACCTGCGTGCCGTCCCGGACCTGCCCGGCGGCGGCGCGCGCTCGCGCGGCACTGGCTCGGGCACAGGGTCGGGCACAGGATCGGGCCCAGGAGGCACGAAGGACGCGGGGAAGGAGTCGCGCGCCGAGAGGCGTGAGCGCGAGGCCCGCGAGGCGGCGGAGCGCGAGGCCCGCGAGGCGGCGGCCCGTGCGCTCGAGGAGGCCCGCGAGGACCTGGCGGAGTTCGAGGAGGACGTCGCCGTGGCCGAGTCCGAACGGGACGAGGCCGAGGCGGAGGTGGCGCGCATCGAGGACGAGGCGAGCGCCGTCGAGGACGAGCGCGAGGAGCTGCGCCGGCGGCTCGCGGAGCTCGACGACCGGGCGCGGCACCTCGAGGCCGACCTGCGCGGCGCGATCAAGGTCCGCAAGCGCACGGAGCGCACGCTCGCGGACGCGACCCGCCGCCGGGACGACGCGGCCGACCGGGTCCGCGAGCTCGAGTAGCGCCCGGCCCGCGGGGATGGAGACGCGGGGTGGGTGATCGACCTCGTCACAGGTTCTCTCCCAGCCCGGTCCGCAGGCCGGACATCTTCGTGTAGGGGTCGCCGAAGGCCGCGGTGATGTCGGGGCTCTCCGGTGCCAGGTCGCGGCGCTCCTCGAGCGCCTCGGCGCGCGGGACCCCGCGCGCCTCGTCGTGCGCCAGGGCGGCCGCGTGAGCGCGCCCCGCGAAGTGCTCCTTGAGCTGTGAGCCCTCCGTCAGCACCGCGTCCCGCGCGGGTCCGAGCCGGTCCGGGAGGAACCCGTCGAGCGCGGTCCCCGCCGCCGTCGTCGCGGACGCCGCCGCCACCGGAGGCACGGGCACCTTCGCCACCGCCACCGACCCCAGGAACATCGCGGCGGACGCCGCCCCGTCGATCACGGCCTGACCCCGCTCCGCCGCGCGGACTCTCTCGACCTGCAGCGCGCCGGCGACGGCCGCCGCGTCGCGCAGGCTCGCGCGCACGACGTTCCCCTGGTCGTCCTCGGCGACGCCGTCGGGTGCGGAAGGACCGAACGCCAGGTCGAGCATCGCGTCGTGGTACCGGTCGGCCGTCCCGAGCCAGGCCGCGCCCGCGGCCTCCGTCCGGGAGGTCGCGGCGATGACCTCCCGCAGCGCGAACGCGTCGAGGTCGGGCTGGACGACGACAGGCAGGCCCTCGACGACGCCCTCGGCCAGCCGGAAGCGGTCGCGGATCCCCGGCGTACGCGGCGGCGCGCCCGCGTCGGCGGTCAGCACGGCGTCTCCGAGCACCGGCACGTAGGGCTCGTAGGCCCGCGCGACGCGCGCGCTCGCCGCGTCCGACGGCGGCACGGGCCCGCCGAGCAGCCCGCGCGGCAGCTCGTGCGTCGCGTGCGAGACGAGCAGCGCCGCCCGCGCCTGGTCGGACCGCGAGGCCGACGCCGAGCCCACGGCCACGGCGGCCGCGAGCGCCCCGGCGACCGCCGCGCCGCCGTCGGGCCAGCCGTCCGGCGGGGCGACGCCGAACCACACGTGCGCGCGCTCGGCGACCCGGGCCGGGTCGGCCGGGGCGAGGTGCTCGAAGGCGTCGCGCGGGTGCAGCAGCAGACCGGTGGCGACGGCGGTGGTGACGGGCTCGAGCTGCACCGTGTCCCGCTGGTCGTCCGGGCGCGCCGCCCGCCAGCCGGCCAGCGCGTCGGCCGCGGCGCGGTGCACGGCGCCCGGCGCCGCCGGGGCGAGCAGCAGCGCGGCGAGCGTCGCACGCCCGTCCAGCCCCAGCGCGGACTGGCCGAGGCTTTCGACGACCCCGCGGCCGAACGCCTCGAGCGCGGCGGGTGCGGCCGTCGCCGCCCACGCCCGGACGCCGGCGCCCAAGGACGCGGCCAGCTGGTCACCGACGGGTTCGAGCCCGAGCCCGCGGTACAGGTTTTCCGGGGTGGCCTCGGCCCAGAACGCGGCCCAGAACGCCGGGTCGTCCGCCGCGCGCGCCAGCAGCCCACGCAGCTCGGTGCTCGCGGTGGCCCGCGCGCGCTCACCCGGCGCGTTCGCCGCGGCGGACGCCAGACCCGCCGCGTGCAACCCGCGCTCCCAGGACGCCGTCACCTGGTGCACGCCCAGCCCGGCAGCGGCGCCCGCACCCACGACCCGGACGTCGCCCAGCACGCCGAGCACCGCCGCCGCCCGGGCGGACGCCGCCGCCTTGGCGTCGTGCGCGCGTCGCCACTGTGCCTCGGCCGCGAGCGCGTCGCTGCGCGCGTCCGTCGCCGCCCGGTCGGCCGCAGCGAGGCGCAGAGCCGCGGCCACCGGGTCGGGCAGCGTCCCGTTCCACGTGGAACGACGCGCCTGCTCGGCGTCGGCCAGGGCGCGGCGCTCGCGGTCGAGCGCCGCCGACCGCCGTGCAAGGGCGAGCAGTGCCGCGTGCTGCTGCTCGGCCAGCACGCCCGCGTGCTCGCGCAGCGTCGCCGACGCCCCGGAGAGCACGTCCGCGGTCGTGCCGAGCCGCGCGCCGACGTCGGCCAGCAGCTGCCGCCCGGCCGTGACGGCGGTGCTGTGCTGGCCCTCGAGCCCGGCGCTGATGGCCAGCAGCCGCCCGCGCGTCTCGCCGAGGGCCGCGGCGGCGCGTGCGGCCACCGCTGCCACGGACTCGAGGCGGACCGGCGCGCCCGTCAGCGGGGCGAGCTCGACGTCGCGCATCAGACCGCCCGGTCCCGGTGCGGGCCGGGCTCCCTGGGGAGCGCGGGAGCCAGCATCCCGGCGAGGCCCTCGGCCGTGACGCCCTCCGCGGCCGCGAACACCGCACCGGCCCGCTCCAACCCGGTCGCCAGCGCCTCGAGCGTCGCGACGAGCGCGGCGTGCGTCGGAGCCCACGCCGCGAACAGCTCGGCGACCGCGGCGTCCAGCGCCGGGTCACCCGCGGCCCGTGCGTCGTCCGGCCCGACGGCGGTGCGTGCCTCCGCGAGCGCGGCCCCGGCCGCCCGGAGCTGCGCGGCGGCGGCCGCGAGCGCCTCGGTGTCGAGGTCCAGGTACGCCATGGCCGACGACGGTAGTGCGACCGGCGGTGCCTGCGGCGGAGTTATCCACAGCTCTGGAAGAAGCCCGGAAAGCGGTGGAAAACTCGGCGGTCCGGGCCGGCGCCAGCGCCAGTATCGTGGGGGCATGCGCCCGGCGACGCAGGCGTCAGCGGTCGACGCGGGATGGGATGCCCTCACCCGCGGCGCGTGGGTCGACGCCCGCGCCGCGTTCGAGCGTGCGCTTGCCTCCGCCCGCGCCGGCGACGACCCGGGGCGGCTCGCCGCGGCGTACGAGGGCCTCGCGTGGGCGGCGATGTGGCTGCTCGACGTCGACACGCTCTTCGACGCGCGCCTGCAGGCCTACCGGAGCTACCGGGCCGCGGGAGACCGCGGCGGAGCCGCGCGCGCCGCGATGTGGATCGGCTCTGACCACGACGACTTCCACGGTGACCTCGGCGCCGCGAACGGGTGGCTCCGGCGGGCGCGGCGTCTGCTCGACGGCACCGCCCCGTCGCCCGAGCACGCGTGGCTCGCGGTGCTCGAGGCGAGCCTGGTGCTGGGCGGCAGCGGCGACGCCGTCGAGGCGCGCCGGCTCGGCTCGGTCGCGACGCAGATCGGTCGGGCCCTGGACGACCCGCAGCTCGAGCTCATCGGCCTGGCGACCGAGGGCCGCGCGCTCGTGGCGCAGGGCGAGGTGGACGACGGCGTCGCGCTCCTCGACGAGGCGGCCGCCGTCGCGCAGGCCGAGCAGGTGGCGTACTCGATCGCCCTGGCGTGGTCGTTCTGCTACCTCATCGGGGCGTGCGAGCTGCTCTACGACTACGAGCGGGCGGTGCAGTGGTGCCGGCGGGCGGAGGAGATCGCCGAGCGGCAGGGCCTGCCGTTCGAATGGGGCCTGTGCCGGACCCGGTACGCAGGCGTGCTGGTGATGCGGGGCGACTGGGCGGCCGCCGAGGACGAGCTCGACGAGGCCGCCGACGTCCTGCGGCGGACACGCCCGCACTGGATCGGCGCCGCGACGCTGCGCCTCGGCGAGCTGCGCCGCCGTCAGGGCCGCCTCGCCGAGGCGCGCGAGCTCTTCGCCCAGGTCGAGCAGGAGGCGGACGCGCTCGTGGGTCTGGGCCGCATCGCGCTCGACGACGGCGACGCCACGAGCGCACGCGAGCGGGCGGACCACGCCCTGCGGGTGCTCGCGCCGACGTGCCGCACCGAGCGGGCGCGTGCCCTGCAGCTCCACGCCGAGGCGTCCGCCGCACTGGGCGACCTCGCGGCCGCCCGGACGGCCGTCGCCGAGCTGCACGCGCTCGCGGTGACGACGCGCACCGGCTGCCTGGCCGCCGTCGCCGCGTTCGCCGGCGCGGTGACGGCCGCGGCGGCGGACGACCTGGACGACGCCCGCCGCCGGTTCGAGGACGCCGTCACCGCCGCCGAGCGGGCGCGCCTGCCGTACGAGGCCGCGCGTGCCCGGCTCGAGCTCGCCGCCGTCCTGGACCGCGCCGGTCGCGGGGCCGGCGCCGCACGGCTCGCGGCACGGGCGCGCGACGAGCTCCGCCGGCTCGGCGCCGACGTCGAGTCCCTCCGCGCGGGCGCCCTCGCGCGCCGCGCCGAGCCCGCTGACGCCGTGCGCCTCACCCCGCGCGAGCGGGAGGTCCTCGGCCTGGTCGCACGCGGCCTGAGCGACCGGGAGATCGCGGCCGAGCTCGTGCTCAGCGAGCACACGGTCCACCGGCACGTCGCCAACGCGCTCGCCCGGCTCGGCTGCCCGACGCGCGCGGCGGCGGTCGCGCGCGCGACCGCCGCCGGGCTCATCGCCCCGACGGCCTGAGCACGTACAGCGTGTTGAGCGGGTCGTCGATCTCCATGCGTCGCACCTCACCGAACCCGGCCGCCGTCGCGAGCTCGGTGAGCAGGCCGTACGGGAGGCCGGCGGTGCCGAGCCCCGCACCGCCGTCGTGCAGCGACACGGGCAGGCAGTACTCGAGGCTCAGTCCGTAGACCATGGCGGCGCCGGGGCCGACGTTCTCCGCGGGGTCGTCGGAGACGTCGATGTCCACGGCGACGACGTACCCGCCCGGCACGACGGCGGCGTGGATCGCGCGCAGGATCGCCCCGGGGTCGCGCGAGTCGTGCAGGACGTCGAAGACCGTCACGACGTCGAACCGTCCCGGCAGGCCGGTCGTCGCGTCGGCGACCTCGAACCGCACGCGGTCCTCCACCCCGGCCTCGCGGGCCCGCCGCCGGGCGGCTTCGACCGCCGGTGGGTACACGTCGTACCCGACGAACGTCGCCTCCGGGAACGCCTGCGCGAGCCGCACGACGGCGTGGCCCTGCCCGCAGCCGACGTCGCACAGCGAGCCGCCCGTGCGCAGCGCGGCCTCGATTTCGGGCATCCCCGGCAGCCACTGCTGCACCAGGCCGTGGACGAACCACGGCGCGGTGAAGCGGTCGATCGCCGTCTGCGCCGCGGGGAAGGCGTCCTGCGGAAGCCCCTCGCCGGTCGCGAACGCCTCGAGCAGCCTGCCGTACCCGTCGCCGTAGTTCGTCGAGTAGTCGAAGAACGCGCTGCCCGCGAACGCGGGCCCCGCCTCCTCGGCCAGCACCGGCACGTGGTGCGCCGGCATCGAGAACGCGCCCGACGCCGCGTCGCGCTCCAGGTAGCCCGCGGCCGTCATCCCGAGCGCCCACTCGCGGACGTACCGCTCCGCCAGGCCGGTGCGGGCGGCGAGACCGGCGCTCGTGGCGGGCCCCTGCTCGGCCAGGTCGCGGAACAGGCCGAGCCGGTCGCCGATCGCCGCCATGAACACGGTGTGCGCGCCCACCATGTCGCCGAAGACCTTCTCGGCGAACGCCTCGACGGCCGCCTCGTCGAGTCCGGTCGCGCTCGCCGGGTCGCCGGCAGCGGGCCGGGCGGGGGACTTCGTGGTGCCGGTGGTCATGACTCCTCCTCGTGCTGCGGTGAGGAGTCCACCGTCCCGCCGCGGGCCGGTGCGCCGCGTCGCCTCGACGGGCCATCTTCGTCGCGACGGTCGCGCGCGGCATGGCCGGATCCGGCCATGCCGGGCTCAGTCCCACCAGAGGCGGTACCAGTGGCCTCCGCCCCGCTCCGCGCCGTCGCCGTGCTCGAACCCCCACCAGCGGCAGATCTCGTGCGGCGGCACGCCCATGTCGTCGATGCCGAGCTCGCCGGCGACGTACCCGACCAGGTGCTCGCACTGGCAGCCGGGCGAGTGGTGCCCGTCCACGGCCAGCTCGTCGTCGGTGCGCACAAGCACGCCCTCGACGGTCACGCGCTCGTCGCACCGCCCGGGTCCGACGACGTAGCCGTGCGCACGCAGCCGGTCGGGGTGCGCGACGATCGCGCGAAGGACGGCCCCGATGCTCGGGCCGTCGTTCTGCCGCTCCTCGGCGAGGTAGCCGGGGTCGAGCCGGTCGAGCAGGGTTTCCGCCGCCTCGGCGTCGAGGTCGCTGAAGCGGTAGAACGCCTGCGCGCCGAGCACGTCCTGGCGCAGCACCGGCTCGAGCGCCACGTCGAGGCCGGCGTCGAGCATCCAGCCGTGCCGTTCCTGGCACCAGGAGTCGTGCCGGGCGCCCGCCGCGGTGGCGAGCTCACGCTCGAGCGTCCAGGCGGTGCGCAGGTCGACGAGGTCGGGGGAGACGAACCGGCGCCTGTCGGCCGCCGGCCGGGTGGTCGTGGTCATGCGGGCCCTCCGTCGGTGGGTCGGCGGCCCCGGACGGGCCCGCCGCGTGCTCACGACGGTGCACCCGGCGCGGGTACCGCCGTCGGGCAGCGGGCGTCCGCTGTGGACGAGGCCCGCCTGGGGGCGGCCCTCAGGCGGCAGTGGCACCATGGCCTGTCCGCTCTGCACGAACCGACGTGACATCAGCGCGTCACCGGGCGCATGCTCGACACGCTGGACCATCCTCAGGAGGACGATGACCCGCCATCCCGCCGCACGCCCCGAGCCGCGCGCGTACCCCGAGATCCCGACCGACGAGCCCGTCAGCGACGAGCTGCTCGTGGTGACGCGCAAGCACTACGAGGCCGACGGGTCGGTCACGCCGCGCACCACCTACTACCGCCGGCCGGACC
>JAPSLD010000109.1 GCA_031181105.1 Isoptericola sp. | reverse complement strand
GCGCCACGGAGCGCGTCCAGGTCGGGATCGGCGTCATGCCGGTGCCGCTGCGCAACGCGGCGCTCACGGCGATGGAGGTCGCGACCCTCGCGGGCGCGTTCCCCGGCCGCTTCCTGCCCGGCATGGGCCACGGCGTCCAGGACTGGATGGGCCAGGTCGGGGCCCGCGTCGCGTCGCCGCTCACGCTCCTGCGCGAGCACCTGACCGCGCTGCGGGCCCTGCTCGCGGGCGAGCGCGTGACGGCGTCGGGCCGCTACGTCACGCTCGACGACGTCGTGCTCGACTGGCCGCCCGCCTCCCCGCCGCCCGTGCTGTCGGCCGCGCAGGGGCCGAAGACGCTGCGGCTCGTCGGCGAGGTCGCCGACGGCGCGGTCCTCGTCGCCGACACGGGGCTCGCGGGCGTGCGCCGGGCGGTCGGGCTGCTCGACGAGGGGCGGGCGGCGGCGGGCCTGCCGCCGCTCGCCGAGTCGGGCCCGGGCAGCGAGCACCCGTTCCGCCTGGTTGCCAACCTCGCGGCCGCGACCGGCCCGGACGCCGTCGAGCGGCTGCGCCGCGCGTGCGCGAGCTGGAACCTCGACGTGCCCGACGACGAGGCGCTCGCCGAGTACTGCTCGTGGGGCGGCGCGGAGCAGGTCGCGGACGGTCTGCGGAGGTTCGCCGACCTGGGCGTGCACTCGCTCGTCGTCCAGCCGACGCTCGACGACCCGGACCTCGACGGGTTCGCCGCGTTCGTCGGCGAGGAGGTCGCCCCGCTGCTGCGCTGAGCCGCCGGCAGGGCGGACGCCGCGAGCGCCGTCAGGCGAACGCGGCCAGCCGCTGCTCGAGACCGGCGCGCACCGCGGGCCACTCGTCGTCGACGACGGAGAAGTACGCCGTGTCGCCGACCGACCCGTCGGAGGCGACGCGGTGCTTGCGCAGCACGCCCTCGTGCCGGGCCCCGAGCCGCTCGATCGCCGCGCACGAGCGCGTGTTCCGCGCGTCGGCCCGCAGCGCCACGCGCTGCAGCCCCCAGGCCTCGAACGCGTGCCGCAGCAGCAGGAGCTTGCACGCCGGGTTGGTGACGCCGCCCCACCAGGTGCGGCCGTAGAACGTCGTGCCGATCTCGACGCGCCGCTGCCCGGCCGACAGGTCGTAGAAGCGCGTCGAGCCGCGGACCTCGCCGTCGTCGCCGACGACGGCGAACGCGAGCGTCCCCTCCGTGCGTCGCGCCGCGTCGACCCAGGCCTCGACGTCGGCGGCCGTCGTCGGCACGGGTGACGTCATGCCGAACCACAGCTCCGGGTCGACGAGCGGGAGCAGCGCCGGGGCGTGCTCGGGCGCGAGCGGCTCGAGGCGGACACCGTGGGTGGCGAGCGCGAGGTCGTGGATCACGGCGTCATGGAACCACACCTGCGACGCGCGACCGCCGGCCTCGCTCGCCCCCGTAGCCTCGGACCCATGGACGCCCTGCACGAGCAGACCGCCGTCACCCTGCGCGACCGTCTCCGCGGGGGCGACATCACCCCCACCGAGGTGGTCGAGCACTTCCTGGACCGGGTCGAACGGCTCGACCCGCAGGCGGGCGCGTTCTCGACCGTCACCGCCGCGGCCGCGCGGGAGCGGGCGGCGGCGCTCACCGCGGGGCCGCCGTCGGGCGAGCTGTGGGGGCTGCCCAGCGGCGACAAGGACCTGTGGGACCGCGCCGGCGTGCCGACGGGCTTCGGCTCGCGTGCCTTCGCCGGCAAGCACGAGCACCTGCCGGAGACGTCCGACGACGTCGTGGCACAGCTCGACGCCGCCGGTGCCGTCAGCCTCGGCAAGACCTCGGCGCCCGAGCTCGGCTTCCCCGCGTACACCGAGCCGCTCGCCGGCCCGGTCGCGCGCAACCCGTGGGACCTCTCGCGCGGGGCGGGCGGCTCCAGCGGCGGCGCCGCCGCGGCGGTCGCGTCCGGCATGCTGCCGTTCGCCCCGGGGTCCGACGGCGGCGGCTCGGTCCGCATCCCGGCCGCGGCCTGCGGGGTCGTGGGTCTCAAGCCGTCCCGCGGCCTGGTCCCGGGCGGCTCGGGCGTCGACTCGGTCGGCGGGCTCGTCGTCGCCGGCCCGATCGCGCGCACGACGGCGGACGTCGCGCTGCTGCTCGAGGGGATGCTCCCGCGGACGCGGGGCGGCGAGGTCGCGCACCCGTTCACGCTGCGGGCCCCGTCGGCGGGCGAGGGCGAGTACCTGGCGACGGCCTTGTGGGGCACCGTGCCCGGCGGCCCGGGACGGTTCCGCGTGGGGGTGACGACCGACTCGGCGTGGGACGACTTCTACGACATCCGGGTGAGCCGGGAGGCGATCGCGGCGCTCGACGCCGCGGTGCGGTCGCTCGGCGGGCTCGGCCACGACGTCACGGACGTCGACCTCGACCCGGCGCCCGAGTACGGCGCGGCGTTCCGGACGCTGTGGATGGCCGGCGCGTCGGCCGTGGCGATCGACGAGCCGGAGCGGCTCGAGCTGCTCGAGCCCCTGACACGGTGGCTCGTCGCGCGGGGACGCGAGGTGCCGGCGCGGCAGCTCGTCGAGGCGCTGCGCACCCTGTCGGCGTTCGAGCGGCGGCTGGTCGCGCAGCTCGGGGCGTTCGACGCCGTCGTCACGCCGGCGCTCGCGATGACGCCGCGCCCCGTCGGATGGTTCGACGCCGAGGACGCCGAGCGCAACTTCGAGCAGCAGTGCCAGTACACGCCGTTCACCTCGTGGATCAACGTCGCCGGGCTTCCCGCGATCACCGTGCCCACCCACTGGACCGACGACGGCCTGCCGATGGGGGTGCAGATCGTCGGCCGCCCCGGTGGGGAGCTGGCGCTGCTGGCGCTCGCCGCCCAGCTCGAGGACGTCCTGCGCTGGCCGGAGCGGCGTCCGCCGCTCTGGTGACGGCAGGCGCGGCCCGCCGCGCGCGAGAAAGGGTTCCCACGACCGCCGGCCCGTCGTACATTACCCCTCGGGGGTATATACCCCTCCCGGGTACCGAGCGCGAGGAGCCGATCCACATGTCCGAGTCACCAGTCCTGTCCAGACCCGCGGACGCCGCGGCCCGCCGTCCGGCGCCGTGGTCCTGGCCCCGGATCACCGCCTGGCTCGTCCTCGGCGCGATCGCCGGGGCGGGCCTGCTGCTCACCGGTGCCGCCGGGGACGGCGGCGTGCGGCTCGACGGCGTCACCGCGGCCACGCCCGCGACGGCCGTGGGGGTCGCGAGCCTGTGCTACCTCGCCGCGGCCGCGAGCGGGCGACGGTGGGTGTCGTGGGCCGCCGTCCCGGTGACGAGCGCGATGCCGTTCCTCGCCGCCGCGCTCGACGTGCCCCGCTGGGCCCTCCTCGGCGCCGTCGGGCTCGTCCTGGTCGGCATCGGACTGGCGGCACGGCGTCCGACCACGTGGCCGCAGGCGCTCGCCATGGCCGGGTACTTCGGCGTCGCCGTCGCGGCCCTGGCGCTGGCGCCGCGCGTCGCCCTCGCGCTCGGCGGCGCCGCGCTCGCCGCGCACGCGGTCTGGGACGTGCTGCACTACCGGCGCGACACCGTCGTCCACCGCTCGCTCGCGGTGTGGTGCATCGGTTTCGACGTGCTCCTCGGCGGGGTCTGCCTCGTGCTCGCCGTCGCCGGCTGACCGGGGGTCCCGGTCAGTCCGGGAGGCAGCCGAACGCCTCGTCGGCGCCGAGCGCGGCCGTCGCGAGCAGCCCGTCGAGCCCCGACCCCTGCGGCACGGGGCGCGGGTCGTCGACGACGACCCAGAGCCCGTCGACGACGTCGTAGCGCGCCGTCGGCCCCTCGACGACGAGCGCGCGCACCGCGGCGACGAGGCGCTCGACCTCCTCGCCCGTGGTCCCGACGCCGACCGACGCCCGCACCGCTCCCGCGTCGAACCCGAGGCGGCCGAGCAGCGGGTGCGCGCAGAACCGCCCGTCGCGCACGCCGATGCCGTGCTCCGCGGACAGGTAGGCGGCCACGAGCCCCGGGTCGTAGCCGGACACGGTGAACGTCACGACGCCCACCGGGTCCTCGGCGTCGGCCCACACCCGCACGACCTCGACGCGCTCCAGCTCCTCGAGCCCGGCGACCAGCCGCCGCCGCAGGACGCCCTCGTGCTCGCGGACCTCGCCCGGGTCGAGCGCGGCGAGCGCCTCGCACGCCGCGGCGAGCGCCACGGCCCCGACGACGTTGGGCGAGCCCGCCTCGTGCCGCGCCGGGCCGTCGTGCCAGTCGGTGCCGTCGACGCGCACGCGGCGCACGGCCCCGCCGCCGGCCAGGTACGGCGTGCCGGCGTCGAGCCAGTCCCGCCGCCCGACCAGCGCACCCGCACCGAACGGGGCGTACGCCTTGTGGCCAGAGAAGGCGACGTAGTCGACCCCCGTCCCGGCCAGCGAGAGCCGCCGGTGCGGCACCAGCTGCGCCCCGTCGAGCAGGACGCGGGCGCCGGCGTCGTGCGCCGCGGCGACCACGTCCGCGACCGGGAGCGCCTCGCCGGTCACGTTCGACGCCCCGGTGAGCGCCAGGAGGGCGTACGGCCGGCCGGCAGCGGCGGCCGACCCCAGCTCGGCGCGGATCTCGGCGAGCGTCGCGGCCACGGTGCCGCGCCCCGTGAGCACCGTCGCCGCGGCGTCACGCTGCCAGGGCAGGAAGTTGGCGTGGTGCTCGACGTCGAGGACGAGCACGCGCCCCGGCTCGCCGGTCACCGGGTCGGCCGGGACGCACCCGGCGAGGAGGTTGAGCGAGTCGGTCGTGTTGCGCGTGACGATCGTGACGTCGTCGTCCCGCGCGCCCACGAACGCGCCGATGCTGCGCCGGGCCGCCTCGTACAGCGCCGTCGAGACCTGCGAGAGGTACCCGGCGCCGCGGTGCACGCTCGCGTACAGGGGCAGCACCTGGTCCACCCGGTCCGCGACCGCCTGCAGCGCCGGTGCGGACGCCGCCACGTCGAGGTTCGCGTACCGCACCTCCGTGCCGTCGACGAGCGGCACGAGCGTGTCGCGCCCGACGACGGGCAGGACGGCCGGCAGGTCCGCGACGCTGGCGGGGCTCGCGACGGGCGGACAGCCGGGGGTCTCGGTCAGGGCGGTCATGCGTCCTCCTCGGGTCCGGGGAGGCGTCTCCCCGCGCTTGCCCGCGCCGGTCGGCGCGGGCCAGGTCGTCACCCGGGGCACCCCGCCGCGAGGGGAGGGTTGCCGGCCAGCGAGCCGGGGCTTCGCGCTGGCGCTCTTGACCTGCGGACAGGATGGCGCCGCCGCGCCGAGAGCGTCAACTGCTGGGACGAACGTCTCACGATCCGGGCGCAGCCCCCGGAGGGAACCTCCGGGAGGTGCCGTGAGACGGCCGTCCCACGCACCGGACGCGATGTCGTACGATCGCCTCGACCATCCCGAGCGGCCGAGTGACGTGGCACGACGACGCCGCAGCAACCCGCGGGCCCCCGGGCCCGGACGTGGGTGCTACCGCCACGACCGATGGGAGGAGTGCCATGAGCGCACCTGCGCCCGGCCAGCCCGGCGACGTGCAGCCCCGACCGGCCGCCGGCTACGCCGGCGACCTCACCCCGCAGCAGGCGTGGGACCTGCTCGCCTCCGACCCCGCGGCCGTCCTCGTGGACGTCCGCACCGAGGGCGAGTGGCGCCAGGTCGGCGTGCCCGACGTCGGCGCGCTCGGCAAGCGCGTCGTCCTCGCGCAGTGGGTGACCGCGGACGGCCGTCCCAACCCGTCGTTCCTCGCCGAGCTCGAGCAGGCCGGGGTCGGCCCCGCCCGCCCCGTGGTGTTCCTGTGCCGCTCCGGTCAGCGCTCTGTCGGCGCCGCGCGGCTCGCGACGTCGGCCGGCGTCGGGCCGTCGTACAACGTGCTCGAGGGCTTCGAGGGCGCCCCCGGGTTCCGCGGCGTGCGCGACCAGGAGGGCTGGAAGGTCCGCGGCCTGCCGTGGACCGCGCTCGAGCCGGGCGCGCGGGCCGAGCCGTGACGCGCGAGGAGATCCCGACCGGGCCCGGCGCCGACGAGGTCCGGCTCGGCGGCTCCGGGCGCGGCCCGCTGCCCGCCTCGGCGCGCCCCGCCACGCTCGCGGTCCGCGGCGGCCACCGGCGCTCGGACTTCCAGGAGACCAGCGAGGGCCTGTTCCTCACCCAGGGCTACGTCTACGACTCGGCGGCCGACGCCGAGGCCGCCTTCGCGGGCGACCACTCGCGGTTCGTCTACTCGCGGTACGGCAACCCGACCGTGCACACCTTCGAGGAGCGCCTGCGCCTGCTCGAGGGCGCCGAAGCCTGCTACGCGACGGCGTCCGGCATGTCGGCGGTCTTCACGACGCTCGCGGCGCTCGTGCGCTCCGGCTCGCGCATCGTGAGCGCCCGGGCGCTGTTCGGCTCGACCACCGTCATCTACGAGGAGATCCTCGCCAGGTGGGGCGTGCGGGTCGACTACGTCGACGGGCACGTGACCTCGCAGTGGGAGGAGGCGCTCGCCACGCCGGCCGATGTCGTCTTCTTCGAGACGCCGTCGAACCCGATGCAGGACCTCGTGGACGTGCGCCGCGTGGCCGAGCTCGCGCACGCGGCCGGCGCCGTCGTCGTCGTGGACAACGTGTTCGCGACGCCGGTGCTGCAGAAGCCGCTCGAGCTCGGCGCCGACGTCGTCGTCTACTCGGCGACGAAGCACATCGACGGCCAGGGCCGGGTGCTCGGCGGCGCGATCCTCGGGCCGCGCGAGTTCCTCGAGGGCGCCGTGCAGACGTTCGTGCGCAACACGGGGCCGTCGCTGTCGGCGTTCAACGCGTGGGTGCTGCTCAAGGGCCTCGAGACGCTCACCGTGCGGGTCCGCGCGCAGGACGCCGCCGCCCTCCAGGTCGCCATCGCGCTCGAGGCGCTGCCCGGGGTGCGCGGCCTGCGCTACCCGTTCCTGCCCTCGCACCCGCAGCACGAGCTGGCCCGGGCGCAGCAGTCGGGCGGCGGCACCGTCGTGACGTTCGACCTCGACGTGCCCGAGGGCACGTCGGCCGAGGACGCCAAGAAGCGCACGTTCGCGTTCCTCGACGCCCTGCGGATCGTCGACATCTCCAACAACCTCGGTGACGCCAAGTCGCTCGTCACGCACCCGGCCACGACGACGCACCGCAAGCTCGGCCCCGAGGGCCGGGCGCGCGTCGGCATCGCGGAGACCACGGTCCGGCTGTCCGTGGGGCTCGAGGACCCGCTCGACCTGATCGAGGACGTGGAGCAGGCGCTCGCCGCGCCGTGAACCGGCGCACGCCCGGCACGGAACATCGGACGCCCGCAGGCGGTTGCCGTAGGCGATGAGCACCACGACGCCTCCGGCACCCTTCCCCGCGCTGTCCGTCCTCGACCTCGTCCCCGTCCGCACCGGGCAGTCGAGCGCGCAGGCGCTCGCCGCGTCGCTCGACCTGGTCCGCCGCGCGGACGCGCTCGGGTTCCGGCGCTACTGGTTCGCCGAGCACCACAACATGCCCGCTGTCGCGGCGTCGACTCCCCCGGTCATGATCGCGGCCGCCGCGGCGGCCACGGAGCGGATCCGGGTGGGGTCGGGCGGCGTCATGCTGCCGAACCACGCGCCGCTCGTCGTCGCCGAGCAGTTCGCGGCGCTCGAGGCGCTCGCGCCGGGACGGGTCGACCTGGGCCTCGGCCGCGCGCCGGGCTCCGACCCGGTCATCACGTCGCTGCTGCGCGCCACGGGGCCCACGGCCGACGTCGAGCGCTTCCCCGAGCACGTGCGCGACATCCTCGCCCTCATGCACCCCGACGGCGCGCAGCTGCGCCTCGCGTCGGGCGAGACCTACGCCGTCCGGGCCACGCCGGCCGCCGACGCCGTGCCCACCGTCTGGCTGCTCGGGTCGTCGGACTACTCGGCGCGGCTCGCCGCCGAGCTGGGCCTGCCGTACGTGTTCGCCAACCACTTCGCCGGCGCCGGCATGGAGCAGGTCCTGCGCCTGTACCGCGAGGGGTACCGGCCGTCGGCCCAGCACCCCGAGCCGCGCACCTTCCTCACCCTCAACGCCGTCGTCGCGCCCACCGCCGACGAGGCGCACGAGCGCGCCCTGCCCCAGCTGCGGGCCATGGCACGCCTGCGCACCGGACGGCCGATGGGCCGGGCCGAGACGGTCGAGGAGGCGCTCGCGACGCCGCTGGACGGCCTCGGGCAGCAGATGGTCGAGGACATGCGCGCGCGCTGGCTGATCGGGACGCCGGGCACCGCGGCCGCCGAGGTGCGCCGGCTCGCCGAGCGCCACGCCGTCGACGAGATCATGCTCGTGCCGGTGGCCGGCTCGTACGGGCACGAGCCGCTCGACGAGACCCCCGGGCGTGCCCGGACGCTCGAGCTGCTGGCGGACGAGCTGCGCTGACCGGCCGTAGTCTCGGCACATGGCCACACCGACCGCGGTCACGCCCTACGCGTCCGTGCTGCGCGCGGACAACCCGGGGCCGATGACGCTCGACGGGACGCGCTCGTACGTGCTGCGCGCGCCGGGTGCCGGCTCCGCCGTCGTCGTGGACCCGGGGCCCGACGACGAGGCGCACCTGCGCGCGCTGGCCGACGCCGGGCCGGTCGAGCTCGTGCTGCTCACGCACCGGCACGCGGACCACACCGCCGGCGCGCCCCGGCTGCACGAGCTCACCGGGGCGCCCGTGCGGGCCGCCGACCCGGGGTACTGCCGCGGCGCCGAGCCGCTGCGCGGCGGCGAGCCGATCGAGGCGGCGGGGCTGCGGATCGAGGTGCTCGCCACGCCCGGGCACACGGCCGACTCCGTGTCGTTCCACGTGACGACGCCCGCAGGGCCGCCCGCGATCCTCACCGGGGACACGGTGCTCGGCGAGGGGACCACGGTCGTCGCCGAGCCCGACGGGTCGCTGCGCGACTACCTGGCGAGCCTCGACGTCCTCGAGCAGCCGGGCGACGGCGTGCAGGGGCTGCCCGGGCACGGCCCGGTGATCGACGACCTGGGCGACCGTGTCCGGCAGTACCGTGCGCACCGGCTGGACCGGCTCGAGCAGGTGCGGTCCGCGCTGCGGTCGCTCGGCGTCGAGGTGCCCGACGGCGGCGGCCCGGTCGCCGACGGCCTCGCGGACCGCGTGGTGGCCGTCGTCTACGCCGACGTCGACCCCGCCGTGCGCGACGCGGCGCGGCAGTCCGTCGTCGCGCAGCTCGCGTACCTCTTCTCGGCGGCGGGGTAGCGCGCCTCCTCTCGGTCGCGCTCCCGGTGCGAGCGCCACGGTCGTGGCACACCGTGGAGCGAGGGAGCCGCCTTGAGCCCGGCGGCTGCCTGAACACCCGGGGGCCTGAGCTGAGAGCGAGGATCGACGATGACCGAGAGCAACACGATGGCACGAAGCATGCACGACCTGGGACTTGCCGCGTGGTTCGGCGGTTCCCTC
>JAPSLD010000108.1 GCA_031181105.1 Isoptericola sp. | reverse complement strand
CGCTGTCGGTCCGGTCGGCACGCCGTTACGGTCGTCGGCATGACCCGTCGAATGTGCAGCTGAGCACAGCGCACGTTCGCCTGCCCTGCGGTCGCTCACCACGACGACACCGCCCAGCCGCGTGCGCAGACCACCGCCGCGGACCTCCCTGTGGAGTGCAGGCCTCCCGGGCGCTCCGCGGCCCGCCCCGCCACAACCCGAGCAGCACCGGAGGACTTCATGAGCACCCAGCAGCAGTGGTCGTTCGAGACCCGCCAGATCCACGCCGGCCAGACGGCCGACGCCGCCACCGGCGCCCGCGCGCTCCCCATCTACCAGACCACGTCGTTCGTCTTCCCCGACGCCGGCGTCGCCGCCGACCGGTTCGCCCTCAAGGACCTCGGCCCCATCTACACGCGCATCGGCAACCCGACGCAGGAGGTCGTGGAGAACCGCATCGCGGCGCTCGAGGGCGGCGTCGGGGCGCTGCTGCTCGCGTCCGGCCAGGCCGCCGAGTCGATCGCGATCCTCAACATCGCCGAGGCGGGCGACCACGTCGTCGCCAGCGCGAGCCTCTACGGCGGCACGTACAACCTGCTGCACCACACCCTGCCGAAGCTCGGGGTCCAGACGACGTTCGTCGAGGACCCGCACGACCTCGACGCGTGGCGCGCGGCGGCACGGCCCAACACCAAGCTGTTCTTCGGCGAGACCATCCCCAACCCCAAGGCGGACGTGCTCGACATCGAGGGCGTGGCCGCCGTCGCGCACGAGGTGGGCGTGCCGCTGGTCGTCGACAACACCGTCGCGACGCCGTACCTCGTCCGGCCGCTCGAGTGGGGCGCCGACATCGTCGTCCACTCGGCCACCAAGTACCTGGGCGGGCACGGCGCCGCGATCGGCGGCGTGATCGTCGACGGCGGCACGTTCGACTTCGCGGCCGACCCGGAGCGCTTCGCGAACTACAACACGCCCGACCCGTCCTACGACGGGATCGTGTTCGCGCGGGACCTGGGCGTCGGCTCAGCCCTCGGCGCCAACCTGGCGTTCATCCTCAAGGCGCGCGTCCAGCTGCTGCGCGACCTCGGCGCCGCGATCTCGCCGTTCAACGCGTTCCTCATCGCGCAGGGCGTCGAGACGCTGTCGCTGCGCGTCGAGCGGCACGTCGCCAACGCGGAGAAGGTCGCCGGGTGGCTCGAGGCTCGCTCCGACGTCGCGAAGGTGCACTACGCCGGCCTGCCGTCGTCGCCCTGGTACGACAACGCGCGCAAGTACGCACCGAAGGGTGCGGGCGCGGTGCTCGCGTTCGAGCTCGACGTCGACGACCCGGAGCTGGCGCGGGCCGCCGGCCAGGCCTTCGTCTCGGCGCTCGAGCTGCACTCGAACGTCGCGAACATCGGCGACGTGCGCTCGCTCGTCATCCACCCGGCGTCGACCACGCACTCGCAGCTGACGCCCGCGGAGCAGGCGCTGTCGGGCGTGACGCCGGGGCTCGTGCGGCTCGCCGTCGGGCTCGAGCACGTCGACGACATCCTCGCCGACCTGGAGCTCGGGTTCACCGCCGCCGACGCGGTGCTGCGCGAGCGGTCCGGCACGGAGGCCCGCGACGGGGCCGCCGCGTGACGTCCGTGCCGACGACCGCGACCGGACCGCCCGTGACCGCCTCCTCGCCCGCCGCGCCGGGACCGGTACCCGCACGCCCCGCCTCGCGCGGGCGCGTCCGGCCGCCGGTCCCGGCCTCGGGGGCGTGGCGCGAGGGCGACCCGGTCGGGAACCGCAGGTTCGCGGACGTCGGCACGTTCGAGCTGGACTCGGGCGCGCTGCTGCCCGACGTGCGCGTGGCGTACGAGACGTTCGGCGAGCTGGCACCGGACGGCTCCAACGCCGTGCTCGTGCTGCACGCGCTCACCGGTGACTCGCACGTGACGGGCCCCGCCGGCCCGGGGCACCTCACCCCGGGCTGGTGGGAGCCCATGGTCGGTCCCGGCGCGCCGATCGACACCGACCGGTACTTCGTCGTCGTGCCCAACGTGCTCGGCGGGTGCCAGGGGACGACCGGCCCCGCCTCCCCGGCGCCCGACGGGCGCCCCTGGGGCGGACGGTTCCCGCGGGTCACGCCGCGCGACCAGGTCGCGGTCGAGGTCGAGCTGGCGCGTCAGCTCGGCATCACCGGCTGGGAGCTCGTGGTCGGGGCGTCCATGGGCGGCCACCGCGTGCTCGAGTGGGCCCTGCTCGGCCCCGAGGCGGGCATCGAGGTGCGCAACCTGGCGGCGATCGCGACCACGGCGCAGACCTCGGGCGACCAGATCGCGTGGGCGCACCCGCAGCTCGGCGCGATCCGCGCCGACCCGCGGTGGCGCGGCGGCGACTACTACGACGCGGCCGACGGCGACGGGCCCCACGCCGGCCTCGCGCTCGCCCGGCAGATCGCGCACACGACGTACCGGTCGGCGCGCGAGCTCGACGCGCGGTTCGGCCGGCTGCCGCAGGGCGGGGAGGACCCGCTGACCGACGGCCGGTACGCCGTGCAGTCCTACCTCGACCACCACGGCGACAAGCTGGCCCGCCGGTTCGACGCGAACTCCTACCTGGTGCTGACCGAGTCGATGCTGACGCACGACCTCGGGCGCGACCGCGGCGGGGTCGAGGCTGCGCTGTCGCAGGTCACCGCGCGGGCGCTGGTCGTCGCGGTGGACAGCGACCGGCTGTTCCCGCCCGAGCAGTCGGGCCGGATCGCCACGTGGATCCCGGGCGCCGAGCCCCTGCGGGTCGTGACGTCCGACTTCGGCCACGACGGGTTCCTCATCGAGTTCGACCAGCTCGGGCCGATCGTGCGCGAGTTCCTCGGCGAGGTAGCGCGCCCGTCGCCGAGGTAGCGCGCCGTTCGGCGAGGTAGCGCGCCCGCTCCAGACCCTCGACCGTGTCGGACCCTGCTCCTAGCGTGGCCCCTGGCCGCCGACGACGACGGCCACGGACACAGCCAGGAGGGCACGACGATGGCCAGGCTCAACCCCTACCTCAGCTTCAAGACCGAGGCGCGTGACGCGCTCGAGCTCTACCGGTCGGTGCTCGGCGGCGAGCTGAGCATCGACACCTTCGGCAGCATCCCCGGGATGGTGGACGACCCCGAGGAGCAGCACCTCGTCATGCACGGCCAGCTGGAGACCCCCAACGGGCTGTGCATCATGGCGTCGGACACGCCGTCGTCCATGCCGTACGTCGCACCCACGAGCGGGGTCGTCGTCGCGCTCACCGGTGGGCCCGAGGACCACGAGTACGTCGCGTCCGCGTACGAGGGCCTTGCCGAGGGCGGCGAGGTCACCGCGCCTTTCGAGAAGGCGCCCTGGGGCGACTACTTCGGCCAGCTCACGGACAGGTTCGGCGTGAGCTGGATGTTCGACGTCGGCACCGAGTGACGTCGCCGGGCCTCAGCCCAGCAGCAGGCGCTCCCGGCGGGCGGTGAGCTCGGCGAGGCGTGACTCGACGTCGCGCGCACGGGCGTCGAGACGCGCCGCGACCTGGCCCACCGCCTGCCGGGCGGCGTCGACGCGGTCGCGAGCCTCGGCGATCCGCTCGCGCACCGACAGGTCGGTGAAGATGTTGTCGAACCAGATGTCGAGCGTCCTCGTCATGCCGTCGACGCCGACCCCCTCGACGCCCCGCTCCCCGAGGTCACCGAGCTCGACACCGAGGTGCGCGAGCGCCGCGTCCGCGTGCCGGACGAGGTCGGCCGCACGGTCGAGCCTGTCGTGCTTGACCACGCTGGCCACCATCCCGCCGTCGAAGAAGGTGTCGTAGGTCGACCAGGCGTTCGCGCTGCGCAGCTCCTCGGCGGCCGCGTCGAGCGCGTCGGCCGCCTGCGCCGCCGCGGCGCGCGCCTCGCCGACCTCCGTCCGCTCCGCACGCAGCGTCCCGGTCTCGCGCGCGACGTCGGCGAGCTCCGCCGCCGTCGTGCCGCCACTCGCACGGAGCCACGCCTCCTTGGCCTCGAGCGCTCGCTCGAGCCGCGCGTCGACGTCGCCCAGTGCCGCGATCGAGGCGTCGACGACCGCGACCTCGCGCTCGGCGGACGCCAGCCGGGCCTCCTCCGTCGCGACCGCGTACTCGGCCGCCTGCTGCTCGGCCCGCTCACGGTCGAGCCGCTCGGTGCGCTCACCGCGCAGACCGGCCCAGACGCGCGTGAGGCTCAGCGAGTCGAGGCGCGCGACGTCGGCGGACTCGTCGGCGAGGCGCTTCCGGGCGTCGGCGACGTGCTGCTGCGCGGTCCGGACGGCGAGCGCGGCGCGCTCGCGGCGCGCGACCAGGTGGCGGTGCTCGCTCACGGCGGTCTGGGCGGCGACCAGCTCGGCCTCGGTCTCGCCGGGGTCGGGGGGCGGGAAGTCCGTCGTCGACATGGGCCACAACGTAGCGCTACCTCGGCGGGCCCAGCGCTACTTCGCCGCGCCGAGCGCTACCTCGGCGCGCGGAGCGCTACCTCGGCGAGCCCGGCGCTACCTCGGCGCTAGGTTTGGGCACATGCTCGCCGCCACCGTCGCCCGGTTCGCACCCGACGCCCCGCTCGACGGCCTCGAGGTCGGCGAGCGCCCCGAGCCCGAGCCCCGCGAGCACTGGACGACGGTCGAGGTCCGCGCCGCGGCGCTCAACCAGCACGACCTGTGGTCGCTGCGCGGGGTCGGGCTCCGCGAGGAGCAGCTGCCCATGATTCTCGGCACCGACGCCGCGGGCGTGACGCCGGACGGCGAGGAGGTCGTCGTCCACGGCGTCGTCGGCGCCGACGGCCACGGCGTCGGGCCGCGCGAGCCGCGGTCCCTGCTGTCCGAGCGCTACCCCGGCACCCTCGCCGAGCGCGTCGCGGTGCCGACGGCGAACCTGCTCCCCAAGCCGCCCGAGCTCTCGTTCGCCGAGGCCGCCTGCCTCCCGACGGCGTGGCTCACGGCCTACCGGATGCTGTTCGTCGCGGCGGGGCTGCGGCCCGGCGACCGGGTGCTGGTCCAGGGCGCGGGCGGCGGTGTCGCGACGGCGGCCGTCGTCCTCGGCGCGGCGGCCGGCCTCGAGGTCATCGTCACGTCGCGCACCGCGGCCCGGCGCGAGCGCGCCCTCGAGCTCGGCGCCGCGGACGCCCTGGAGCCCGGCGAGCGCGTCCCGGCGCGCGTGGACGCCGTCGTCGAGTCGGTCGGCGAGGCGACGTGGCGCCACTCCGTGCGGTCGGTGCGCCCCGGCGGGACGATCGTCGTGTGCGGCGCCACGAGCGGCGACGCGCCGCCGGCCGAGCTGCGGCGCATCTTCTTCCAGGAGATCCGGGTCCAGGGGGTGACGATGGGCTCCCGCGAGGACCTCGCCGCGCTGCTGCGGTTCTGCGCGCGCACCGGGGTCCGGCCGGTGATCGACTCGGAGGTCCGGCTGCCCGACGTCGCGCACGGCCTCGCCCGGCTGGACTCCGGCGAGCACACCGGCAAGATCGTCGTCCTGCCCTGAGCCAGGCGGCGCTCACGCCGGCTCGACGGCGGCCCGGAGCCGCGCCGGTCGGTCGGGAGCCGAACGCGGTCAGGCGAAGTGCTGGCGGTACGCCTCGAGGAGCGTCGGGCCGCCGGCGCCGAGGCGCCAGACGCCCCAGCCGTCGGCCGTCGCCGTGCCGGCCACGATGCTCGCCGCGAGGTCCGGGTTCCGGTAGCGAGCGCCGTCGGCCAGCTCGATCGTGCCGTCGGTGTGGAGCGTGGCCTCGAAGTGCTGGCGCCGGCGCGGGCGCGACCACACCAGCGGCGTCGGGCGCCCGAGCCGCTCGGCGAGGGCGACGAGGTCCTGGTCGACCTCGTCGTCCGCCGGCACCGCCGCGTCCCCGCCGTCCGTCGCGTCGGACCCCCGGGCGTAGGTCAGCGGGTCGTAGGCGAGCGTGTCGTAGGCCGACCGCTCGTGCGGGGGCGTGTACGTCGGCGCCTCGAGCGGGGGCACGCGCAGCGGCGTGTCGGCGGACGTGTCGCCCCACGCGTCCCACCCGCCGGAGCCCGTGCCTGGCTCCCACGACGCCTGGCGCCGGGGCTCGCGCGGCTCGGTGGGCTCCCACGGCGAGGGCGAGGGTGCCGGCGGCGGTCCGGGCGACCGGAACACCGGTGCGGCGACGCTGGCGAACGTCTCGCCGAGACGCGGACCGGCGTCGCCGCCCGCCGGTTCCGGGTCGGCCGGACGAGCGAAGCGGTCGGTCCGCGAGCGCCGCAGCGGGGGCGCCGGCGCGGGCTGCGGCGACGGCGCGGGCTGCGGCGACGGCGCAGGAGCCGCCTCCGCCCGCTGCTCGGCTTCGCCGTCCTGCTGCATCGGGACGGGCACGCCGGGCAGGGGCAAGCCCGTGCTCGTGGTGCGCGGCTCGGCGCGGGTGGTGCGCGGCGGCTCCGGCGCTGCCGGCTGGGCCGACTGCTCCGCGGGCTCGGGAGCGGGGTCGGGGGACTGCACGACGGCCGGCTGCTTGCCCGTGAGCGCGATGCCGACCACGAGCTTCTCCGTGAGCTTCTCGCTCTCGACGCCGTCCGGTCGCGGCACGGAACGGCGGAACCGGCGCTCGATCGGGACGCTCGGGTCGTCCCTCGGCGCCGGGTCGGCCGCCGCCACCTGCGGCGCCGTCGGGCTGGACGCGGGGTTGACCACGAGCGGCGAGACGTCGACGAACCGCCGGCCGTCGGCCGAGTGGACGACCCCCAGCTTGAGCACCTCGACAGGCATGGACGGCTGACGCAGGAAGTCCACCGCGTTGAGGATGTCGTCGCCCGCCTCCTGGCAGATGATGATGAGGCGGGCCCCGCCCCGTCCCGGCTGGGACCGGGTGACGGGGACGCTGTCGTAGAACGTGGCGACGTCGCGCTGGAAGGCGTTCGGCCCACCGTGGTACCGCGCGGCGAGCTCGCCCCGCGTCAGCCGGCCAGCCGCGCCGGCGTGGTCGAGCGCGCGCGCCAGCGCGTCGCGGTCGAGCTCGCCGACGAGCTCGACGACGACGGGCGAGCCCGCCGCGTCCAGGGCGAGCAGGTGCGGCTCGTCCGGACCAGACCCCGGCGCCACGGGGAAGATCTGCTCCCCGAGCAGGCCGTCGATGTGCGACTCGACGACCTGGTGCGCGCTCGTCCCCACCCCGGGGACGGCCGGCGACCGCCCCGACTGGACGAGGAGGGGCCGGTTGGCGTCGACCTCGAACAGTGGCATGCGCAGACATCTCCCCGCTTCGGCCCGCGGCCCCCGCGGCCGCGACCGGCATAGCCTACGGCGCCCGCCTGGGAGCCAGCGAGGCACGGCGATCCGCCTGGATCAGAGCCCGACGGGCCGCCGTCGCGGGTAGCTCCGAGCCGCTGGACGCCTGCTGGACGCCTGCCGGTCGCCACGGGTCCCGGTGCTGGTCAGGCGTGGCCGTTGTCGAGCTCCTCGGCCGCGAGACGCTCCTCGACCCGCGCGACCTTGGCGTCGAGCTGCCCCGTGTGCCCGGGCCGGATGTCGGCCTTGAGCACGAGCGACACACGGTGCCCGCCGGCACCGACGGCCTCGGTGGCCCGCTGGATCACCGGCATCACCTCGTCCCACTCGCCCTCGATCTCGGTGAACATCGCGGTGGTCCGGTTGGGCAGCCCGGACTCGCGCACGATGCGGACGGCCTCGGCGACGGAGTCCGTGACGGACTCCCCAGCACCGAGCGGGGCGACGGAGAACGCGAAGACGGCCATGCGCCCATCATGGCCGACATAGGGTCGCCTGGTGAGCACCAGCCTGGACTTCCCTCGGGTCGCCCTCCTCGCCGGCGGGGTCGGCGGCGCGCGCCTGGCGCACGGCTTCGCCCGCGCGCTGCCGGACGGCGGCGCGGAGGCGCTGACCGTCGTCGTGAACGTCGGTGACGACACCGAGCGCCACGGCCTGACCGTCTCGCCGGACCTCGACACCGTGATGTACACGCTCGCGGAGGTGGGCGACGAGCAGCGCGGGTGGGGGCTGCAGGGCGAGACCTACGCGACGCTCGACCAGCTCGCGCGCCTCGGCGAGGACACGTGGTTCACGCTCGGCGACAAGGACCTCGCCACCCACGTGGTGCGCACCGCGCGCCTGCGCGACGGCCAGCCGCTCAGCGCCGTCACCGCCCACCTCGCGGCCGCGCTGGGCGTGCGGGCCCGCCTGCTGCCGGTGACCGACGACCGGGTCCGCACGCTCGTCGACACCCCGTCCGGCCGCGTCGCGTTCCAGGAGTACTTCGTGCGGCGCCGGCACGCCGACGCCGTGCTCGGGCTGACGTTCGACGGCGCCGCGTCCGCGCGCCCCGCGCCGGGGGTGCTCGAGGCGGTGCACGCGGCCGACCTGGTCGTCGTCGCGCCGTCCAACCCGTTCCTGTCGATCGAGCCGCTGCTGGCGGTCCCGGGCGTGCGCGACGCGGTGCGCGCGACGCCGGCCCGTCGGGTCGCGGTGAGCCCGATCGTCGGCGGTCAGGCGATCAAGGGCCCGGCGGCGCAGGTGCTCGAGTCGCTCGGCCACGAGGTCTCGGCGCTGGGCGTGGCGCGCCTCTACGCCGGGCTCGTCGACGTCATGTGCATCGACGACGTCGACGCGCACCTCGCCGACCCGATCCGCGAGTTCGGGCTCGACGTCGTGGTGACCGCCACCGTCATGGGCGGGCCCGGGGGTCGCGAGCGCCTCGCGCGCGAGCTGCTGCGCGGCGTCGGGCGCGCCGGCGCGTGACCGTCTCCGGCGGCACGGTCGCCGTCGTGCCGCTGCGCGACGGCGTCTCGGGCAAGTCCCGTCTCGCGGGCGAGCTCGACCCGGCGGCGCGACGGCGGCTCGTCGCCGCGCTGGCCCGGCACGTCGTCGAGGTGCTCGCCGCCACGCCGGGCGTCGACCGGGTGGTCGTCGTGACGGCGGACGTGGCGTTCGTCCGCGAGACCCTCGCCGGGCTGCTCGACCAGGGCGGCGGGCGCGTGACCGTCGTCGAGCAGCCGGTCGACCGGCCGGGCCTGAACGCGGCGGTCGACGTCGCGCGGGAGGAGGCCGTCGGGAACCCGGGGGCGGACCGGCTGCTCGTCGCGCACGCCGACCTGCCGGGGCTCACCGCGCACGACGTCGCGGCGGTCCTCGCAGCCGGCGCCCAGGTCGTCGTCGCGACCGACCGGCACGAGGCGGGCACCAACCTGCTGCTCGTGCCCGCCGCGGGGCCGCCGTTCCGGTTCCGGTTCGGCCCGGGCTCGCGGGCGGCGCACCTTGCCGAGGCCGCCCGTCTCGGCCTGCGCACCGCCGTCGTGCGGCGGCGCGGGACCGCCGCGGACCTGGACACGATCGACGACTGGGCCGAGCTCCCGCGCGACGTGCGGGCCCGCGTGCGCGCCGCCGTCGGGCACCCGCTGCCCTAGGTCCGCCGCCGCCCGCAGGCCGTGCTCACCACCGGCCGCGGTGGACGACCTCCTCGGTCGGCCTGCGCCGGCG
>JAPSLD010000107.1 GCA_031181105.1 Isoptericola sp. | reverse complement strand
GGCCCACTCCGGGCGTCCGGAGTGGGCCGATCCTCCGCTCACAGCGGTCAGGGGCGCGGGATCTGGTGGAGCTCGGTCGCGTCGTACCAGAGCAGGTCGCGGTCGGTGACGCGCTGGAGCGCGTCGTGGAACGCCGGGTCGTCGTCGCCGGCCGCGAGGACCGCACGGACGTCCGCGGCCGCCTCGGGCTCGTCCGCGTGCAGGGCGACGACCGGGACGGTCAGCTCGCGCACGACCCGGACTGCGGAGGGCGCCGCGTCGCCCTCGGCGGCGTCGACGGCGCCCGAGGAGACGGCGGAGTCCGGCACCTCGAGCGACACCACGACCCGCAGCGGGGGGACGCCGGGCCGCCCGGCGACGAGGGCGAGCGAGTCGTGCGCCGCCGCGAGGAAGGCCGCGTACTCGTGCCCCTCGACGTCCTCGTCCGGCAGGGCCGCGACGAGCGCGCCGGTGACGGCGTGCGCGCCGCGGGGCGAGACCGTCCACCGCGCCGCGGTCGCGGTGACGGAGGCGGTGTCCAGCTCGTCGAGCGTCGCGGGGACGTAGATGCGCATGGGCACAGTCTGCCGACTCAGGCGCCCCGGGGCACGAGGGCGCGCACGCGGTCGGCGAGCTCGACGAAGGCCGCGCGCGCGGGCGAGGACGGGGCGTGCTCGGCGAGCGTGCGTCCCGCGAGCACGGCCGCGTCGAGGGCCGGCCCGTCGTCGGGGACCGTGTGCACGTCCTCGACGCCCGCGTAGCGGGCGAGGGCGTCGCGCACCGCGGCCTCGGGCCGTCGCCCGACCGCCGACGCCCGGACGCGGTTCGCGACGACGACCGTCCGGCCGCTCACCGGGACCGGCGCCTCGCGCAGGTCCTCCAGCGCCCGCACGAGGCGCTGCACGCCGATCGGGTCGGCGGCGCCGACCACGACCACGACGTCGGCGGCCTGCAGCGCCGCGAGCGCGGCACCGTTGCGCTGGGGCGCGTGCGTGTCGTACATGAGGAGCTCGTCCGCCTCGATGACCGCGCCGCAGTCGACGACCGTGACGTCGACGAGCTCACGGGCACGCTCGAGCACGACCTCGAGCGCGCTCGACGGGAGCTCGGGCCAGCGGGCCGCACGCGTGATGCCCGTGAGGACCCGGAGCCCCGGCGCCACGACCGGGCCGTGGCGCGCCAGCGTGGGCAGGTCGAGCGTGCCCTGGGCGGCCGCGCGGGCGGCCGCAGCGAGCCCCGGCGCGTCGTCGAGCAGGCCGAGCCGCGCCGCGAGCGACGCACCGTACGTGTCGGCGTCGACGAGCAGCGTGCTGGCGGGCCCGCCGGCCGGCACCGTCGTCGGCGCGGTGGCCGGCGCGTCGGTGCCGCGCCGCCGCCGGCGGGCGCCCCGGCCCCCGACGCCCGCGAGCGCCGCCGCGAGCTCGACCGCCGTCGTGGTGCGGCCGGGAGCGCCCACCGGACCCCAGACGGCCACGAGCGCTCCCGGGGCGCGCGCGGTGCCGTCGTCGTCGACCTCGGGCCAGGAGGGTGTGCGCGCCGGCCCCGGCACGCCGAGCCCCGCACCAGCACCGGCACCGGCACCGGCACCGGCACCGGCACCGGCACCGGCACCGGCCGGATCGTCGGCGCCGCGCAGCGGCGCGGTGTCGCGGACCGCCTCGAGCAGCGCCGCCTCGTCCAAACCCTCGAGCACCGCGTCGGAGCCCATCGCGTGCAGGCGGTCCGCCGGCGTGCCGCCGTCGGACAGGGCGACCACGCGCACCCCCGACCGGTGCAGCCGCCCGACGGCCTCCCGGTCGAGCCCGGGCAGGTCGGCCGAGACGACGGCGACCGTGCCCGCGCCGGCCGCCGCGGCGGCGAGCAGCTCGGCGAGGTCGCCGCACCGCCGCGTCACCGTCGCGCCCGAGCCGGGCGTGCCGAGCGCGACGACGACCGCGGTCTCGTCCTCCCCGCGCACGGCGCACAGCACCGTGACCGTGGCCATCAGGAGCCCGCCACCGGGACGACCGCGACGCTCCCGGGCGCGGCGAGCGCCCCCAGCACGGACGGGAGGTCGCCCGTCGGGACGAGGACGTGCAGCGTGCCGCCCGTCGCGACGACGAGGCCCGCGTCGGCGACGTCGACCTGCTCGACCACGACCCCGGACACCAGGGCCTGCGGCTCGCCCGGCGCCGCCTCGGAGCCGGCGGCCGCCTCCGGGACGAACCACAGGTCGACGACCGCGCCCGTGCGGATGCGGTCGGAGACGCCGGAGTCGACGGGTACCGCGACCGAGCGCACGTCCACCGCCTCGGCGGGACCGAGCGCACCCCGCGCGACGAGCTCCCCGTCGTCGACCACGCGCTGCACGACGACGTCCGGCGGCAGCGGCTCGTCCGCGCGCAGGTACCGGTCGAGGCTCGGGCCCAGGCGGACCTCGACGGTCCGCAGGCGGTCGGCTCCGAGCCGCTCCCCCGGCGTGAGCGTCCCTGCCGCCGCGTAGACGGGCACGGTGCGTCCGGCGGACGACACCGCCCACGAGCCGAGCGCGACGGAGAGGGCGACGATCACGACGCCGACGACGAGACGAGGCTCGCGCCACGTCGGCCGGCGCAGGCGCGGGGCGGTGGGCGCGGGAAGCTGGTCGGGGCTCAACGGAGTCCTCCGGAGGCTCGGTCGGTCGGGTTCCGCGGACGTCGTGGGGACGCGTCACGCACCATCATCTGGCATCCGAGGAGGTATTCTGCCCTCCCCTGTGGACAAAGCGCACCCCTCGTCAGCGATGTGCCAGACTGCTGGTATGCCCAGCCGTTTCCTGTCCCTCGCCGACGTGCAGGAGATGCTCAACATCTCCGCGGCGCAGGCGTACTCGCTGGTGCGCTCGGGCGAGCTGCCCGCCATCCAGGTGGGTCCCAAGAAGGTGTGGCGCGTCGAGGCCGCCAAGCTGGAGGAGTACATCGAGGAGCAGTACGCCCGGACGCGCCGCCGGATCGACGCCGGCGAGGTGTAGCCGCCGGCTCAGGCCTCGCTGACCCGCAGGACCGCCGAGAACGGCACGAGCCGCGGGGGCGCGTCCCGCCGCTCGGCGTCGCCGAGGTCGAGGTGGTCGGCGCCGACCCGGGCGATGCGGCCGGTGGTCGAGGAGGCGGGCGTGCGCACGAGCACGCGTGCGCGGTCGCGCTGCAGGCCACGCAGGACCGTTCCGAGACCCAGGCCGTCCGACCGGGCGGTCGAGGGCTCGGCGTGCCTGCCCGCCCCGAGCACCCCGGCGACGGCGGACAGCGGCACGAGGTGCTGGACCCCACCCCGCGGCCCGCGACCGTGGAGCAGCAGCCAGGTCGCCGCCACGCGCCGCAGGCGGCCGTCGAGAAGCTCACCGTCGAGGAGCTCGAGGCGCAGCGGCGCCCCGACAGCCGCGCGCAGGCGGTCCGTGGTCGAGATCGACGCGTGCTCGGCACGCGTGAGCTCGGCGACAGCGCCCTCGCGCTCGAGCGCCTCCTCGGCCGCGACGCGCGCCTCGAGGTCGGCGAACAGCAGCTCCCACCGCGTCGGGGTCTCCTCCACGACGCACCCCTTCCTCCAGGTCCGACGACGGACCAGCATGCCCGCTCTGGACAGGGCATGCCGCCGCCGGTTAGTGTCTGGCACCTAAACGCATCAACCGATACCAACCGACACCATGAGTCGGAGAACGCGGTGATGGAGGACGCATGCACACGATCCGACGCCTCGAAGCAGGCTCGCACGGACCTGGCCCACGCCGGCGGACGGGCGTGGTGGGGCTGGCGGCGACCGCCGCCGCCGCGACGGCCGCGTCCGTCCTGCTCGGCCTGCGCTGCGCGGCTCTCGTCACCACGCCGGTGACGGGCGCGACGACGGTGGACCGGTGGGTCGAGCTCGGCGCGGTGGCGGCCGGCGCCGCGGCGGCCGCCTGGCTGGCGGCGAGTGCGCTGCTCGCCCTCGCGTGCGTCGGGACGGCGCTCCTCGGGCGGTCGTGGCAGGCAGGCGAGGCCGCGCTCCACCGGGTCGCGCCCGGTGCCGTGCGGCGCATGGCCCGCGCGGCGGTGGGCGTCGGCGTCGGCGCCGGTCTCGTGCTGGTCCCAGCCACCGCGCACGCCGCGCCGGAAGGCGAGGAGCCGCCCGCTCCCCCGCCGGCGTCGGTGACGGAGCCGATCGACCTGAGCTGGCAGCCGACGTCGGGCTCCGACGGGGAGACCGCGCCCGCTCCCGAGCCAGGCAGCCCCGAGCCCCTCGACGCGGCGGGCGCCGTCGCCGCGGCCGAGGTGGAGCGCACGTCGGCGACGACGGCGACCTCGACGCGCAGCGGGGCGGCAGGCCCGCGGCTGACGGAGCAGGGCAGCGTCGTCGTGCACCGCGGCGACACGCTGTGGGACATCGTGGCAGCCACGCTCGACGCGGGCGCCACGGACGCCGAGGTGCTCCGGGAGGTCGTGCGCTGGCACGAGGCCAACCGGGACGTCATCGGCGCCGACCCCGACCTCATCCTTCCCGGCCAGGTGCTGCGCGCACCCCGCTGACCCGTCCCGACCGCCACCCCGCCACCGGAGGACCCCATGAGCGCCCTGACCGAACCCGCTCCCGGCCGCACCGACGCGGCGACGCCCGCACCGGCCCGGCCGGCCCGCCTCCGGGTCGCCGCACCGCCCGGCACCACGGGGCCGGCGTGCCGCCCCGACGCGACCCGTCCCCCGCGCGTGCGCCGGGTCCGCCTCGGCGCCGCGCGCACCGTGACGGACGACGACGCGGTCCCGCGGCCGCTCGCACCGCAGCCCGACCCGGGGCTGCCCGACCCGACGGCGCAGTGCTGCTCCGTCGTCAGGGCCGCCGTCGAGGTGCTGCGCGGTGAGCGCAGCCCGGCCCAGCTCGCGCGGTGGGTGACGCCGCGGGTGCTCGACCAGCTCACCGAACGAGCGCGGCTCGCGCGCGAGCACCGCCCGGCGGCGGCACCGAACCGGCCCGTGCTGGTGCGCCGCGTCCGCCTGGTGCGGCTCGGCGAGGACGTCGCCGAGGCCACCGTGGTCCTCGACGACGACGGTCGCGTCCGGGCCGCCGCGGCCCGGCTCGAGGCGCGACGCGGCGTGTGGCGCGTCGCGGTCCTCGAGCTCGGCTGAGCCGCCCCGGGCTACCGCATCACTCGTTGAGGCCGTGGCAGAGCTTGTACTTCTTGCCCGACCCGCACGGGCACTGCGCGTTGCGTGGCGTGCCCGGGAAGGTCCGGCCGTCGCTCTCCGCCGCGGTCGCCTCGCCGTGCAGCGCACGCCGGGACTTGCGCGAGTCGCCGGCCGCGACCGACACCGACCCGCTCTCGCTCGGCGCGGTGTACTGCAGGTTCTGCGGCTGCCGGGGCGCGTCGAGGCCCTTGGCCACGAGCACGGGGGCGTCGTCGCCGGCAGACGCGGCCGGGACCTTGTCCCGCTCGGGCTCGGCCGGGCTCGGCTGCGCGTCCGGGGCGGACGCCGGCGCCGCGCCGGCGGTCGCGGGCTGCTGCGACGCCGCCTGGCCCGGCCGGCCCGCCTCGACCGGCTGGGTCGGGGCGACCGGCGCCGGGGCGCCGCCGGAGCCGGCGATCGCCTGGGCCGCGGCGGACTGGGCGGTGGCCGCCGCACCGGCGGTCGTGACCGACGGTCCGCCCTGCCCGCCCTGCTGCTGGACCTGGACGTCGAGGTTGAACAGGAACCCGACCGACTCCTCCTTGATGGCCTCCGTCATGGCCTGGAAGAGCTGGTAGCCCTCGCGCTGGTACTCGACGAGCGGGTCGCGCTGCGCCATGGCGCGCAGGCCGATGCCCTCCTTGAGGTAGTCCATCTCGTAGAGGTGCTCGCGCCACTTGCGGTCCAGGACCGACAGGACGACGCGGCGCTCGAGCTGGCGCATCGCAGGCGACCCGAGCTGCTCCTCCCGCGACTCGTAGGCGACGCGGGCGTCGGACAGCAGCTCGTCGAGCACCATCTCACGCGTGAGGCGGGAGACCCCGCCCGCCTCCTCGACGACGTCCTCCGTCGTGATCGACACGGGGTACACGGACCGCAGCGCCGTCCACAGCGCGTCGAGGTCCCACTCCTCCGGGTTGCCGTCCGACGTCGCGGCGTCGACGTACGCGGTGACGACGTCGGTGAGGAAGTGCTGGACCTGCTCGTGCAGGTCCTCGCCCTCGAGCACGCGCCGACGCTCGGCGTAGATGACCGAGCGCTGGCGCGACAGGACGTCGTCGTACTTGAGGACGTTCTTGCGGATCTCGAAGTTGCGCGCCTCCACCTGGGACTGCGCGCTCTGGATGCCGCGCGTGACCATCTTCGACTCGAGCGGCACGTCGTCCGGGAAGCCGGCCCGGTTCATCATCGAGGACGCCAGCCCCGAGTTGAACAGGCGCATGAGGTCGTCCTCCATCGACAGGTAGAACCGGGACTCGCCCGGGTCGCCCTGCCGGCCGGAACGGCCGCGCAGCTGGTTGTCGATGCGCCGGGACTCGTGCCGCTCGGTGCCGAGGACGTACAGGCCGCCGAGCCCGACGACCTCGTCGTGCTCCGCGGCGACGGCCTCCTTGGCCTTCTCGAGCACCTCGGGCCACACGGCCTCGTACTCCTCCGGGTCCTCCGCCGCGTCGAGGCCCCGCTCGGCCATCTCCTGGACCGCGAGGAACTCGGCGTTGCCGCCGAGCATGATGTCGGTGCCGCGACCGGCCATGTTGGTCGCGACCGTGACGGCGCCCTTGCGGCCCGCCTGCGCGACGATCGCCGCCTCCCGCTCGTGCTCCTTGGCGTTGAGCACGTTGTGCGGCACGCCGGCACGCTTGAGCAGCTGCGACAGCCGCTCGGACTTCTCGACGCTCGTGGTGCCCACGAGGACCGGCTGGCCCTTGGCGTGGCGCTCGACGATGTCCTCGACGACCGCGCCGAACTTGCCCGCCTCGTTCTTGTAGACGAGGTCCGGCTGGTCGATGCGGATCATCGGCCGGTTCGTCGGGATCGGCACGACACCGAGCTTGTAGGTGCCCTGGAACTCGGCCGCCTCGGTCTCGGCCGTACCGGTCATGCCCGCGAGCTTGTCGTACAGGCGGAAGTAGTTCTGCAGCGTGATCGTGGCGAGCGTCTGGTTCTCCGCCTTGATCTGCACGCCCTCCTTGGCCTCGATGGCCTGGTGCATGCCCTCGTTGTAGCGGCGGCCCGCGAGGATACGGCCGGTGTGCTCGTCGACGATCATGACCTCGCCGTTGAGCACGACGTAGTCCTTGTCGCGCTTGAAGAGCTCCTTGGCCTTGATCGCGTTGTTGAGGAAGCCGATGAGCGGCGTGTTGAGCGACTCGTAGAGGTTGTCGATGCCGAGGTAGTCCTCGACCTTCTCGATGCCCGGCTCGAGCACGCCGACGGTGCGCTTCTTCTCGTCCACCTCGTAGTCGCGGCCCGCCTCCAGGCGGCGCACGACCTTGGCGAACTCGACGTACCAGCGGTTGGCGTCGCCCGACGCCGGTCCCGAGATGATCAGCGGGGTCCGCGCCTCGTCGATGAGGATGGAGTCGACCTCGTCGACGATCGCGAAGTGGTGCCCGCGCTGCACCAGGTCGTCCGGCGACCACGCCATGTTGTCGCGCAGGTAGTCGAAGCCGAACTCGTTGTTGGTGCCGTAGGTGATGTCGGCGGCGTACTGCTCGCGGCGCTCGCCGGGCGTCTGGCCGGACAGGATGATCCCGGTCGTCATGCCGAGGAACCGGTAGACGCGGCCCATGAGCTCGCCCTGGTACTTGGCGAGGAAGTCGTTGGTGGTGATGACGTGCACGCCCTTGCCCTCGAGCGCGTTGAGGTACGCGGCCGTGGTGGCCACGAGCGTCTTGCCCTCACCCGTCTTCATCTCGGCGATGTTGCCGAGGTGCAGCGCCGCCCCGCCCATGAGCTGGACGTCGAAGTGCCGCTGGCCGAGGGTGCGCCGGGACGCCTCGCGCACGGCCGCGAAGGCCTCGGGGAGGAGCTCGTCGAGCGTGGCGCCGTGGGCCAGCCGCTCCTTGAAGCGGTCCGTCTCCTCCCGCAGCTCCTCGTCGCTGAGCTCGGCGAAGCTCGGCTCGAGCCGGTTGACCTGCTCGGCCAGACCGGACAGCTTCTTGAGGATCCGGCCCTCGCCGAAGCGGAGGACCTTCTCGAGGATCGCAGGCACGCAGTACTCCCGGGTCGGTGGCGCCCGGGCCGTGCCCGGGACCGTTCGGTTGCGGCGACGACGGCGGAGGGTGGCCCGACCGCGCCGTCACCTGAGTCACACCAACCGTCATCCTATGCCGCTCGGGCCCGATGGTTTCGCTCGGTTCGCGGCGGACGAACGTCAGCGCCCGGCCATGAGGACCTCGGCCGCCTGGTCGGCCAGCTCGGCGCCGGCGGCGCCGTAAAGGTGGAACACGACGTCGGCTCCGTGCCGGCGCAGCTCCTCGACGTCGTCGTCGTACCGCGCGATCGCCGCCACCCGTCCCTCGAACCCGGCGGCCTGCAGGCGCGCGAGGGCGACGAGGTTGGCGCGGTGGAACGGCATGGCGAGCACGGCGACGCGGACGTGCCCGGCACGGCGCACGCGGGCCCAGAACTCCACGTCGGTCGCGTCGGCCCGCACCACGCGGAAGCCCCGCTCCTCGAGCCCGGCGACGCGGGACCGGTCGTGCTCGACGCCGACCACGGACAGCCCGTACTCGTCGCGCAGCCGCTCGTAGGTCGTGGAGCCGACGCGGCCCAGCCCGAGCACGATGGCGTCGACGCGGCCGATGTCGACGATCCGGTCGTCCGGGTGGAGCCGCGCGGCGTCCCGCGCCGGCAGCATCCGCGAGAGCCAGGACGCGAGCTCGACGCCGCGCCGGTTGACGGCCGCGGACACCAGGAAGCTCGCCCCGACGGCGAGCGAGACGACGGTCACCCACTCGTCGTCCAGGAGCCCTGCCTCGGCGCCGACGACCGCGACGATGATGCCGAACTCGGAGTAGTTGCCCAGCACGAGCCCTGTCAGGAACGACGTGCGGCGCCGCAGGCGCATGAGCCACAGCAGCAGGGCGTAGAAGACCACCTGCAGCGGCAGCATGAGGAGCAGGAGCACGGCGACGAGCACGTGGTCGAGCCCCGGGGTGCCGTGCATGCCGATCTGCAGGAAGAACGCGACGAGCAGCAGGTCCTTGACCGTCAGCAGCGAGCGCGACAGGTCGCCCGAGCGGGCGTGCGGGGCGAGCAGGACGCCCATGACGAGCGCGCCCACGTCGCCGGCCACCCCGGCGAGCTCGAACAGCCAGTAGCCCAGCACCAGCGCGGACACCACGCCGAACAGCGCCTGGAGCTCGCCGTGACCGATCCGGTCCCAGACCCGGTGCAGCACCCACGCGCCCGGCACGAGCCCCACGAGCGCGAGCGCCCACGGGCTGGGCGCCTCCCCGCGCGCCACCATGAGGAAGGCGACGGCCGCGAGGTCCTGCACCACGAGCACGCCGACGGCGATGCGCCCGTAGAGCGACGTGGCGTC
>JAPSLD010000106.1 GCA_031181105.1 Isoptericola sp. | reverse complement strand
CGGCGAGGTAGTGCTACCTCGCCGACGTCCGCGCGTCAGCTGTCGCGGCCGAGAAGACCGCCGGTGGAGCCGTCGCCCTCACCGTCGCCGTCGCCCTCGTCGCCCCCACCGTTGCCGTTACCGTTCCCGTTGCCGTTCCCGTTGCCGCCGCCGCAGTCCTGCCCGGGGCCGAGCGAGACGGTGTAGGTGACGGTCGAGCCGACCTCGACCTCGGCGCCGGGGGGCGGGTTCTGCTCGATCACGAGGTTCTGGCAGACGGTGTCCGACGCCGCGGTGCGCGCGGTCGGGTTGAGGTTCCAGCCGTTGATCGTCGCCTCGGCCTCGCCCGCCTCCATCCCGACCACGTCCGGGACCTCGACCATCTCGGGCTCGGGTTCGGCCGCGATGCCGAGGTCGACCTCGCTGCCCTGGGTGACCGGCCCCGGCTCGGGGCTCTGCTCGACGACGGTGCCCGGCTCGGCGTCACCGGTCTCGACCGCGTGGGTCCCCCAGCTGAGCCCGAGCTCGCGCAGCGTGTTCTTGGCCGCGTCCTCGCTCTGGCCGGTGAGGTCCGGCAGCTCGACCTGCCCGTTCGACACCACGAGGTTGACCGTGTCGCCCGCCTGGACGGCCTGGCCCTCCTCGGGGTCCGAGCTGATGACGTGGTCCTGCTCCACCGTCGCGCTGAACGCCTCGTCCACCTCGCCGACCACCAGCCCGGCGGACTCGAGCGCCTCCCGCGCGTCGTCGATCGGCATGCCCACCACCTGCGGCACCCCGAACGTGTCCGGTCCGGTGGAGAACCACACCTCCACCTCGGAGCCCTCGGGCGCCATCTGGCCACCCGCCGGGTCCTGGCGCGTGAAGGTGCCCTCGGGCTCGGAGGACTCGGCGTCCTCCCGCTGGACGTAGACGAACCCGGCGTCCTCGATCTCCTGCTCCGCCTCGGCCGGCGTGACGGTGGCCGGCAGCGTCGGGACCTCGACGAGGTCCGCCCCGGGCTCCGGGCGCAGGAGCACGAACGCGACGATGGCGGCCACGGCGAGGAGACCGACGGTGATGAGCGTCCACAGGAGGCCCTTGCGGCTGCGCCGCTCCTCCTCGGGGTGCTCCCCGGGCGGAGGGACGGGCGCCGCTGCCGGCTGGACGCCCGTGGCGCCCCAGGGACCGGCCGGGGTCTGCGGAGCCATGACCTGGGTGGCACCGGGCGTCGCGCCCAGCACCTGCGTCGCACCGTAGCCCGCGGCGGCGCCCGCGGCGGCCGCGCCGAGCAGCGGTGCGGTCACGTTCCCGCCGCGGGAGGCCGCCTCGAGGTCCGAGCGGAACTCGGCGGCCGTGGAGTACCGGGCGTCGCGGTCCTTCGTGAGGGCCTTGAGCGTGATGCGGTCGAGCACCTCCGGCACGTCCGACGCGAGCTCGCTCGGGCGCTGCGGCGCCTGGCCCACGTGCTGGTACGCGACGGCGACCGGCGAGTCGCCGACGAACGGCGGCCGGCCGGTGAGCAGCTCGAACAGCAGGCAGCCCGTGGAGTAGAGGTCGCTGCGCGCGTCGACCTGCTCGCCTCGCGCCTGCTCGGGCGAGAGGTACTGCGCCGTGCCGATGACGGCGTGCGTCTGCGTCATGGTCGCGGCCGAGTCGGCGACCGCCCGCGCGATGCCGAAGTCCATGACCTTGATCGCACCCGTGGGCGTGATCATGACGTTGGCGGGCTTGATGTCGCGGTGGACGATGCCGGCGTGGTGCGAGTACTCGAGCGCGCTCAGCACCCCGACCGTGATCTCGACGGCCTCCTCGATCGGCACGGCCGCGCCGTCGGAGAGGATGTCGCGGACGGTGTGGCCCTCGACGTACTCCATGACGATGAAGGGGACGTGGACCGTCGCGCCCGTCGGGTCGGTGTGGACGTCCTCCCCCGTGTCGTAGACCGCGACGATCGCCGGGTGGTTGAGCGACGCCGCGGCTTGTGCCTCGCGGCGGAACCGGGCGAGGAAGGACGGGTCGCGCGCCAGGTCCGAGCGGAGCACCTTGATCGCGACGGTGCGACCCAGGCGCGTGTCATGGCCGATGTGCACCTCGGCCATGCCGCCACGGCCGATGAGCTCACCGACCTCGTACCTGCCCGCGAGTACTCGGGGCGTGTTCTCCACCACTCAGTCGTCCTTCTCGATCGTGGCCGCGCGCGCAGAGCGCGGCATGTCTTGGAGCATCATCCCAGAGTCGGGGCCCGTCATCGCGAGCACAGCGTAGGGGCTGACGGCCGGGGCGGCGCCCGCGGCGTCGTCGTCGCCCCCGCCCCGGGTGAGGAGCGTGGCGAGGAGGAGCACGACGAGCAGGCCGAGCAGCGCCACCAGCGGCCACGAGAACCGCCCGAGCGGACCCAGCCGGTGGCCCGTCGTCGTGGACGTCCGTGCCGGGACGGCCTCCTCGGCGGGCCGCGCCGGCTTCGCCGATGGCTCGGGACGGCGTGCCGGTGCCGGACGCCGGGCGTCGCCCTGCGCCGCACGGGCCTCGCGCCGCGTGGCGTAGGTGCGGGCCGCGGGGTCGTCCTGGGTGGTGCCGCCGTCGGGCACCCGGCGCGGCATGGGTTCCGGCGGCGTGGCGACCTGGCTCGAGGTCTCGGTCGGGCCGGACGGCGTGCCCACCGGCCCGGGCGCGTGGCGTGGGCCCGGCGGGGTCGGGCCCCGTCGGGCGGGGGGCCGCGCCGCCGCCTTCGCGCGGCGTGCCGAGCGCGAGCGTGCGCCGAGGGGGTCGAGCGCGATCTCGTGCGCCAGCGCGTCGAGCTCGTCGGCGAGGGCGGCGGCCGAGGCGGGGCGCCGGGCAGGGTCCTTCTCGAGCATGCGCCCGACGAGGTCCGCGAGACCGGGGTGCACGCTCGACGGCAGCGGGGGCACGGGGTTGTTGACGTGCGCGACGGCGATGTCGACGGGCGTAGACCCCGTGAACGGCCGCCGTCCGGCCGTCGCCTCGTACGCGACGATGCCGAGCGCGTAGACGTCGGAGGACGCCGTCGCCGGCTGGCCCACCGCCTGCTCGGGCGAGAGGTACTGCGCGGTGCCCATGACCATGCCCGTGGCCGTCATGGGCGCCTGGTTCGCGGCGAGGGACACCCCGAAGTCGGTGATCTTGACGCCACGCGGTGCTCCCCCGCCCTGCGCCGGGTGCTCGAGCAGGATGTTCCCGGGCTTGACGTCGCGGTGGACCACCTTCGCGAGGTGCGCGTGGTGCAGGCCGCGGGCCGTCGCCGAGAGGATCGGCAGCAGCTTGCGCGGGGCGATGACGGGCTCGCGCTCGAGCAGGTCCGCGAGCGGCTCGCCGAGCACCAGCTCCATGACCAGGTAGCCCGTGCCGTCCTGCTCGCCGTAGTCGTACATCTGCGCGATGTTCGGGTGGGACAGCGCGGCGCTGTTGCGCGCCTCGGTGCGCAGGCGGCGCAGGAAGTCCTCGTTGCCCGTGTACTCCTCGCGGAGCACCTTCACCGCGACGTCGCGGCCGAGGTAGGTGTCGTCCGCCACCCACACCTCGCCCATGCCGCCGACGGCGATCTGCCGCGTCAGCCGGTAGCGGTCGCCGAGGGCGAGCCCCGCGATCGGTCTCATCCGTTCAGCACCGCCTCGATGACGGCCTTGGCGACGGGCGCGGCGACGCGGCCGCCGGTCGCCTCCGACCCCGCGTCGCCACCCTCCTCGATGACGACGGCGACGGCGACCTGCGGGTCCTCGGCCGGCGCGAACGCGGTGAACCACGCGTGCGGGTCCCGGCCGTCCTGCCACTGCGCGGTGCCCGTCTTCCCGGCGACGGTCAGGCCGGGGATCTGCGCCGCCGTGCCGGAGCCGTCCTCGACGACGCCGACCATCATCTGCGTGAGCTGGTCCGCCGTCGACGGCGAGACCGCCTCGCTCAGCCGCCGCGGCGACCCCTCGCGGACGACCTCGAGCTCCGGGTCGCGGATGCGGTCCACCGAGTACGGGGCCATGAGCTCGCCGTCGTTCGCGATGGCGGACGCGATCATCGCGACCTGGAGCGGCGTGGCGGTGACCTCCCACTGGCCGATGGCCGAGAGGGCCACGAACGCGTCGGCGAAGCCCGGGTCCTGCGGGTTGGGGAAGCTGCTGGCGTAGGTGCTGAACGGGACGTCGAACCGCTGGTTGAACCCGAAGTCCTGCGCCTGCTCGGCGAGCGCCTCGGTCCCCAGGTCCACCCCGAGCCGGGCGAACGCGGTGTTGCAGGAGATCCGCAGCGCGTCGGCCAGGGTCTGCTCGTCGGTCGGCGAGCACGGCGTGCCGCCGTAGTTCGGGATCGAGCGGTCCGTCCCCGGCGGCGTGTACGTCTCGGGGGCGTCGACGACGGTGCCCGAGTCGTACCGCCCGCTCTCGAGTGCGGCGGCGGCGGTCACGAGCTTGAACGTGGACCCGGGCGGGTACGTCCAGTGCGTGGCCCGGCTCAGCAGCGGGTCGTCCTCGGCGTTGAGGAGCTCCTCGTAGCGGTCGTTGGCCGCCTGGGTGTCGTGCGTCGCGAGCTCGTTGGGGTCGAACGACGGCTTGGAGACCATGGCGAGGATGCGGCCGGTCGACGGCTCGAGCGCGACGACGGCGCCGCGCTGGTCGCCGAGCGCGTCCCACGCCGCCTGCTGCGCCGCGGGGTCGATCGTCAGCTCGACCGACGACCCCTGCGGGTCGACGCCGGTCAGCAGGTTCTGGAGCCGGTCGACCCACAGGGCGTCCGCCTGCCCGTTGAGGTAGTCGTTCTCGGCGTCCTCGACGCGCGACGTGCCGCTGACGAGGGAGAAGTACCCGGTCAGCGGTGCGTAGAGCGGCCCGTCGGCGTACTGGCGCTGGTAGCCGAACTCGTCGTCGACGGGCGTCGAGGACGCGACGGCCTCGCCGCCCACGACGATCGGGCCGCGCGCGGTGCCGTACTCGGCGTAGATCTTGCGCACGTTGCGGTTGTCGTTGTTGAGCTCGTCCGCCTGGAAGAACTGGATCCATGTCGTCGACACCATGAGGGCGACGAACATGACCATGACGACGCTGGCGAGCCGGCGCAGGGTCGTGTTCACGGGCGCTCTCCCCTCGGCGTCCCGGGCTGCGGCTCGATGACCTCGGTCGGGCCGCCGTACGCGGGCGACCGGCGCGGCAGCGGGGTGCCCGACGCCGGCGTCCCGGCCGGCCGTCCGGCCGGCGCCGCGTCGTCGGTCCCCACGACGACCGGCTCGTGCGAGGCGCCTCCGGGGGCCACCTGTCCGCGCACGGGGAGCGCCGACGGCCGGCGTGCGCTGTCGGAGATCCGCAGCAGCAGCGCCACGACGAGCCAGTTCGCGAGCAGGGACGAGCCGCCCTGGGCCATGAACGGCAGCGTGAGCCCGGTCAGCGGGATGAGGCGCGTGATCCCGCCGACGACGACGAACACCTGCAGCGCCATCACGAACGCGAGACCGCCCGCCAGCAGCTTGCCGAACCCGTCGCGGACCGCCAGCGCGGTGCGCAGGCCCCGCTGGACCACGAGCAGGTACACGAGCAGCAGCGCGAGCAGCCCGGTCAGCCCGAGCTCCTCGCCGACGGACGTGTAGATGAAGTCGGAGTAGGCGTACGGGACGCGGTGCGGGTACCCCTCGCCCCAGCCCGCGCCGAACAGCCCGCCGGCGCCGAGGGCGAACAGGCCCTGGACGATCTGGAACGACCCGCCCGTGCGGTCGTAGAGCGCCTCGTCGAACGGGTTCAGCCACACGTCCATGCGGGCGCTGACGTGGGGGAAGAGGGTGGCCGCGAAGAACGCGCCCGCGCCGAACAGCGCCAGTCCGATGAGCACCCAGCTGAACCGCTCGGTCGCGAGGTACAGCAGGGCGACGAACAGCCCGAAGAAGAGCAGGGACGTCCCGAGGTCGCGCTCGAACACGAGGACCCCGAGGGACGCGACCCACACGATGAGGATCGGGCCGAGGTCGCGCACGCGCGGCAGCTGCAGGCCGAGGATCTTCTTGCCGGCCAGCGTGAGCGTGTCGCGGTTGGTCACGAGGTAGCCGGCGAAGAACACGGCGAACGCGATCTTGGCGAACTCCGCCGGCTGCATCGACATGCCCGCCACCCGCACCCAGATCCGGGCACCGTTGATCTCCTGGCCGATGCCGGGCAGGAGCGGCAGCATGACCAGCACGAGGCCGACGATCATCGCCGTGTAGGTGAAGCGCCGCAGCGAGCGGTGGTCCCGCAGGAACCAGAGCACCGCGAACGCGACCAGGGCGCCGAGCAGGGAGTACACCGCGTTCGACGTCGCGTCCGCGCCGGCCATGTTCCGGGCGCCCGAGAGCTCGAGCCGCAGGATGGTCGCCAGCCCCAGGCCGTTGAGCAGCACGACGGCGGGGAGGATCACCTGGTCGGCCCACGGGGCGCGGATCCGCAGCACGACGTGCCCGACGAGCGCCACGCCGGCGAGCATGCCGCTCGCGAGCCAGAAGCCCTCGGGCAGGGCCCCGGTCGTCGCCCGCCCGACCATCGCGAACGCGCCCGTGCCGGCCGCCAGCGCCAGGACGAGGAGGAAGAGCTCGGCGAGCCGGATCGGGCGCCGCTGGTGCGGCTCGACCGTCCGTCCGGCGGGTGCCTCCGCGACCGCGCTCATCCGGTCGCCTCCTGCGGAGCGGCCGCCGCGGCCGCGGACGGCGTCGGGCTCGGGGTGGGCGAGGGCGCCGGGGTCGCGGTGGGCTCGGGCGTCGCCTCGGCGATGAGCCGGTCGGCACGCTCGACGGCCTCCTGCCGCGAGCCCGCGCGGATCGTGCCGTCGAGCTGGTCGGCCCAGTACGCCGGCAGGTCGTCCACCGACGTACCGGTCAGCTCGACCGGGGTCGACAGCGACAGCGGGCCGACGCTGGCGGGGATGCCCTGGTAGATCGCGACCTGCCGGTCCACGACGCCCACGTAGTACTGCTGCTGCGTCCAGCCGTAGAGCCACCATCCGCCGAGCACGAGCACGAGCACGAGTGCCAGACCGGCCAGCGCGCCGACCCAGGGGCGGCGGCGTCGTGGGGGTCGCGCGTCGTCGTCCGCGGGCTCGTCGTGGAGGTCGTCGTCCGTGGCGGCGGCTGCCTCGCCGTCCGCCGGGGCGCCGGGCCCGGGCAGGGCGCCGCCCGCGGCCGCGCCCACGACCTGCACGGGCTCCTCGGCGGCCGCGGCCGCGGCGTCGTCGTCCTCGTCGACGACGTCGGCCACCACCACGGTGATGTTGTCGGTGCTGCCGGCCGTCATCGCGAGCGTGACGAGCAGGTCCGCGGCCGCGTCGGGCGTGTCGGACTCGACGAGGACCTCGGTGAGCTGCTCGGGCGGCACGAACCCGGACAGGCCGTCGGAGCACAGCAGCCAGCGGTCGCCGACGCGCGCCTCACGGATCGACATGTCGGGCGTGAGGTCGACGTCGAAGTCGCCCAGCACCCGCATGACGACGTTGCGCTGCGGGTGGTGCTCGGCCTCGTCGGGGGAGATGCGCCCCGTGTCGACCAGGTGCTGCACGAACGTGTGGTCGACCGTCACCTGCGTCAGGACGCCGTCGCGCAGCAGGTAGGCCCGCGAGTCGCCCAGGTGGGCCATGGCGAGCCGGTTCCCGGAGCGCAGCAGCGCGGTCACCGTGGTGCCCATGCCCGCGAGGTCCGGGTCCGCCTCGGACGCCTGCACGAGGTCGCGGCGGGCCTGCTCGACCGTCCGCTCGAGGTCCTCGAGCGCCTCGTCGGGCCCGTGGTCGGGAGTGTCGAGCGGCGCGAGCGCGGCGATCGCGAGCCGTGACGCGACGTCGCCGCCCGCGTGGCCGCCCATCCCGTCGGCCACCACGAGCAGGTGGGGACCGGCGTACGCGGAGTCCTGGTTGTTCGACCGCACGAGCCCGACGTCGGAGCGCGCAGCGAAGCGCAGGGTGACGGTCACGGTCGCGCTCACCCCTGCAGCTCGACGACGGACCGGCCGATCTGCACCCCGACGCCCGGCGGCAGGGGCGTCGCACCCGTCACCGGCTGGTCGCCGAGGAACGTCCCGTTGGTGGAGCCGAGGTCCTCGACGTACCACTGGTCGCCCTGCGGGTAGATGCGGGCGTGGCGCGACGACGAGTAGTCGTCGTCGAGCACGAGGGTGCAGGCGGGCGACCGGCCGATGAGGATCGACGACCCGCCCAGCGGCAGCGAGGTACCGGTGAGCGGGCCGGCGGTGACGACGAGGCGCGTGGGTCCGCCGCCGCGGGCGGGCGGCGACGAGGCGGGCGTGGCCGGTGTCGGGCCGGCCTTGCGGGCCGGGGCGCCGCCGTCGTCGCCCCGGCGGCGCTCGGCCCGGTCGGCGGCGCGGGCGGCGAGGTCGCGGCGCAGCACGGCGACCGCCGAGAGCACGAACACCCAGAGCAGGACCAGGTAACCCAGCCGCAGCAGGGTGAACGTCAGCTCACTCATCCCTTAAGGATCACCACTCCTCGCTCGGCTGGCCCGCCGACGTGCCGGTCCAGAACATGATCCGGGTGCGGCCGATGGTCAGCGTGTTGCCGTCCAGCAGGGTGGCGGCGGGGACCTGGTGGCCCTCGACGAACAGACCGTTCGTCGAGCCCAGGTCCGTGGCGATGACGCCGTCGGGGGTCACGCGGATCTCGAGGTGACGGCGGGAGACGCCCGGGTCGTCCACGACGATGTCGGCGTCGGCGTCGCGGCCGATCACGGTGACGGGGCCGGTGAGCAGGTAGCGCTGCCCGTCGATGTCGATGAGCGGGTGGCGGGTGCTCGGCGCCGAGGAGGTCGCGGGCGCGACGTTGCCGCGCACGCTCGCCGAACGGACCTGGAAGCGGCCGCCCGTGAGGTCCTCGTGCTCCTCGAAGGAGACGCTGACCGGGCCGACGAACGCGTAGTGCTGCGAGGCCGCGTACTCGGTGAGGTTGGTGGCGAGCTCGTCCGCGAGCGTCTCGGCTCCCCACGCCTCGATCTGCGCGAAGTCGTCCGGCGACAGCTCGATGGTGAACTCGTTCGGTGCCACCGTCCGGTCGCGGCCGACGACGGCGGCGCGGTCGTCGATCTCGCGGCGCAACCGGCTCGCGAGCTCGATCGGCTTCAGCTCGCTGTTGCGGCCCACCTTGGCGAACGCGTTGTTCATCATCCGTTCGACGCTCTTCTCGAAGCGCTCCAGGGCGCCCATGCCACCTCCTCTCGCAGCCCGTACGTCCGCGGGCAGACTATCTAGATCGTAGGCAGCGCCGCAGCACGCAGACCGCCGCCGGTGTGGATTTCCTGCGTACGAACCGGGCAGAAGCCACTCCGCGGGGTCCCGGTGAGGCCGCGGCGGGCAGGAGTGTGACGGTGCCGCGCGGCGTGCGTCACAGTCATGACCGGGGGTTGGGGCCGGGCCGGGGAGCCGTGCTAATCTTCTGCGGCACGCGCGAGTGGCGGAATAGGCAGACGCGCACGGTTCAGGTCCGTGTGCCCGAGAGGGCGTGGGGGTTCAACTCCCCCCTCGCGCACGTGGCACGAAGACCCCGGCTCCCAGAGCCGGGGTCTTCGTCGTTCTCGCGTGCGCGACGCACGCCCGGAGCATGCGAGCACCGCGCCCCCTTGCCGTGCGGGAAACCGGTCTCTACCATCGAGAAACCGGTTCCCCGCTCGGGTGGCCGGCTCGGCAGGTGCGCGGCGGCTCTCCGCTGCCGCGCGGTGC
>JAPSLD010000105.1 GCA_031181105.1 Isoptericola sp. | reverse complement strand
AACCCGCACGGCGGCGGCATCTCGCTGGGGCACCCGATCGGCGCGTCCGGCGCGCGCCTGGCCGTGCACGCGGCGCACGAGCTGGCCCGCCGCGGCGGCGGACGTGCCGCGGTCGGGCTGTGCGGCGGCGGCGGCCAGGGAGAGGCCCTGCTCCTCGAGGCCTGACCTGTCCCTGCTCCGCTGTGAGCGGACTCTTGGCCCGGTTCCGTCGACGGAACCGGGCCAAAAGTCCGCTCACAGCGGGGTCAGTGCGTCACGACGACGGCGCGTGGCGCTCCAGGAACTCGGGAACGTGTGCTCCGCCCAGCGCTGCCGGAGCGGCTTGGCGGGTCACCGGGCCGTCTTCCGGCCGCGATGATCTTCCGGGAGGTCGCGCTCGGCGAGGAGTTCCCGCCGTTCCTCACGTCCGGCGCGTACGCGCGGTACTTCCGGCAGTGAGCAACCGCTCGACCGTCGCCGCGACGGTCGGCAGGGCGGACATCTCGTCCGCCAGGCGCCGGGCGGCGCCGCGATAGGTGCCGTCGTCGAGCACCGAGCGCACCGCACCCGGCAACCGCTCGCCCAGCCCGGGGCCGGCCTCGACCGCGAGGCCGGCCCCGACGTCCGCGACCCGGCGCGCGTTGAGCCACTGGTCCGACGCGAAGAGCGGGACGACGACCTGCGGCACGCCGGCCGCGAGCGCCGTCGTCGTGGTGCCGAAGCCGCCGTGGCCGACCATCGCCGCCGCGACAGGCTCCGCTCCGGCCGGCATGAGGGCCTCCTGCGGCCACCAGCGCTCGACGCGGGCGTTGGCGGGCCACGGCCGCAGCCCGTCGGGGTCGCCGTGCGTCCCCGTGGTGAGCAGGATGCGGGCGTCCAGGCCGGCGAGCGCGTCGAGGACGAGCGCGTAGATCGGCTCGATGGTGGGCTGTCCCGCGGCGACCGAGCCGAACGTGACGTAGACGAGCGGGGCGTCCGGGTCTCCCCACGCCGGCAGGTGCGGCACCGCGGCGCCGTCGGGCTCGGTGCGGTACCGGACCGGGTCGTGCGCCATCGCCGGGTCCGGCTCGTCGAACGAGGCCGGGAGGGTCGTGAACACCTGCTCGCCGCGCACGGCGGCGGCGAGGTCGCGGCCCGGGATGCCCGCGAGCGCGGCGAGGTCCCGCAGCGGATCCGCGAGGCCCTCCACCATCCAGGCGTGAAGGCGGCCGATCCCGATGCCGGAGAGCACGTGGGGCACGCCCGCCGCCTCCGCAGCGGCCAGAGAGGCGACCTCGGCCGGCTCGCGCACGACCAGGTCGGGGCGCCATGACTCGACGAGCGCGGTGAGCGCCGGTAGCGCGGCCTGCGCGTCCAGCCGGCCGAAGACCTCGCTCACGACGCGGTGGTTCGCTTCCTCGGGTGTCAGGTCCGGGAGCGCGCCGAAGACGCGGCCGAGCTCGGCGGGGTCGGCGTCGGCGAACGGGGCGTGCTCGAGCCCGGACCCCGAGACGTGCGCCGCGAACGACGCCGGGGCGGCGACGAGCACCTCGTGACCGGCCGCGCGCACCGCGCGGGCGAGCGGGACCTGCGGCCGGAAGTGCCCCAGGCCGGCGGTCGTCGCGAACAGGACCCGCACCCTTCCGAGGGTAGGCCGGGGGCCGGTGGACGGATCGGGTTCAGCGCGGGTGATCTCGGGCAGAGGTCAGCGGCGCGGGGTGTCGGTGGTGGGCGCGAGGATCGTCCCCATGGCGACGACGCTGCGCACCCTCCTTGCCGACCAGGTCCAGTTCTACTGGGACGTGCACCTGTGGCCCCGGCTGCAGGGGCTGACCGACGACGAGTACCTGTGGGAGCCCGTCGACGGAGCGTGGAGCCTGCGCACCGGCGACGACGGCGTCGTCCGGATCGAGGGGACCGTGCCCGAGCCGTACGTCGCGCCGGTCACGACGATCGCGTGGCGGATGGCCCACGTGGGACGCGACGTGTGGGCCAGGCGTGCGCGGGCGTTCTTCGGCCCGACGTCGGCGCCGGACGACGCCGACATGTACGACGACCGGCACTGGCCCGATCCGCTGCCGCTGACCGCGGCGGGCGGTCTGGCGCTGCTGGAACAGGGCTGGAACTTGTGGCGGGACGCCCTCGCGGGGCTCGACGACGAGGCGCTCCTGCGGCCGCTCGGGCCGCGCGGCGGACCGTTCGCCGACGACTCGATGGCTGCCCTCGTGGCGCACCTCAACCGCGAGGCGATGGCCCACGGTGCCGAGATGTGCCTGCTGCGCGACCTCTACCGCGCGCAGCACGAGCGCAGCGACGCCGTCGTCGCCGCCGCGCTCGGCGGACGCACGCACGACCTCGACCGGACGCTCCGGCTCGACGGCGGTGTGCGGGACCTGCCCGAACGGTTCCCGGCGCTGCTCACCGAGCTCGCAGGGATCCACCGCTGGGCCGAGGTGCGCGTGCTCGTGGAGCACGGCTTCCCGGCGGGCGCGGCGACCGACGACGGGACCACGGCGCTGCACTACGCGGCCGCCGCCGGCGCCCTCGAGCAGGTGCAGTTCCTGGTCGGGCACGGCGCCGACCCGGACGCCGTCGAGTCGCGGTCCGGCGCCACGCCCACGACGTGGGCGGAGCGCTTCGGCCGGGCCGACGTCGTCGCGCACCTCGCGCAGGAGGCGGACGCACGATGACGGGACGCTCGGCGCGGGCGGTCCGCACGCCGCGCACCGGAAAGCGAACAGACCGGACGACCCGCGGCGCTCTCGGGCCAAAACTCTGGACTTCCGCCGCGCGCGGGCATACCTTCACCTCGGTGGACGGGTTCTCCCGCCCGCCTGGACGACGACAGCCACCGACGAGGAGCCGCCCCGCGCGCACCGCCTGACTCGCGCGCAACCGCATGCAGGAGGGAGCAGGACCGTGGCCGACGTGCTGGTCCTCAACGCCGGCTACGAGCCGCTGCACCGCGTGTCCCTCAAGCACGCCATCACGATGCTCGTGCGCGAGGTCGCGGTGGTCGAGGAGGCCGTCGAGGGCCACAGCTTCGGGCCCTACCCGCTCCCCCGCGTGCTGCGTCTGGTCCGCTACGTCGCGATGCGGTGGCGCTACCGCGCCGCCGGGCAGCCTCCGTGCACCAAGGACGGCGTGAAGCGTCGCGACCGGATGTGCGCGTACTGCGGCGGCCCGGCGCAGACGGTCGACCACGTGCTGCCGCGCTCCCGTGGCGGCGACTCCACCTGGCTCAACCTCGTGGCCGCCTGCGAGCCGTGCAACCACCGCAAGGCCGACCGCACACCCGCCGAGGCCGGGATGCCTCTGCTCGTCACGCCGTTCGTGCCGCCCGCCGACCACGCGCTGGTCAGACGCGGCCGGCGGTCCCGGCTCGCCGTCGCGGCGTAGCCGCGCCGGTCGCTCAGTACCCCTCCCCCTCCGGCCGCCAGGCGTGCTCGCCGTCGTCGGCGGCGGGCGGCGCGCCCGCCGTGCTCGGACCCGAGCCGGTGGCGCCGGTGCCCGCCGACGTGAGCGCCCGGGACACGATGACCGTGCTCGTGAAGTTGGCGTGGCACGCGGTGCAGTACCACTCGGGCGTCGGCACGGGGACCTCGAAGCCGCCGTAGACGACGTCCGGCTCGGCGCCGACGACGTCCTCCTGGAACGTCATGCCCCACACGATGCGCTGCGTCGTGCCGCGCGCCCCGCAGCCCGGGCACTGCGGACGCAGGCGTGCTCGCTGCGCGGCGACGGTGTGCGCGTGCATGAGCCCGTGGCACTCGGCGCAGAGCAGGTGCACGTCGCGCACGATCTGGTCGAGCGTCCGACCGCCGGCGGTCGTCGTGCCGAGACGGACCGCGCCGTCGTCGTGCGCCTGGAGCTCGCGGACGTCGACGAAGCGCTCGCACGTGGCGCAGCGCTCCTCGCGCCGCATCGCCCACCCGGTGACCGCGCGGTGCCCCAGGACGCGCAGCACGTGCACGTCGGAGGCGACGGTCCCGCCGCCGCAGTCCCCAGGGTCGAGCGTGTGCACCGGCCCGTCACGGTGCTGGCGGGCGATCCCCTCGAGCACGAGGCGCCCGTGCTCGGCCGGGAGCCACCCGGACGACCCGGTGTACGCCTCGGCCCCCTCGAACAGGTCGGCCCAGACGACGGGACGCTCGGGACCGAACAGGTCGTCGGCCACCCAGCTCTCGCCGTCGGTCGGGGCCATGAGCTCGACCGCCGCGACGACCCCGGCCTCGCCGAGCACCGTGACGACGACGTCCCCGCGCTTCGGCCCCTCGGCGCCCCGCGGCAGCGCGTGGTCGCGCGAGCGGGTCGCGACCGCCACGGACTCCCGCAACCAGTCGTTCGACCAGTGCAGGTACACCGACGGCACGAGCCAGGCGGGCGGTGACGACACGGACGGGAGGGCCTCGGCTTCGTTGGTCACGGCCCAGAACATATCCGGTCGGCGCACCGTCGGGTGCAGGCGCCGCCGGGCTCGCCGGACGGCGCCGGGCCGTCAGCGGCCGCCGAGGACCTCCCACTCGGCGTCGGTCAGCAGCCGCGACCGGATGAGGAACCGCACACCCTCGGGCGCCTCGACGCTGAACCCGGCGCCCCGTCCCGGCACCACGTCGATCGTCAGGTGCGTGTGCCTCCAGTACTCGAACTGGGACCGGCTCATCCACACGGGCACGCAGAACGTCCCGTCGTCGTCGGGCACCTCGAGGTCACCCAGGTGACCGTCTCACATTCTGGTCCCATATGCTGGACGTCCGGTGTCGGTGCGGGTGACGCGGTACCTACAGTGGCCCACGGACAGCCAGCCGGCCCGAGGAAGGAACACCATGCCCGCACCGCTCGACCCGAACCCGCGCCTCGCGGAGTACGCGCACCCGGAGCGCCTCGTCACGACCGCGTGGCTCGCCGAGCACCTCGACGACCCCGGCCTCGTGGTCGTCGAGTCGGACGAGGACGTCCTCCTCTACGAGACCGGCCACATCCCCGGGGCCGTCAAGATCGACTGGCACACCGACCTCCTCCTGCCCGTCGAGCGCGACTACCTCGACGGCCCGGGCTTCGCGGAGCTGCTCGGCTCCAAGGGCATCGGCCGCGACACGACGATCGTGCTGTACGGGGACAAGAACAACTGGTGGGCGGCGTACACCGCGTGGGTCTTCACGCTGTTCGGCCACGAGGACGTCCGCCTGCTCGACGGCGGCCGCAACCTCTGGGTCGCCGAGGGCCGCGAGCTGGTGACCGACGTCCCGACGCCGACGCCGGTCGAGTACCCGGCCGTCGACCGCGACGACACGACGTTCCGCGCCTTCAAGGAGGACGTGCTCGCGCACCTCGGCCGCGGCCCGCTCGTCGACATCCGCTCGCCGCAGGAGTACACGGGCGAGCGCCTGCACATCCCGGACTACCCGGAGGAGGGCGTGCTGCGCGGCGGCCACATCCCGACCGCCCGCAACGTGCCGTGGGCCACCGCGGTGTCCGAGGACGGCACCTACAAGCCGCGCGCCGAGCTCGAGGCGATCTACTGCTCCGACCCGTCCGCGGGCGGGCTCGGGATCACCGCCGACGACTCCGTCATCACCTACTGCCGCATCGGCGAGCGGTCGAGCCACACGTGGTTCGCGCTGCGCTTCCTGCTGGGCATCCCCGACGTGCGCAACTACGACGGGTCGTGGACCGAGTGGGGCAACGCCGTGCGGGTCCCGATCGCCGCAGGCGACGAGCCGGGCGAGGTCCCGGCGAGCGTCGCGGCGCGGGCTGCCGCCGCCTGAGCCACCACAGCGACGCGATCGGGCCGGCGGCCCGGCCCCTGACCGGCGGTGGAGAACCGCCGGCGGGGTCCCGGACCGCCGGCCTGACCCGTGTCCTTACTGCGAGAGACTGGACCCATGACCGACGCAGCGACCACCGAGAGGCTGCCCGCGCAGCTCGCCGAGATCGTCGACGACTTCCTCGCGCTCAGCGAGCCGGAGCGGCTGCAGCTGCTGCTCGAGTTCTCCCGCGAGCTGCCGGACCTGCCCGCCCGCTACGAGGCCGCGCCCGGCCTGCTCGAGCGCGTCGAGGAGTGCCAGTCACCCGTGCGCGCGTTCGCCGAGGTCGACGACGGCGTCGTGCACTTCTACGCGACGGCGCCCCAGGAGGCGCCCACCACCCGCGGCTTCGCGTCGATCCTCGCGCAGGGGCTGTCCGGGCTCACCGCGCAGCAGGTGCTCGACGTGCCGGAGGAGTTCCCCCTCATGCTCGGGCTCACCCGCGCGGTCAGCGCGCTGCGCCTGAACGGCATGGCGGGGATGCTCACGCGCGCCAAGCGCCAGGTGCGCGAGCAGCTCGCCGCCTGACCGCCGTCGTCCTCCCGGCGGGTCAGTAGTCGAAGAGCTCACCGAGCCAGGTCTCGTTCCTCGCCTCGGGCCGCGGCGAGCCGTCGTGCGAACCGTCGTGCGAGGCGCGCTCGAACGGCGCCGCGGACGGACCCATGGCCTCGGCCGCGATCTCGGCGTCGAGGGACCGGTCGATGATCTTGTCGAGCTCGTCGCGGTCGAGCCACACGCCGCGGCACGTCGGGCAGTAGTCGATCTCGACTCCCCTACGCTCGGAGACCACGAGCTCTGAGTGGTCGTGGGGGCACAGCATCGTGTCCTCCTTCGTCGATCGCCAGCACAACGGACGGCGGGTGGAGCATGTTCCCGCCGGGAGGGTAGGGGCCATGCGCGCACTCGTCGTCGGAGCGGGGATCGCCGGGCTGACCGTCGCGGACGGCCTCGCGCGCGGCGGGTGGGAGGTCACGGTCCTCGAGCGGGCCCCGGCGCCGCGCGACCAGGGGTACATGATCGACTTCTTCGGCCCCGGGTACGACGCCGCCGAGCGGTCGGGCCTCCTGCCCCACCTCCTGCGGCGCTCCTACGACATCGGGTCCGTGGCGTGGGTCGACGAGCAGGGGCGCACGCGCGCGAGCCTCGACTACACGACGATGCGCGACGCCGCGGGCGGCCGGTTCCTCTCCCTGATGCGCCCCGACGTCGAGGGCGCGCTGCGCGAGCGCCTCCCCGGCACGGTCGACGTGCGCCACGGCCACCGGCTCGTGACGTACGAGGACGACGGCGAGGGCGTCACCGCCCAGGTCGCGACCGACGGCGCGCCGGCCGCACCGCTGCGCGCCGACGTCCTCGTGGGCGCCGACGGCATCCACTCGCGCGTGCGTGGGGCGCTGCTCGGCGCCGACCCGGAGTCCCACCTGCGCCACCTCGGCTACCACACGTGCGCGTACACCTTCGCGGACGAGGCGCTGCACGAGCGCTGGCGCGGCCGGTTCGCGATGACCGACACGATCGACCGGTCCGTCGGGGTGTACGCGGCGCGCGGTGGCAAAGTCGCCGTCTTCGGCGTGCACCGTTCGGACCGTCCGGGTCTGCCCGAGGACCCGCGGGAGGAGATCGCGCGGCAGTACGCGGGCCTCGGCCCCGGGGTCGACGGCCTGCTGGCTCGCTGCCCGGCGGCGGAGGACGTCTACTACGACCAGGTCGCGCAGGTGCTCGCGCCCCGGTGGGCCGCGGGCCGCGTGGTGCTCGTGGGCGACGCGGCGGGTGCGGTGTCCCTCCTCGCCGGTCAGGGTGCCTCGCTCGCGGTGGCGGGTGGCACGCTGCTCGCACGCCGGCTGCTCGAGCACGACGTCGCGGAGGCGGTCGCCACCTACGAGCGCGAGCTGCGGCCCGTCGTCGAGGAGCGGCAGGAGGCCGGCCGCCGCGCCGCGGCCTCGTTCGTCCCCCGTCACCGCCTCGGGCTCTGGGCCCGCCGCGCGGCCCTGCGCGCGATGCGGGTGCCGGGGCTGCGCGGGGCGCTGCTGGGGCGGGTGATCGGCAAGCAAGCCGGACCGTTCGGCGCGTGACCGCGCCTCGGGCGCCGGGACGCCCGAGCGCTCGGGAATGTGCGAGAGTGGTCGCCATGACGGTGCTCGTGGCTTACAACGCGTCGCCGCACGGCGAGGCCGCCGTGCGCACGGCGGTCGCCGAGGCCGCGCGACGCAGGCTTCCGCTGCTGGTCCTGGACCTCCATCCCGAGCACTCGGCGTCGCCGGTCGACGACGGCCTGGCCGCCCTGCTCGCCGACGCGCCGGCGGACCTCCAGGTCGCGCCCGTGACGGTTCGCCCGGAGGGCACGGAACCCGCGGACGCGATCCTCGACGCGACCGAGGCGTCGGGGGCGACGCTCGTGGTGCTCGGGTCGCGCAAGCGGTCGTCGATGGGCACGTTCCTCATGGGCTCGACGACGCAGCGCGTGCTGCTCGACGCGCCCGTGCCCGTGCTCGTGGTCAAGGACGAGTACGACGGCTGACGCCTGCGTCGCACGACGCTCGCGCCGCCCCCGGCACCGCGCCGCCACGTCCTCACGGCAGCAGGGACTTGCCCGTGACCAGGACCACGGGGGTACCGTTCCGCCGTGGAGACCTTCGCGGACATCGTCGACGGCGCCGCCGGATTCGTCTGGGGCCCGTTCTTCCTCATCCCCCTGCTGCTGGGAACGGGTCTGTTCCTGACCATCCGGCTCAGGGGACTGCAGTTCCGCAAGCTCGGCCCCGCCCTGCGGCTCGGGCTGCTGCAGCGCAAGGAGGTCAGCGGCGGCGAGGGCGACATCTCGCACTACCAGGCGCTGACGACGGCGCTCGCCGCGACCGTGGGCGTCGGCAACATCGCGGGTGTCGCGACGGCGATCGCGCTCGGCGGCCCCGGCGCACTGTTCTGGATGTGGGTCACCGGCCTGGTCGGCATGGCGTCGAAGTACTCCGAGGCCTTCCTGGGCTCGAAGTTCCGCGTCGTCGACGCCCGCGGCGAGCAGCGCGGTGGTCCGCAGGAGTACCTCAAGCAGGCGATCTCCGGCCCGTTCGGGCGGATCCTCGCCGTCTCGTTCGCGATCTTCGCGGCGCTCGCCGCGTTCGGCATCGGCAACATGACCCAGACCAACACGATCGCCGCCTCCCTGGAGGACCAGTTCGGCGTGCCGCCGCTCGCCTCGGGCCTGGTCATCATGGTGCTGGTCGGGATCGTGCTCGTGGGCGGCATCAAGCGCATCGGCGCCGTGACGGCCTCGCTCGTGCCGACGATGATCGTGCTGTACCTGCTGGCCGGGATCCTGGTGCTCGGTGCGAACGTCACGGCGATCCCGGACGCGTTCGCGACCATCTTCACCGACGCGTTCACCGGGACCGCGGCCACCGGCGGGTTCGTCGGCTCGACGGTCGCGCTCGCGCTGCAGTTCGGCGTCGCGCGCGGCCTGTTCTCGAACGAGTCCGGGCTCGGCTCGGCCGCGATCGTGGCCGCCGCGGCGAAGTCGCACCACCCCGTGCGGCAGGGCCTGGTGTCGATGACCCAGACGTTCATCGACACGATCATCGTCGTGACGTTCACCGGCCTGGTCATCATCACGTCGGGCGCGTGGACGGGCTCGGCCGAGGGCGCGGCCATGACGGCCGAGGCGATGTCCTCCGGCCCGCTGTCCTCGGTCGGCGGTGCGGTCGTCGCGGTCGCCGTGGTCTTCTTCGCGCTGTCCACCGTGATCGGCTGGGCCTACTACGGCGAGCGGTGCGCGACGACGCTGTTCGGCATCCGCGTCTCGCTCCCCTACCGGGCGCTCTTCACGCTGGTGTGCCTCGTCGGCGCCCTGTGGGAGCTCGAGCTCGTCTGGAGCATCGCCGACG
>JAPSLD010000104.1 GCA_031181105.1 Isoptericola sp. | reverse complement strand
CCGACGGCGTCGAGCGGCGTGACGCCAACGGGCTCGGCCTCTTCGTGGACGCCGGGTCGGGCGAGGTGCACGCCTACGACGTGCGCACGGCCACGGCCTCCGGCGACGCGCTGCGCGTCTTCCCGGGCCTGCACCGCACGCTCGTGGCCAAGGGCTACGACGAGACCATGGCGCCGGTCGGGACCACGCCGTCGGACTGGACGTCGTCCGACGCCGCCGCCGCGACCGTCGCCCCGGGCGAGGCGGGCACCGGCGTCGTGACCGGCGTCGCGCCCGGGACCACCACGGTGCGAGCCGCGACACCGACGCCCGAAGGCGTCGCGACCGGCGCCGTCGAGCTGACCGTCCTGGGCGAGCCGGTGCGCCTCACCACGTCCGAGCCGGTCGTGACGCTGCCGGACCAGGAGTCGACCGCGAGCCTGACCGTGCTCGGCCACGACTCCCGCGGCTACGTCGCGCCGGTCGAGGCCCGCGACGTCGCCGTCACGGGGGGCCAGGGCGTCGCCGCGCTCGAGCCGGCCGCCGACGGCACGCTCACCGTGCGCGCCCTGCGGCCGTCCGGTGCCGCGAGCTTCACGCTCACGGTGGGCGGGCTGACCGCCGAGGTCGCGGTGGCCGTGTCGCTCGACGAGGTCGCCGTGGCCGACTTCGCCGACGCCGCGCTCTGGACCTCGGCGAACGACCGCGCGCCCGGTGGGTCGGTCGCGCCGGCCGACGGGCACGACGGCGCCGCCGGGCTCCGGCTCACGTACGACTTCACGCGGTCGACCGCGACGCGGGGGCAGTACGCCGTCTTCCCCGACGGCGGGCGGGAGGTGCCGGGCCAGCCGCGCAAGCTCACGATGTGGGTCCACGGCGACGGCAACGGGGCCTGGCTGCGCATGCAGGTGCGGCAGGGCAACGGCGTCGTGACGAACCTCGACGGCCCGACCGTGTCGTGGGAGGGCTGGCGGCAGGTCGAGCTCACCGTCCCGGAGGGAGCGCACTACCCGCTCCTGCTGCAGCGCGTCCGGCTGCTCGAGACCCGGGCGTCGGCGCAGTACACCGGCCAGGTGACGATCTCCGACCTGCGGGCGCACGTGCCGCCGGACGTCGACGTGCCCGAGGTGCCGGTGGTCGAGGACCTCGTCGTGGTGGACGCGGGCGCGACCGACGACGCCCCGCTCCGGGTCGCCGTGATGTCGGACGCGCAGTTCGTGGCCCGCGACCCCGGCTCCGGGGCGGTCCAGGGTGCGCGCCAGGCGCTGGGCGAGATCGTCGCGGCCGACCCCGACCTGCTCGTCGTGAACGGCGACCTCGTCGACGAGGCGTCGCCCGCCGACTTCGACCTGGCCCGCGAGATCCTCGAGTCGGAGCTCGCCGGCGCCGACTTCCCCTGGTACTACCTGCCGGGCAACCACGAGGTCATGGGCGGCTCGATCGCCAACTTCGAGGCCGAGTTCGGCGAGCGGTGGCGCGTGCTCGACGTGCCCGACCCGTCGGGGGCGGGCGGCACGACGCGGCTGGTCATGCTCGACACGTCGACCGGCCGGCTCGGGTCCGACTTCGCGCAGCTGCGCGCGCTGCGCGAGGCGCTCGACGGCGCGGCGGCCGACGACGCGATCACCGGCGTCGTGACGTTCTTCCACCACCCGGTCGACGACCCGCTGCCGGCCAAGGCGAGCCAGCTCGTCGACCGGATCGAGGCCGAGACGGTGCGCGGCTGGTTCGAGGACTTCCGCTCGTCCACCGGCAAGCCCGTCGCGAGCGTCGGCGCGCACGCCGGCGTGTTCCACGCGGCCACGGCCGACGGGGTGGCCTACCTGGTCAACGGGAACTCGGGCAAGGGTCCGGCGAGCACCCCCGAGGACGGCGGCTTCACCGGCTGGTCGATGGTCGGCCTCGACCCGTCGGCGACGTCGCTCGACGACGGCTGGCTCGGCTGGGAGGTCAGCACGCGCGCCGAGGCCGTCGAGGTGTCGGGGCCCGCCGAGCTCGCGGTGGGCACCTCGGGCGCGGTCAGCGCGCTCGTGACGCAGGACAGCACGCGCGTCGTGCCGGTGGCGTGGCCGGTCTCGTCCCGCTGGGGCGGCGACGGGGTGTTCGTCGGTGCGGCCGAAGACGCGCCGCCGGGCACGGTGCTCGCCCTCGACCCGGACACCCACGAGGTGACCGCCGTCGCGCCCGGGCGCGCGACGGTCGAGGTCGAGGTGAACGACGTCGTCGGGACCCTGGAGGTGCTCGTGCCCGCCGGCGCGCCGGGCGAGGCGCGCATCCGGGACGACAACGGCTGGGACACCGGGCTGCGCGACGGCGAGTACACCGTGCTCGTCGACCTGTGGCACGGCGAGAACGCGACCAGCCTGCGGCTGTACGAGGACGGCGAGCTCATCCACACCGAGCGGCTGGCGTACGGCGGCGTCGAGGCCCAGCACGTGGCCGTGCCGGTGTCCGGCAAGGCGAACGGCGAGTACACCTACACGTGCGAGCTCGTGAACGCGGCCGGCGCGACGCCGTGCACGAAGGCGCACACCGTCGTCGTGAAGGACGCGAACCCGGGCAAGCCGGCGCTGAGCCACGACAACACCGACCGCGACGGCGACTACACCGTCACCATGAACAAGTGGTGGGGCACGCAGGCCACGGGCTACGTGCTGTACGAGGACGGCGCCGAGATCGACCGGCAGGAGCTCGAGCCCGGCACGGGCGGCGAGGCGCAGGCCACCTCGACGTTCGTGACGGGGCGCGAGCCGGGGACGTACACCTACGTGGCCGTGCTGACCAACGACGCGGGCGAGACGCGCAGCCGTGAGCTCACGGTCCGCGTCCGCTGACCGGCCCTACCGGGGCGGCATCCCGTACGCCGCCAGGAACGTCCGCACCGCGTCGACGGCGTGGCGCTCCCGCTCGGCCGCGGTCGGCACGGCGGCCTCGCCGAGGAGCATGACGCGGTTGAGCGGGGCCGACATGAGGAGCCAGTTGAACTCCGCCGCCGCACGGTCCGCGTCGCCGACGCTGAGGAGGCCACGCTCGCCAAGGCGAGTGAACGACGCCGCGAGCACGCCGACCGTCCGGCCCGGACCCTGCTCGTAGAACAGCCGCCCGAGCTCGGGGAACCGCGGGACCTCGGCGATGACGAGCCGGCGCAGGCGCAGGAGGGTCGGCTGGAGGACGCGGTCGAGCTGGCGTCGTGCCAGGTCGGTGAGGTCGGCGGCGAGGTCGCCCGTGTCGGCGAGGCGGCTGACCTCGCGGTGGACGGGGTCGGCCGCCGCGGCGACGGTCGTGGCGACCACCTCGGCGAACAGCGTCGCCTTGTCGGTGAAGTGCGCGTAGACCGTCTGCTTGGAGACGCCCGCGGCGGTCGCGACGACGTCCATGCTCGTGTCGCGGTAGCCGCGCTCGAGGAAGACCTCGGTCGCGGCGTCGACGACCTGACGACGCTTGCGTCCTGAGCGGGACTCGGCCTGCGGAGCGGTCACCCGGAGATCATACGAGACTGTCTAGTTCCGTTCCCGCTCGGCGCATGTAAGACTAGACCGTACGGTCTAGTTCCGAGGAGGGTGCGATGGGATCGATCACGGTGGTCAACCACGTCAGCCTGGACGGGGTCATGCAGGGCCCGGCGTCGCCCGACGAGGACCCGCGCGACGGGTTCGCGCACGGCGGCTGGTCGGTGGCCCGGACGGACGGGGTCATGGGGGAGCGGCTCGGCCGCCGGATGTCCGAGGAAGGCGCGCTGCTCCTGGGTCGCCGCACCTACGAGCAGTTCGCCGGCTACTGGCCCCACCAGACGGGCAACCCGTTCACCGACGTGCTCAACCGGCGAACCAAGTACGTCGTCTCGAGGTCGCTCGAGGAGCCGCCGTGGGAGAACTCTGTCGTGCTCCGCGACGTCGACGCGGTCGCCGGCGTGCACGCGTCGACCGCGGAGCCGCTGACCGTGCTCGGGAGCGGCGAACTCATCGCCTCGCTGCGCGACGCCGACCTGGTCGACGCGTACCTCCTCATGGTCCACCCGGTGCTCCTCGGCTCTGGCCGGCGGTTGTTCGGGGACGGTCCCGGGCCGGCCGGCTTCCGGCTGGTCGATTGCACGGCCACCACGACGGGCGTCGTAATGGCCACCTACGAGCGCGAGCGCTGAGCCCTCGTGGTGAGTGGGCCCGGTTCCGGCGTACGGTTGAGCCCATGAGTGACTTCCAGGTCAACCGCCGCAACCGGCAGGAGCCGACCGGCACGCTGTTCGGGCGCGTGATCGTCGCGTTCCTGCTCTTCGCGGGCGGGCTCGTCCTCATCGGGATCGGGTCCGCGGCGGAGGAGCCGATGGCCCCGTTCCTGTTCGTCGGCGGGATCCTCGCCGTCGGGCTCGGGTTCGGCCTGCCGATGATCGGCGGCTACGAGCGGCTCGGCAGCAACCAGCACTGACGCCGGGCGGCACGGCGAGAGGCAGGGCCCCGGCGGTGTGCCGGGGCCCTGCCTCGTCGTGTGCGTCAGCTCGCGGCCTCGATGGTGCTCTGCTGCCGCTGCGCCGAGTGCTCGACCTCGATGCGGCGCGGCCTCGCCTCGTCGGCCACGGGGATCGTGAGCGTCAGCACCCCGTCGGCGTACGAGGCCGTGATCTTGTCGAGGGCCAGGCCGCGGCCCACCGTGAGCTGGCGGGCGAAGGTGCCCGCCGGGCGTTCGCGCACCAGCCACTGACCCTCGCCTGAGCGCGCCGTCCGCTCGGCGCGGATCGTCAGGGTCCGGTCCTCGCACGACACGTCGATCGTGCCGGGGTCGACGCCGGGCAGGTCGACGGCCATGACGTAGTGGTCGCCCTCGCGGAAGAGGTCCATCGGCATCGCCGGGGCGTTCCGCTGGTTGAGGGCGAGCGAGCCGAAGATCCGGTCCATGTCCTGGAACGGGTCCCAGAGCGTAGCCATCGCGCATCACCTCCTCGTCGCAGGGCCGCGCCGTGCGGCCCTTGTCGCGCCCGGCGCCGCACCCTCCGACGCCGGGTGGCTACACCTCACGATTTAGCACTCTCGGGGTTCGAGTGCCAATACCCCGCCTGTTCGCCCAGAGCGAACAGGCGGGTGACGCCGTCGCGCGGTCGGTGATCCGTGCCGAGGTCGGCGATCCGGACCGCCGACCTCGCGACGGATCACCGACCCCGTCCCGGCCGTCGGAGCGCGACGCCGCTAGCGGGCGGCCGCGAGGAGCGACGCGCGGGCCGAGCGGGCCGCCTCGACCAGGTGGCGCAGGGCGGGGGTGACCTCCTCGTAGCGGCGCGTCTTGAGCCCGCAGTCGGGGTTGACCCACACGAGGCCGGGATCGATCGACCGCACGGCCAGCCCGAGCAGCTCCGTGACCTCCTCGACCGAGGGGACGCGGGGCGAGTGGATGTCGTACACGCCCGGGCCGATGCCGCGCGCGTAGCCGGCCGCACGCAGGGCGGGCACGATCTCCATGCGCGAGCGCGCCGCCTCGAGCGACGTCACGTCGGCGTCGAGCCCGTCGATCGCGCCGACGACGTCGCCGAACTCCGAGTAGCACAGGTGGGTGTGCACCTGGGTGGCCGGCCGTGCGCCGGCCGTCGCGAGGCGGAACGCCCCGACCGACCACCGCAGGTACTCGGCGTGGTCCGCCCGGCGCAGGGGGAGCAGCTCGCGCAGCGCGGGCTCGTCCACCTGCACGACGGCGATGCCGGCGTCCTCGAGGTCGCTCACCTCGTCGCGCAGCGCGAGCGCCACCTGGTTCGCGGTGTCGGCGAGCGGCTGGTCGTCGCGCACGAACGACCACGCCAGGATCGTCACCGGCCCGGTCAGCATGCCCTTGACCGGCTTGGGCGTCACCGACTGCGCGTACCTCGCCCACCCGACCGTCATGGGCGCCGGCCGCGAGACGTCGCCCCACAGGATCGGCGGGCGCACGCACCGCGAGCCGTACGACTGCACCCAGCCGAGCTGCGTCGTCGCGAACCCGTCGAGCTGCTCCGCGAAGTACTGCACCATGTCGTTGCGCTCGGGCTCGCCGTGCACCAGCACGTCCAGGCCCAGCTCGGTCTGCAGCGCCACCACCCGCTCGACCTCGGCGCGCATCGCCGCGGCGTACGCGTCGTCGTCGAGCTCGCCGTCGGCCCACGCCGCGCGCGCGGCGCGGATCTCGGTGGTCTGCGGGAAGGACCCGATCGTCGTCGTGGGCAGCGGGGGCAGGGCGAGGCGCTCGCGCTGCGCGGCCACGCGCTCGGCGTGCGCCCCACGGGTGAACGACGACGCGTCGAGCGTCGCGAGGCGCTCGCGCACCCCGGGCACGACGACGCCGGGTGCGGCCGCCCGCGAGGACAGCGCCGCGGTCGCCTCGGCCAGCGCGTCGGCGACGGCGTCCCGGCCGGCCGTCAGGCCGCGCGCGAGCGTCGCGACCTCGCGGACCTTCTGGTCGGCGAACGCCAGCCAGGTGCGCAGCGCGGGGGAGCGGCCCGCCCGCGCGGCGGCCGGTCCCTCCCACTCCTCGTCGTCGACGTCGTGCGGCACGTGGAGCAGCGACGTGGACGTCCCGACGACGACGGAGCCCGCGCCGGTCCGTGCGGCCAGGTGCTCGAGCAGGTCGAGGCGCGCCGCCAGGTCCGCGCGCCAGACCCCGTGGCCGTCGACGACGCCGGCCACGAGGGTCTTCCGGTCGAGGCCGGGCACGGGGGCGTGGGGCACCGCGCCGCGCACGAGGTCGAGCGCGACCGCCTCGACGTCCGTCCGCGCGAGCGCGGCGAGCAGGTCGGCCTCGTCGTCCGGGCGGGACAGGTCACCGTACGGTGCCGTGACGAGGAGGTCCGGCCGGTCCGCGCCGGCCGGAGCGCCGCCCGCGAGCACGGCGTAGGCGCGGGTGACGGCCTGCGCGACCTCGGCCCGCGTCGCACCCGCCGCCGCGATCAGCGTGTCGGACACGAGGCCCGGCTCGTCGAGCTGGACCCACGGCGCCCCGGCCGCGGCCAGCGCGTGCAGCAGCTCCGCGTACGCGCCGAGCAGGTCCTCGAGCCGGTCGAGCGGGCGGAACCCGTCGGGCGCGGCCCCGTCCGGCGTCGGCTCGGGCTTCGACAGCAGCAGGAACGTCACCGGCCCGACGACGACGGGTCGGGTGACGATGCCCTCGGCGCGTGCCTCGAGGTGCTCGCGCACGACGCGGTCGTCCGTCAGGGCGAACCTGGTGCCGGGCCCGATCTCCGGCACGAGGTAGTGGTAGTTGGTGTCGAACCACTTGGTCATCTCGAGCGGCGGCTGGTCGTCCGTGCCGCGCGCGAGCGCGAAGTACGTCGACGGCGGGACGCCCGTGCCGCCGTCGCGCAGGGGCACGACGCCGGAGACCAGCGCGTCGAACCGTGCGGGCAGCGCGCCGACCGTGACCGCGGTGTCGAGCACCTGGTCGTAGGACGAGGACGAGCCGGGCACCGAGCCGTCGCGCGGGTCGAGCCCGAGCTCGACCAGGCGGCGCAGGGTCGCCAGGCGCACCTCGCGCGCAGCGGTCTCGAGCTCGTCGGCGGACGTGCGCCCGGCCCAGTGGGCCTCGAGCGCGCGCTTGAGCTCACGACGGCGGCCGATCCGCGGGTAGCCGAGGATCGTCCCGCCCTCGAACGGGGTGGTGACGGGGTGGGTTTGCGTGGACATGAGCACTCCTGAGCAGATGGTGCTCCCAGGGCGTCACGCGTCAGGTGGTTGTCACGTGACCAGGGGAGCGTCCGACGGGATGCCCGGTACCCACGGCCTTCTGGCCAGGTCGGCGCCGTCGTCAGGACGCGACGACGCCGTGCCGCCGAGGTTCACACCCTCGAGCAGGTCCAGAGCGGGACGGTACTTGTTGAACGTGTACACGTGCAGGCCGGGCGCGCCCGCGTCGAGCACGCGCTGGGCGAGCTCGACGGAGTACGCGACCCCGTAGGCGTGCTGCGCCTCCGGGTCCGGCAGGGCGTCGAGCGCGTCCAGCAGGTGCTGGGGCGCCGCGACGCCGGTGAGCTCCTCGACGCGACGGAGCCGTCCCGGCTCGGTCGTGGGCAGCAGCCCGGCGAGGATGGGGATCGTCACGCCGGCCGCGCGGGCCTCGGCGACGAAGTCGGTGTACGAGCCGGCCTCGTAGAACAGCTGCGTGATGGCGAAGCTGGCGCCGGCCTGCTGCTTCTCGAGCAGGCGGTGCACCTCCTGGGCGCGCGTGGTGCCGGCGGCCGGGTTGCCGTTGGTGAACGTGGCGACGGCGATCGTCAGAGGCCGGGCGGCGCCGCGCAGCGCGGCGCTCGGGTCCTGCGCGCAGCGGCGGTTCTCGACCTCGCGGAGCAGGTGCACGAGCTCGACGCTCGAGTGCACGCCCTCCGGGGGCGGGAACCAGTCGGGCTGGTCCTTCGGCGGGTCGCCGCGCAGCGCGAGGAACGACCGGACCCCGGCCTCGAGGAAGTCGTCGATGACCTCGGTGACGTCCTCGCGGGACGCCCCGACGCAGGTCAGGTGGGCGATGGGCAGCACGGGCGTGCCCTCGAGCAGGGTCGCGACGACGCGGCGCGCGGTGGCCCGGTCGCCGCCGCCCGCGCCGTACGTCACCGACACGAAGTCGGGGTGCGTGGCGACGAGCCGGCGTGCGGTCTCCCAGAACTTGGGTGCCGCCTCGGGCCGGCGCGGCGGCATCAGCTCGAACGAGACCGTCGGCCGGTGCCGGTGTGCCGGGTGGTGCGGGGATGCCTCTGCGACCATGCGTCACTCCATCGAACCTGGCGTGAGCACCTTCGTCCTCGGGAGGCTTCCGTCGGAGAACGGGTTGCTGCGGCGTCGTCGAGCCAGGACTCTCGGCCGCTCTGGATGGCTTGTGCTCGATCGTAGGCACGTCCGCGGCCCGGACGCGATCCGGCTCAGTGCGTGAGACGGGCGTCCACGGGGGACGAGGCGCAAGGTCAGGGCACGAGGACGACCTTGCCGCCCGGGTGGCCGCTCTCGAGGAGCTCGTGCGCACGCGCGGCGTCGTCGAGCGGCAGCACCCGGCCGATCGTCGTGGTCAGCTCGCCGCGCGCCAGGGCGCCCAGGACCTCGGCGAGCTCGCGCGGGTCGCGGCGCGCGGCCGAGGTGGACTCGACCCCCAGCTCGGCGGCCGCGGGGTCCGCGATGGTGAGGACCCGGTCCGTCCCGCCGCGGAGCGCGATCGAGTCGGGCAGCGCGCCCCGTCCCGCCGCGTCGAGGACGGCGTCGACGCCCGCGGGAGCCAGTGCACGGACGCGGTCGACGAGGCCGGGGCCGTACGTCGTCGCCGTCGCACCCGCCGCCGTCACGCGGTCCTGACCTGCGGGCGAGGCCGTGCCGACGACCCGGGCGCCGCGGCGCACCGCGAGCTGGACGGCGAGCGCCCCGACGGCGCCGGTGGCCCCGTGGACCAGCAGCGTCTCGCCGGCCCGCACGTCGAGCCGGCGCAGCGCCCGCATCGCCGTCTCGGCAGCGACCGGCACGCTCGCCGCCTCGGTGCTCCCCAGCGCGTCGGGGACCCGTGCGAACACCGACGACAGGGCCAGCTCGGCGTACCCGCCCGTGTCCGCGAACCCGGCGACCCGGTCGCCCACGGCGACGCCCTCGGCTCCGGGGCCGACCGCGTCGACCACCCCGGCCACCTCGAGGCCCGGTACGTGGGGCAGGCGCAGCCGCACGACCGGCGCGGCCCGGATCTTGGTGTCCCACACGTTGACGGCGGCGGCCTGCACCCGGACGC
>JAPSLD010000103.1 GCA_031181105.1 Isoptericola sp. | reverse complement strand
GACGTGGGCGACGATCGCCACGTTGCGCAGGTCGGAGCGCACAGACATCTACGGTTCTCTTTCCGTGGGGGAGGAGCGGCCGGGACCCCGGCGCCGGTCCATCCTACCCGGGCGTCCCGCGCCGCCCGGGTCGCCAGCCCCTCGAGCGGCCCGCCGGCGTCGCGTCACCCTGCGCGGCCAGCGACTCGGTGACCGATTCCGTGACCGACTCCGTCACGGACTCGGTCACCGCCTCGGTGACGCGTGCGGCGACCCGTTGCTCGAGCTCCCGGCGCGCGAGCCGCCGCTCGGCCCGCACGATCTGGTGGTGCTCCTCCCCCAGCGCCCGCACCGTGGCGAAGCACATCGCGACCATGACCACGGAGAAGGGCAGGGCGATGAGGATCGCCGCCGTCTGCAGCGCCTGCAGCCCGCCGGACAGCAGCAGCGCGATCGCGACGAGGCCCTCCAGGACCGCCCAGAACAGGCGGCTCCACAGCGGCGGGTTCGGGTTGCCGCCGTGCGCCAGCATGTCGACCACGAAGGACCCCGAGTCCGACGACGTGACGAAGAAGACGACGACGAGGACGATCGCCGCCACCGCCATGACCGTGCCGCCCGGCAGGGTGGAGAAGAGCTGGAACATCGCCGTGTCGGTGTTCACCGCACCGTCGACGAGCATGGACCCCGGCTCGGAGATCTCCCGGTGCAGGCCGGCGCCGCCGAAGACGCCGAACCACACGGTCGTGACCAGCATGGGCACCACGAGCGTGCCGAGCACGAACTCGCGCACGGTGCGACCGCGCGAGATCCGCGCGATGAAGACTCCCACGAAGGGTGCCCACGAGATCCACCAGCCCCAGTAGAAGATGGTCCAGCCGGACTCCCACGCGAGGCCCTCGTCCCCGCGGAACGCGAGCGTGTCGAACGTCAGCCGCACGACGTTGTTGAAGTAGTAGCCGAACGACTGCACCCACTCGCGCAGCAGGAACAGCGTGGGCCCGACCACGATCACCGCCAGCAGCAGCACCCCCGCGAGCGTCATGTTGGCGTTCGACAGCCACTTGATGCCGCGCTCGAGGCCGGAGGCGACGGAGATGGCGGCGATCGCCGTGATGGCGGCGATGAGTCCGATGCTCAGCGCCGTGCTCGGCTGCACGACGTCGAGGTAGCCCAGCCCGGCGCCGATCTGCAGCACGCCCAGCCCGAGCGAGGTCGCGACGCCGAACACCGTCCCGACGATCGCGACGACGTCGATGGCGTTGCCGAGCCAGCCCTTGACCCGGTCGCCGAGCAGCGGCTCGAGCGCCCAGCGGATCGAGACGGGCCGGCCCTTGCGGTGGACCGCGTACGCGAGCGCGAGTCCCACGACGACGTAGATGGCCCAGGCGTGGAAGCCCCAGTGCAGGTACGTCTGCCCCATCGCGGCCTGCGCGAGGAAGGGAGCGTCGCCCTCGACGCCGGGCTTGGGGCTGACGAAGTGCGACAGCGGCTCGGCGACGCCGAAGTAGACGAGCCCGATGCCCATGCCGGTGGCGAACAGCATCGCGAACCACACGGGCAGCCGGAAGGACGCGTCCTCGTCGTCGGGCCCGAGGACGATGTCCCCGAACCGGCTGAGCCCCATCCAGATCGCGAAGACCACGAACCCCGCCACCAGGAGCACGTAGTACCAGCCGAACACGCCGATGACGTCCGACTGGAGGGTGTTCATCACCCTCTCGGTGGCGTCGGTGGCGATCACGGCGAGCAGGACGAACAGGAGGATGATGCCCCCGGCCGGGTAGAACACGGCCGGGGTCGGACGCGGTCTGGAAGTCATGCCAGCCAGGCTCACCCGGTCCCGGCCCACCGGCAAACGCAGGACGCCGGCGGGCCCGCGTACGGACCCGCCGGCGTCACCGGTCGTGCGTCAGCCCGCGAGCTCGGCACCCTCGAGGCGCGCACCCGGGATCGCGGCGAGCAGGTCGCGCGTGTACTGCTCGCGCGGGTTGTCGAACACCTCGTCGGTCGCCGCGTGCTCGACGACCTTTCCGTTCTGCATGACGACGACGGAGTCGGCGATCTGCCGGACCACGGCGAGGTCGTGCGTGATGAACAGGTAGGACAGGCCGAGCTCGTCCTGGAGGTCGCCCAGCAGCTCGAGGATCTGGGCCTGGACGAGGACGTCGAGGGCCGACACGGCCTCGTCGAGCACGATGACCTCGGGCTTGAGCGCGAGCGCGCGGGCGATCGCGATGCGCTGGCGCTGACCGCCGGACAGCTCGTTCGGGAACCGCCGCATCGCCGACTGCGGCAGCGCCACCATGTCGAGCAGCTCGCGCACGCGCGCCTCGCGCTGCTTCTTGCCGCCGACCTTGTGCAGCCGCAGCGGTTCCTCGATCGAGCGGTAGATCGAGAACAGCGGGTCGAGCGACCCGTACGGGTTCTGGAACACGGGCTGGATGCGGCGCCGGAACGCGAACAGCTCCTTGGCGTCGAGCGAGGCGACGTCCACGCCGTCGAACTCCACCGACCCCGAGGTCGGCTCCAGCAGGCCGAGCACCATGTTGGCCGCGGTGGACTTGCCCGAGCCCGACTCCCCCACGAGAGCGAGCGTGCTGCCGCGCCCGAGCGTGAAGCTCACGTCGTCGACCGCCGTGAAGTCGGTCGACGCGCCGGGGCGCGCCCCGCGGATCTGGAACACCTTCGTGAGGTTCCGCGCGACGACGACGTCCGTGCTGCGGGCCACGCCGTCCGCGTGGTGCGCGAGCAGCTCCTTGGACTCCTCGCCCTGCTCGTGCGCCACCTGGATGCGGCGCGAGGCGAGCGACGGCGCGGACGACACGAGCCGCTGCGTGTAGGGGTGCTTCGGGTCCGCGAGGATCTGGCGCGCGGGTCCGGACTCGACGACCCGGCCCTTGAACATGACGACCAGGTGCTCGGCGCGCTCGGCCGCGAGCCCGAGGTCGTGCGTGATGAAGAGCACAGCGGTGCCCAGCTCGCGCGTGAGCACCTCGAGGTGGTCGAGGATCTGCCGCTGCACGGTCACGTCGAGGGCCGAGGTGGGCTCGTCGGCGATGAGCAGCTTGGGCCGCGCGGCGAGGCCGATCGCGATGAGGGACCGCTGGCGCATGCCGCCCGAGAACTCGTGCGGGTACTGGCGGGCGCGGCGCTGGGCGTCGGGCAGGCCCGCCTCGGCGAGCAGCCCGGCGACGCGCTCCTTGCGCTCCGCCTTGCCGCCCTGGAAGCCGTTGGCCTTGAGGGCCTCCTCGATCTGCGTGCCGATGCGCCACACCGGGTTGAGGTTCGACATCGGGTCCTGGGGCACCAGGCCGATGTCGCGGCCGCGCATCGCCTCGATCTCCCGGCGGTCGAGCCCGACGAGCTCGCGCCCGTCGAACACGATGCTGCCGCCGGTGACCTTGCCCGTGCCGGGCAGCAGGTCGATCACGCTGTGGGCGAGCGTCGACTTGCCCGAGCCGGACTCGCCGACGATCGCGACGGACTGGCCGGGGTACACGGTCAGGTCCGCGCCGCGCACGGCCTGGACCTCGCCCGCCACGGTGGTGAACGAGACGGCGAGGTCACGGATCTCGAGGAGCGGCTCGTCGACGCGGCGGGTCTCGCCGGGTGCGGACGGGGAGCCGCTGGTCACGGGGAACTGGGTCGTCATCGCTTGCGTGCCTTCGGGTCGAGGGCGTCGCGCACGACGTCGCCCATCATGATGAAGCCGAGCACCGTCAGGGCCAGGCCGCCGGCCGGGTAGAACAGGATCTCGGGCGCCACGCGGATCGAGTTCTGCGCCTTGGAGATGTCACCGCCCCACGACACGACGCTCGGCGGCAGGCCGATGCCGAGGAAGCTCAGCGTGGCCTCCGCGACGATGAACGTGCCGAGCGCGACCGTCGCGTACACGATGATCGGCGCGGCCGCGTTGGGCAGCACGTGCCGGAGCAGGATCGCGCCGCGGCCCATCCCGAGGGACTTCGCCGCCGTGACGAACTCGTTGTTCTTGACCGACATGACGGTGCCGCGGGTGATGCGGGCGATCGACGTCCACCCGAACAGCGCGAGCACCAGCGCGACCGTGAAGCTCGTCCGGTTGGTGCTGACCGACATGACGACGATCGCCGCGAGGACGAGCGGGACCGCGAAGAAGATGTCGGTGATGCGGCTCAGGATCGTGTCGAACCACCCGCCGTAGTAGCCGGCGACCGCGCCGATGGACGTGCCGAGCACGATCACCATCGTCGTGGCGAGCACACCCACGAGGACCGACGCCCGCGCGCCGTACATGGTGCGCGAGTAGATGTCGCAGCCCTGGAAGTCGAAGCCGAACGGGTGTCCCGGCTGCGGGCCCTGGAGCGACATCGCGAGGTCGCACTGGCGCGGGCCCAGCGAGGTGAACAGGCCGGGGAAGGCCGCGACGGTCACGACGACGAGGATGATGGTGGCGGCCGCCCAGAACATGGGCCGGCGGCGCATCTCGCGCCACGACTCGCGCCAGAAGCTCGACGGGGCGTCGCTGGTGTCGACCGCGTCGACGGCACCGAGGCCGCCCTCGTCGACCGGGGCGGTGAAGTGCTCCTGGCCGGGTCGCGGCGCCGGGACGTAACGGTTCTCAGGCATAACGGATCCTCGGGTCGAGCGCGGCGTAGAGGAGGTCGACGACCAGGTTGGCGATGATGTAGATGATCACCAGCACGGTCGTCAGCGAGACGACGGTCACGTTCTCGCCGCGGGTGATCGCGTCGAAGAGCGTCCCGCCCACCCCGTTGATGTTGAAGATGCCCTCCGTGACGATGGCGCCCGCCATGAGGTTGCCCAGGTCCGCGCCCAGGAACGTCACGACGGGGATGAGCGAGTTGCGCAGCACGTGGCGGCCCGTCACCTGGCTGCGCCGCAGCCCCTTCGCGCGGGCGGTCCGGACGTAGTCCGCCGAGAGGTTCTCCGCCACCGAGGTGCGTGTGAGCCGCAGGACGTAGGCGAACGACACCGCACCCAGGACGATGGCCGGCATCAGCAGGCTGCGGAAGTTGGGGTCTCGTCCGGCGGTGACGGGCAGCCACCCGAGCTGGACGCCCACGACGAACTGCAGCACGAAGCCGATGACGAACGTCGGCACGGCGATGACGAACAGGCTCATCACGAGCACGGACCCGTCGAACCAGCCTCCCTTGCGCATCCCGGCGAGGAGGCCGAAGCCGATGCCGAGGATCGCCTCGAAGACCAGCGCCATGACGGCCAGCTGGAACGTGACGGGCAGCGCGCCCGCGATCACGTCGAGGATCTCCCGGCCGCGGAAGTCGACCCCGAAGTCGAGGGTGAAGACTCCCTGCAGGAAGAGCAGGTACTGCACCAGGAAAGGCTCGTCCAGGTTGTACCGCTGGCGGATCTGCTCCTGGACGGCCTCCGGGAGACCGCGCTCGCCACCGAGCGCGGCCACGGGGTCGCCGGGGAGCAGGAAGACCAGGGCGTACAGCAGGAGCGTCGCCCCCAGGAACACAGGGATCAGCTGCAGGAGCCTGCGTCCGAGATACCAGAGCATGGGTAGTCGTCTCCTCGTCGGCACCGGGGTTCCCCCGGGCTACGGGTCATCTTTCCGGATCCGGTGGGCTCCGGACAGCGGTGGGGCGGGGTGCGCCGTGACGCACCCCGCCCCCTCGCGACGAGTGGTCGCCCGCGACCGTACCCGACGCGGGCGACCGGGTCCCAATCGGTGACCGAGGCGCCGACCCGGTCGGGTCGGCGCCTCGGTTCACGCCAGGGTCACTCGGACTTGGCGACCTCGTGCAGGATCGGGTCGCTGTCCCAGCCGAACTGGACGTTGTCGACCGTCTCCGCGTAGCCCGCGGTCGCGTTGTTGTACCAGAGCGGGATGCCCGGGAGGTCGCGGAACAGGATCTCCTGCGCCTCCTTGTACAGCTCCGTGGCCTCCTCGGGGGTCTCGGCGGCGCCGGCCTCGGCCAGCTTCGCGTCGAACTCCTCGTTCGTGTACTGCATGTCGTTCGAGCCGGCACCCGTGCCGTAGACCGGGCCGAGGAAGTTGCTCATCGCCGGCCAGTCGGCCTGCCAGCCGCCACGGAAGATGCCCGGGACCTCGCCCGCGTCACGTGCGTCGAGGAACTCGGCGAACGTCGGGTACGGGTAGAACTCGCAGCCGATCTCGAGCACCGTGCGGATGTTGTTGCACACGGCGTCGACCCAGGTCTGGTGGTCGGAGTCGGCGTTCGAGGCGATCTGGAGCGTGTAGTCGCCCAGCGGGTCCATGCCCTCGGCCTCGTCCCACAGCGCCTTCGCGGCGTCGGCGTCGTACTCGAGGACCTCGGAGCCCGGGATGTCCTCGGAGTACCCCGCGATGACCGGCGAGGTGAAGTCCGTCGCCGGGGTACGCGTGCCCCCGAACACCGTCTCGGTCACCTGGTTGCGGTCGATCGCCTTGGAGATCGCCTGGCGACGCAGGTTGCCGGCCTCGCCCTCGAACTCCGGGAGCCACGCCGGCACCTGGATGACCTGGATCACCGCGGCGGGCTGGTTGACGGCACGCTCACCGAGGTCCGACTCGAACGTCTGGAACGCCGACGAGGGGACGTTGGTGATGATGTCGAGGTTGGCCGAGAGCAGGTCGTTGTAGGCCGTGTTCTCGTCCGTGTAGATCACGATGTCGATGCCGCCGTTCTGCGGCGTGCGCGGACCCTCGTAGTCGGGGTTCGGGCGCAGCGAGATCACGTTCTCGTGCTCCCACGACTCGACGACGTAGGGGCCGTTGCCGACCGGGGCGTCCGAGTAGATGTCCGGGTTCTCGAAGAACACCTCGGGCATCGGCATGAACGCCGTGTAGCCCAGCCAGAGCTCGAAGTCGGCCGACGGGGCGATGAGCTCGACCGTGAACGTGAGGTCGTCGACGACCTCGACGGCGATCTCCGAGTCCTCGGTGTCCGACCAGCCCGCGACGTCGTGGAAGAAGTACTGCTGGTTCTGGCCGTTGGAGAGCAGCGCCGTGTACTTCCACGCGTCGACGTAGCTCTGCGCGGTGACGGGCGTGCCGTCCGAGAAGGTCCAGCCGTCCTGGATCGTGATGGTCCAGTTCTGGTTGTCCTCGGACTCGATGGACTCGGCCATCTCGTAGTGGGACGCACCCTCTGCGTCGTAGTAGACGAGGCCGGCGTAGATGTTCTTGACCGCGAGGCCGCCGCCGACCTCGTTGGTCATGCCGGGCGTCAGCGGGTTCTGCGGCTCGGTGCCGTTGACCGTGACGATGCCGGTCGTGGCACCGCCCTCCGTCGCACCGCCGTCGGTGCCCTCTCCGGTGTCGGTGTTGTCGCCACCGCCGCCGCAGGCGCTCAGCATCAGCGCCGACGCGAGCGCGAAAGCGCCGACGCCTGCAAGTCGTCGTCGAGGTGTCACGTGTCCTCCTGGGTAGGTTCGCTCGCCGTCGAGGGTTCTGCCCTCCGGCGCGGTGCAGCCGCGCACAGGTGTCGCGGTGCACGATGCGCGGTGAGCCTAGTCACGCCTCCGGCTCAAGTCACCCCGCTTGCCCTGTTTGCGCCCGAAACCGTGACCGTATCGGTATCTGGACGCAACGCTCGGTTAACCGGATCGCCCGATAGAGCCGGACATGTCGCTCGAATCGATCCGACCGTCGCGGAGCGTGACCACGCGGTCCGCGCGCGCGATGAGGTCGGGGTCGTGCGTCGTCACGACCGCGGCGACGCCCTGCCCGTGGACGAGGTCGCGCACGAGGTCCATCACGACGGCCGCTGTGCCCGAGTCGAGCTGACCGGTCGGCTCGTCGGCGAGCAGCACCCGCGGGGACGCCACGAGAGCGCGGGCGATGCCGACCCGCTGCTGTTGACCGCCGGAGAGCTCGTACGGCCGCTGGTCGGCATGGCCGGCGAGCCCCACCAGCTCGAGCGCCCGCGCCACGCGCTCGGCGCGCTCGGCGGGAGGGGTCCGGCGCAGGCGCAGCGGCACCTCGACGTTCTCGGCGGCCGACAGCACGGGCACCAGGCCGAACGACTGGAACACGTAGCCGATCTCGTCGCGCCGCACGGCGAGCACGGCGTCCGGCGACATCGCCGTGAGCTCGCGGTCCTGGTCGAGCCGCACCCGGCCCGACGTCGGCCGGTCGAGCCCGCCGAGGACGTTGAGCAGCGTCGTCTTGCCGGAGCCCGACGGGCCGCGGACCACCAGCAGCTCCCCCGGCGCGACCTCGAGCGACACGTCGGCCAGCGCGTGGACCTCGCCGGCCCCGGAGCCGAACGTGCGCGAGACGGCCTCGGCCCGCAGCGCGTAGCGCGCGCCCGCCGGCACGCCCGTCGTGCCCGCCGTGGGTGTCGCGGTCATGACAGCTCCCTCCGGTCGGGGCGCACCTGCACGTGGTCCGGCTCGAGCGCGAGCCGGACGCGGTCGCGCAGGTCGAGCGCCTCGACGAAATCGGGCGGCAGCTGGAGACGACCCACGCGGTCGAGCACCGCGAACTCCTCGGCCACGTGCCGCTCGGCGCCGTGCTCGTCCACCTCCGTGCGGCGGAGCACCTCGGTCGACGTGCGCCCGTCACGGATCTGGACCGTCCGCGCGACGTGCTCGGAGACCGCGGGGTCGTGCGTCACGACGAGCGTCGTCACGCCGGTCGCGAGGTTGACCGAGCGCAGCGCCTCCAGCACCTCGACGCTCGTCGCCTCGTCGAGCTCGCCCGTCGGCTCGTCCGCGAGCAGGACGCGGGGCGCGTTCGCCACCGCGACCGCGATCGCGACGCGCTGCTGCTGCCCGCCGGACATCTCCGCCGGGCGACGGTCCGCCACCTCGGCGACGTCGAGCAGCTCCAGCAGGTCCCGGGCGCGCGCCGCCCGCTCCGCCCGCGTGCCGGCGCCGGCGAGCTCGAGCGGCAGCCGCACGTTCTCGGTCGCCGTGAGGTACGGCAGCAGGTTGCGGGACGTCTGCTGCCACACAAACCCGACGGTGCGCCGCTGGTAGTGCACGCGCTCGCGCCGCCCCATGGTCAGCAGGTCGGTGCCCGCCACGACGGCGGACCCTCCGGTCGGCGTGTCCAGGCCCGACAGGATGTTCAGCAGCGTCGACTTCCCCGAGCCCGACGCGCCGACCACGGCGACCAGCTCCCCCGGCTCGACCGTGAGGTTCAGCCCCTGCAGCGCCTGCACCTCCACGCCGTCGGTGGCGAAGATGCGCACCAGGTCCCGGCACAGGATCTCGCTCATGCTCCCGCTCCCCCGCTCCTCGTCGCAGCGTGCGTGCCCGCCACCGTCATCAGTCCTCCTGCGTCCGTAGCCGGGCGACGTCGTCGCCCCGTCCGAGCCGTGCCGCGAGCGCCGCGCCGGCCAGCACCACGATGGCGAACCCGGCCGCGAGGGCGCCCAGGGTGGCCGGGTCCACGCTCAGGGGCGGTCGGGCGTCCCCTCCCGTGAGAGGCGTGAGGTCGACGGCGGCCACCACGAGCGACGGCACGGCCCACCCCAGCGCCGCGCCGACGAGCAGCGCGACGACGGCCCACGGCCCGATCTCCCACAGGCCGACCCCGCGCTCGGCGCGCCGCGGCAGCCCCAGGGTGCGCAGCACGGCCAGGAGCCGGGCGCGTGCCGGCGCCGCGAGCACGAGCGTCAGCACCACGGCCGCCGCGCACAGCAGCGCGGAGAGGGCGACCGCGAGCGTGAAGGCGGCCGCGAGCCCCGACGCCGACGGTGCCGCGAGCAGCTCGGCCTGCCCGGCGACGGGGTCGTCGACGACGGCGGTCGGCAGGACGTCGCGGACCGCCCGCTCCACGGCCGCGCG
>JAPSLD010000102.1 GCA_031181105.1 Isoptericola sp. | reverse complement strand
CCGCGACGAGATGGCGGTGCCCGAGCTCTACTTCGAGGTCGCCGCCGTCGTGACGACGTTCCTGCTCGCCGGCCGCTACGCCGAGCACCGTGCGAAGCGGCGCGCCGGCGACGCGCTGCGCTCGCTGCTCGAGCTCGGCGCGAAGGAGGCCGAGCGGGTGGCCGTCGGCCCGGACGGCTCGCCCCGCACCGGCCCCGACGGCGGACGGGTCACCGAGCGCGTCCCCGTCGCCGACCTGCGCACGGGCGACGTGTTCACCGTGCGGCCCGGCGAGAAGGTCGCGACCGACGGCGTCGTGCTCTCGGGGACGTCGGCCGTCGACACGTCGCTGCTGACCGGCGAGCCCGTCCCGGTCGACGTCGGCCCCGGCGACGCCGTGACGGGCGCGACGGTGAACACCTCGGGGCACCTGCTGGTGCGGGCCACCCGCGTCGGCTCCGAGACGACCCTCGCCCAGATCGGGCGGCTCGTCGCGCAGGCCCAGACGGGCAAGGCACCCGTCCAGCGGCTGGCGGACCGGATCTCGGCGGTGTTCGTGCCGGCCGCGTTCGCGGTCGCGCTCGTGACGCTCGTCGGCTGGCTGCTGGCCGGGGCGAGCACGCAGCTCGCGTTCACCGCCGCGGTCGCCGTCCTGATCATCGCGTGCCCGTGCGCCCTCGGGCTCGCGACGCCGACCGCGCTGCTCGTCGGCACGGGACGCGGCGCCCAGCTCGGCGTGCTCATCAAGGGTCCCGAGGTCCTGGAGTCGACGCGCCGCATCGACACGGTCGTGCTCGACAAGACCGGCACCGTCACCGAGGGGCGCATGCGCCTCGAGCGCGTCACCCCCGCCGACGGCACGGACGCCGACGAGGCGCTCCGGTACGCCGCCGCCGTCGAGGTGCTCAGCGAGCACCCGGTCGCCCAGGCGATCGCCGCGGCCGCGCGCGAGGTGCCGCACCACGGGGACGGGTGGCAGCCCGGGGAGCGGCCCGAGGAGCAGTCCGAGCAGGGTGCGCTCGAGGTCTCGGAGTTCCGCGCGACGCCGGGCGGCGGCGTCGAGGGGCTCGCCCGCGCGGCCCACTCGGGTCTGGGGTCGGGCACGACGGCGGCCGCGCTGAACGCGCGCCGCGTCGCCGTCGGGCGGCTCACCTGGCTCGACGAGCGCGGCGTGCGCGTCCCGGACGAGGTGCGCGCCGCCGTCGGGCGGGCCGAGGAGTCGGGGGCGACGACCGTCGTCGCCGCCTGGGACGGCACCGCGCGCGCCGTCCTGGAGCTGCGCGACCCGGTCAAGGCGACGTCCGCCCGGGCCGTGGCCGAGCTCAGGGCACTCGGCCTGCGGCCGGTGCTGCTCACGGGCGACTCCGAGGGCGCCGCCCGCGAGGCCGCGCGGCAGGTCGGCATCGCCGACGCCGACGTCGTGGCGCGCGTGCTGCCGCAGGACAAGGCGGCGGCCGTGCGCCGCCTCCAGGACGCGGGCCGCGTGGTCGCGATGGTCGGTGACGGGGTGAACGACGCCGCGGCGCTGGCCACGGCCGACCTCGGCCTCGCGATGGGCACGGGCACCGACGTCGCGATCGAGGCGAGCGACATCACGCTGGTGCGCGGCGACCTGCGTGCGGCGCCGACGGCGGTGCGGCTGTCCCGCGCGACGCTGCGGATCATCAAGCAGAACCTGTTCTGGGCGTTCGCGTACAACACCGCGGCGATCCCGCTCGCCGCCGCCGGGCTGCTCAACCCGATGATCGCCGGCGCCGCGATGGCGGCATCGTCGGTGCTCGTCGTGAGCAACTCGCTGCGGCTGCGCCGCGCGGGCTGACGCCCGCGCGGCGCTCAGCGGAACCGGCGGCCCTCGTCGCGGCGGTAGGCCAGCACGGCCAGCGCCGCGACGAGCGCCGTCCAGCCCAGCAGCACGGGCCACGCCACCGCGGACGCCGGCGCGCCGGTGAGCGCCTCGACGAGCAGGTCGCGCCCGGCCCGGGTGGGCGTGGCCAGCGAGACGCCGTCGAGCCAGGACGGGAACAGCTGCGGGGGAAGGAACAGCCCGCCGGCGAAGGCCAGCGGGAACAGGACGACCTGGACCACGGGCAGGGCGGCCTTGGCGGACAGCGAGTAGCCGACGGCCATGCCCAGGAGCACGAACGGCACCGAGACGAGCAGGATCGTCCCGACCCCCGCGAGGAGCTGGAGGGGCGTGACGCTCGCCGCGGTGAACAGCCACCCGATCAGCACGAGCGGCACGACCCCGAAGAGGGCGAAGATCGCACCGTTGCCGACGCGCGCCGCCATCCGCGGCCCCGGCCCCGCGGGCAGCGACCGGAGGAACGGGTCGAACGGGAGCTGCCGGTCCTCGGCGACGCCGAGCCCGTAGGTGAACAGGCTGGCCGAGCAGACGGCGAACAGGCTCAGCCCGGCCACCGCCGTGGTCGCGGTGACCGGGTCGCCGGCCACCGCCTCCTGCGGAACCACGAAGAAGAACATCGCCAGGGCGGGGAACAGCAGGTTGCCGAGGACGGCGATCGGCACGCGGACCGTCTCGAGGAACTGGAAGCGCAGGTGCAACCAGGTCAGGCGCAGCGGGCTCACGGTGGCGGTGGTCATCTGGTCGCTCCTGTCACGGACGGCTGCCCCGGGCGGGGCACGGTGGGGGCGACCATCTCGGCGAACGCCTCCTCGAGGCTGGCGCCGCGGATCTCCAGGTCGCCGAACGGCACACCCGCGACGACGAGGTCGCGCACGAGCGCGTCGGCGTCGGGCGTGAACAGCGTCTGGCGCGCGGTGCCGGCGGGCGTGGTCACCGTCTCCGAGCGCACGACGCCCGGCCACGCCGACAGGTCGTCGGGCGCGGTGAGCACCACGCGGCGCAGCGAGACGCGGCGCAGCACGGCGTCGAGCGCGTCGTCGGCGCGCACGACGCCGCGGTCGATGACGACGACGCGCTCGGCGAGCGCCTGCACCTCCTCGAGGTAGTGGCTCGTCAGGAGCACGGTGCCGCCCGAGGCGTGGTAGGCGCGGACCGCGTCCCACAGCGCCTGCCGCGCGCCGACGTCGAGCCCTGTGGTGGGCTCGTCGAGCAGCACGACGCGCGGCCGGCCGACGAGGGCGAGGGCGACGGCGAGGCGTCGCTTCTGACCGCCCGAGAGCGCGCCGGTCTGGCGTCGCGCGAGGTCGGTCAGGCCGAGCTGCTCGAGCAGCTCGCCCGTGGGCACGGGGTCGGCGAAGTGGCCGCCGACGAAGTCGACCACCTCGCGCACCCGCAGGGTCGCGGGCAGACCCGTCTCCTGCGGCGTGATGCCGAGCCGGGTCCGGCTGCGGGCGTCGCGCGGGTCGCCGCCGAGCAGCCGGACCCGCCCGGCGTCGGGTCGGCGCTGCCCGCTGACCAGGGACAGCAGCGTGGACTTGCCGGCGCCGTTCGGGCCGAGCAGCCCGACGAGCTCGCCCGGGCCGACGGCGAGCGAGACGTCGTCGAGCGCGACGACGTCGCCGAAGCGCCGGGTGACGTGGTCGACGTCGACCGCCAGGTCGGGAGTCGGGCCGGGGTTCAGGTCGGAGGTCAGGTCGGGGGTCATGGTCGTGCTCCCTTCAGGAGCGTGGTGACGGCCTGCGTGTACTCCTCGAACGCGACGCGGCCGCGGGGTGTCAGGGCGAGGTAGGTGGCCGGCGTGCGGCCCTCGTGGGTCTTGGTGACGCGGACGTAGCCCGCGTCCTCGAGCTTGCGCAGGTGGGTCGACAGGTTCCCGGCCGTCATCCCCAGCAGGCGCTGCAGCTTGGGGAAGGACATCTCGTCGCCCTCGCCGAGCGCGGCGAGCGTGGCCGTCACGCGCAGCCGGGCCGTCGCGTGGATGACGGGGTCGAGCGGCTCCTCAGCCACGCCCGCTCCCCGCGTGCCCGGCGAGGCCCGCGAGCGTGGCGGCCCGGCGGCGCCGGTGCAGCGCGGCGTGCTCGACGGCGGCCATGAGCAGGAAGCCGCCGCCGCCCGCCAGCGCCATGAGCAGGAACGTGCCGGGCACCCCGGCCAGGGTGGCTCCCGCCGCGACGACGAGGATCCAGACCCCGATGACGAGCAGGCCGCGGTCGTCGAACGCGATCGCGCCCGCGAGGTACATCAGGCCGACGACGACGCACGCGATGCCGTTCGCCGCGAGCGCGACGACCTCGGGCGGGGCGCCCGCCGAGGCGAGGCCGCCGACGATCGCGGCCTGGGCGACGAAGCCGAGGAACCACGACCAGCCGTACGTCGCACCCTGGCGGGCGCTCAGCCCCCGCGTGCCCGCCGTGCGCCGGATGCTGTGGACGGCCGTGACGACGACGGCGGCCAGGATCGCTACGCCGAACGCGGCGTACGCCGGCCCGGTGGACAGCGCACCGGTGGCGCGTGCGCTCGCCCACAGCGCGAGGTAGCCGCCGAGCCAGGCGACGCCCCAGATGGCGAAGAGCAGCCGCGCGTCCGGCTCGCTCGCGGCCCGGGCCCGCTCCTGGGTCTCGTGGATCACCCGCAGGGAGGCTGCGGGGTCGAGCGGGCCGACGTCGTCGGGACGGTCGGGTGCGGACATCTCGGCTCCTAGGTTTGCTCTGCAAAGTGCTTTGCAGAGCATGGCAGACGGTCGCGCCCCAGACAACCCCCACGCGCCCTCGCCGTGGCCGGCTCGCGGCCGCCACCGGGCGGAGCGTCCTACGCTGGGCGCGTGCCCGCCGTCGTCCCCGAGCCCTCCCCCGCGCCCGCGCGCCCGGTCACGGTGCGCGAGCGCCGCCGCACCGGGGCGGAGATCTGGATCGTCCTCGGCCTGAGCCTCGGCCAGTCCGCCGTCTACGCGCTGGTCAACATCGTGGCGCGGCTGACCGCCGAGACGCCGCTCGCCCAGCAGTCGGCCACGCTCAACGCGAGCCGGTCCGAGCGGCCCCTGCTCGACCTCACCTACCAGCTGCTCGGGATCGGCTTCGCCCTGGTGCCGGTCGCGCTCGCGCTGTTCCTCCTGAGCGCCCGCGGCTCGAGCGCGCTCGCCGCGCTCGGCATCGACCGGGCACGGCCGGGACGCGACGTCGGGTGGGGCGTGGCGCTCGCCGCGGCGATCGGCATCCCGGGGCTCGCGTTCTACGCGCTCGGCCGTGTCCTCGGCATCACCGTCTCCGTGCAGGCCAGCGCGCTCGACGCCCACTGGTGGACCGTGCCGGTGCTCGTGCTGGCCGCGCTGCAGAACGGCCTGCTCGAGGAGGTCGTCGCCGTCGGGTACCTCTTCGAGCGCACGCGGGACCTCGGGTGGGACCGGCTGCGGTTCGTCGTGGCGAGCTCGCTGCTGCGCGGCTCCTACCACCTGTACCAGGGCATCGGGCCGTTCCTGGGCAACGTCGTGATGGGCCTGGTGTTCTCGTGGTTCTACACCTCGCGGTGGGGACGACGGCGGGTCCTGCCGCTCGTCGTCGCGCACACCCTGCTCGACGTCGTCGCGTTCGTCGGGTACGCGCTCGTGCCGCCCGAGTGGCGCGCGGCGCTCGGCATCACGTAGCCCGCGCCGCGGGGCCCGTGTGAGGGATCACCCCCGCGCCGTCCGAGGAAACTCCGGGCCTCCCCGGCGTGGCGCACCTAGACTCACGGCTATGTCCGGAGCGAGCGCCGCTGGCCCAGTGCGCGACCCCGCGCACGACCCGGCGCCCCCCACGGGGCCCCTGCAGGCCCTGCTCGCCGGCGACGCGCCGGAGGACGAGTCGGCCGACCTCGTCCGCGTCGTCGACACGCCCGAGTCGCGGGTGCGGCACCCGTCCGACCTGCTGGGCATGGTCCTCAGCGCCGTCGGCGTCGCGCTCGTCCTCGTGCTGTCCGTCGTCGCGCACGGCACCACCGAGGGCGTCACCCAGGACGTGCAGGGCTTCAACACGCTGCTCGGCCGGATCCTGTTCGTCCCCGTGGCGCTGCTCGAGGGCCTCGTCGTGCTGTTCGTCCCCGCGGCGGTGCTGATCGAGCTGGGCGTGCGCCGCCTGGGCCGCCAGGTGGTCGAGTCGATCTGCGCGGCGGCCCTCGGCCTGACGCTCGGCATCGTCGCCGGCGTGCTCGTGGTGCGCCTCGGCAGCGACGACCTCGTCCGCGGCCTGTCGGTGTGGCGTGACGGCCGCTGGACGCTCACCATCCCGGGGTACGTCGCCGCGATCGCCGGGCTGCTGACCACCGCCGGCCCGCGCACGCGACGGCGCACCGTGCGCTGGTCCTGGAACGTGCTGTACCTGGCGCTGTTCATCGTCCTCATCACGGGCCAGGTCTCGCTGCCGGGGATCCTCGTGGCGCTGCTGCTGGGCAGGCTCGCCGGCCAGGCCGTGCAGTACGTCTCGGGCGTGCGCAGCGAGCGGGCGTACGGCGCGGACCTCGTCGCGGCGGTGCGCCGCGCGGGGTTCCGGCCGTCCGCGCTCGTGCGCGTGCGCGACGTCTCGGCCGCGGCGCAGCCCGAGGCGCCCGACGACTCCGTCACCTCGTACGACGCCGACGGCGTCGTCGCCGGGCGCACGACGCTCGGGAGCCTGCGCCTGCCGGGCGCGCCGGCGGCGTCGTACGACGCGGCGCGCGCCGGCACCGGGGCCGCCGCCCCGGCGGCAGCTCCGCCGTCGGACCCCGCGGCCGTCGCGCTGACGCGCGCGGGCGACAACCGCGTCTACGCGATGTTCGACGACGACGGGGTGCGGCGCGACGTCGTCGTGCTGGACGGCGACCGGCAGGTCATGGGCGCCGTGCAGCGCCTCTGGCGCGCGCTGCGGCTGCGCGGGTTCGACGGGCGCGCGGCGATCTCGCTCAAGGCGGCTGCCGAGCGCACCGCCCTGCTCGCCTACGCCGCCGCGGCGGCGGGCGTCCGCACGCCCCGCCTGCTCGGCATCGGCACCGCGGACGACTCCGTGGTGCTGGTCCAGGAGCACGCGCGCGGCGCCGTCTCCCTGCGCGACCTGCCCGACGCCGAGCTCGAGGGCGAGCGCGGCGACGCGGTGCTCGCCCAGGCGTGGGAGCAGCTGCGGCGCGCGCACGCCGCCGGGGTCACGCACCACGCGCTGACGCCCGACGTCGTGCTCGTGCACCGCGACGGCCACGGCGAGCCGCACGTGTGGCTCACGGGCTGGGAGCAGGGCGAGATCGCGTCCGGCGCGCTGTCGCGCCGCATGGACCTGACCCAGATGCTGGCGCTCCTCGCGCTGCGCGTCGGCGCGCGCCGCGCCATCGCGTCCGCGGTGCGGGCCCTGCCCGACGAGGACATCGCCGCGATCGGGCCGCTGCTGCAGTCCATCGCCCTGCCCCCGGCGACGCGGGTCGAGGTGCGGCACGCCAAGGGCCTCCTCGACGAGCTGCGGGCCGCGCTCGTCGAGCGGCTCCCCCAGGCGGACGTGCAGCCCCAGAACATCACGCGCTTCGGCGCCCGCACGGTCATCATGGTCACGCTGACGATCGTCGCGATCGCCGTCGTCGTGACGACGATGAACTTCGAGGAGATCGCCGAGGCCGTCGCCACGGCCAACCCGTGGTGGGTCGGCGTCGCGTTCCTGCTCGGCGCGATCACGTGGTTCGGCGCGGCGCTGACCTTCACCGCCTTCTCCCCGCGGCCCATCCCGCTGTGGCGCGCGACGTGCACCCAGATGGCGGGCTCGTTCGTCTCGCTCGCCGCCCCGGCCGGCATCGGCCCCGCCGCCCTGAACCTGCGCATGCTCACGCGGCGCGGCGTGCCGACGCCCATGGCCGTGGCGACGGTGGCGCTGGTGCAGGTCTCGCAGTTCGTGGTCACCGTGCTGCTGCTCGTGGTGCTGTCGATCTTCACGGGCTCGGGCGGCATCGTGGAGCTGCCGTCGCGGACCGTGCTCCTGGCGATCACGGGCGTCGCCGTCGTCGTGCTCGCCGTCATGCTCGTGCCGCCGGCGCGGCGCTGGGCGTGGGACCGTGCGCGGCCGACTCTGGAGCAGGTGTGGCCCCGGCTGTCGCAGATGCTCGGCCAGCCGACGCGGCTGGCGCTCGGCCTCGGCGGCAACGTCATCATGACGCTGGGGTACGTGCTGGCGTTCGACGCCGCGCTGGCCGCGTTCGGGCGGTCGCTGTCGCTGGTCGACGTCGCCGTGATCTACCTCGTCGGCAACGCGCTCGGCGCCCTGCTGCCGACCCCGGGCGGTCTCGGCGGCGTCGAGGGCGCGCTCACCGCGGGCCTCACGGCCGCGGGGATCCCGGCGTCGATCGCGTTCTCGGTCACGATCCTGTACCGCCTGGTGACGTACTGGGGCCGCGTGCCGATCGGGTGGGTCGCGATGCGCTACCTGGAGCGCAAGGGCGACCTCTGACGGTCACCCGCACCTCCGTGCTCGTCGGGTGCCCCGGGACGGCGAAGGCCCGTCCCTCGCGTCGCGGCGAGTGACGGGCCTCCGGGACGCTGACGCGGGTCAGCGGTGGATCACTTGGCGACGGCCTTCTTCAGCAGCGAGCCGGCGCTGATCTTGACGCCGTAGCCGGCGGGGATCGAGATCTCCTCGCCCGTGCGCGGGTTGCGGCCCGTGCGGGCGGCACGCTCGACGCGCTCGACGGCGAGCAGACCGGTGACCTTGACCGCCTCGCCCTTGCCGAGGGACTCGATCAGGACCTCCTGGAAAGCGTTGAGGGCGCTCTCCGCGTCCGCCTTGCTGAGGCCGGACTTGGCAGCGATGGCCGAGACGAGCTCGGACTTGTTCAGCGACATGCGAATCCCTTCTGACGGATCACGACGCACGGGACCCGGGCGTCGTCACGTTCTCGGTCTGCCCGGCGCGCAGCCGCCAGACCGGGAACACACTATGGAACATCGGCGGTTTCATGCGACTTTTCTCCCGCGCGGCGTGGCAGTTCCACCCTCTCGGCCCCCCGCGGCGGCCACGCGGATAGGCTGGCGCGGGTCCCGACGACGAGGAGGTCCCCCCATGACGCCACCCCGGGACGAGGTGGTCCTGCTGTCCGACGACGGCAGGCCCGTCGGCACCGCGCCGCGTGCGACGGTGCACCACGAGGACACGCCGCTGCACCTGGCGTTCTCCTGCTACCTGCTCGACGACGACGGCCGGGTCCTGCTCACCCGGCGCGCGCTGGTCAAGAAGGCGTGGCCGGGCGTGTGGACCAACGCGTTCTGCGGCCACCCGCGACCCGGCGAGGGCTTCGAGGACGCGATCCACCGGTACGCGCGGCACGAGCTCGGGGCGACCGTCACCAGGCTCGGCTCCCTCCTGCCGGAGTTCCGCTACCGCGCGGTCGACGCCTCGGGCGTCGTGGAGAACGAGGTCTGCCCCGTGTACGTGGCACGCGTCTCCGGCGCGCTCGACCTCAACCCGGACGAGGTCATGGACCACCGCTGGGTCGGCGTCGGCGAGATGTTCGACGCCGTGGCGACCGCACCGTGGGCGCTCAGCCCCTGGATGGTCGAGCAGGTCGAGCAGCTGCGCGGGTCGGACCTCCTGGCCGTCCCCGAGGCCTGAGCGTGCGCCTCTGGTCCCTCCACCCGCGGTACCTGGACCGGCAGGGCCTGACGGCGTGCTGGCGCGAGTCGCTCCTCGCGCAGGCCGTCCTGCTCGGGCGCACGCGGGGGTACCGCAACCATCCGCAGCTGCGCCGCTTCCTGATGCAGCCGGACCCCGGGGCCGCCGTGGGGGCCTACCTCTTCGGCGTGGCGACGGAGGCCGCGGCGCGCGGGTACCGGTTCGACCTCACGAAGATCGAGCGGTTCCACGACGGCGACGACGTCCCGCGCATCTCGGTCACCGACGGCCAGGTCGCCCACGAGCTGGAGCACCTGCTCGCCAAGCTCCG
>JAPSLD010000101.1 GCA_031181105.1 Isoptericola sp. | reverse complement strand
TGTTCCGGACGATGGTCCACGCCTCGACCGCCGCACGGTCCGCGTGCGCGCGGAGCACCGAGACGGCCTCGAGCCCTGTCTCGGCGTCTCTCTGACGGACGCGGAGCGTCCGCCAGCCGGCTTCGTCATCCAGGTCATGACCGAGGTAGCGCATCCGGGCCCCGACGGCGGTCGCGGTGTTCCGCAGGTTCCCGCTGCGGTGCCCGTGCCCGACGGCCAGGATCTCGACCAGGGGCTGGACCTTCCGCGGGTCGGAACCGCCAGAGACATGGGCGGGCCCGCCGAGGGATCCGTGGACGCGGGCCTCGGCGACGTGGGCGACGACCGGGCCGCCAGGTGTCCACACGACGCGCAGACGTACGTCTCGCGTGCCGAACTCGACGTCACCCTCCGGGGTGGTCCACTGCTCCGGCATCCTCGCCCAGCCCTTCGATCGCTTCTCGCCGCATCGCGGCACTCGAGATATGAAAGCGTCGATCATTGGATTTGGCAAGACGTCTGCTTGCCCCAGACGGACTCAGGTGATCGTCGATTTCACGCACGCTCGAGATCGGGCCCGGACGAGCAGCGCTCGCGCGCCTCTCGCCGTCGTGCTCAGGCGGTGCGCGGACGGCCGGTCGAGCCGCGGACCACCAGGTCGGGGATCATACGGACCGAGGGCCGCGCGTCCCCGGTCTCCAGCTGCCCCAGCAGCAGCCCGAAGACCTGGTGCCCGAGCTTGACGAAGTCCTGCCGGACCGTGGTGAGCGGCGGCGACCACAGCTGGCTGAGCGGATGGTCGTCGAACCCGACGACGCTCACGTCGGCCGGTACGCTGCGGCCGTGGTCGGCCAGAGCCTTCATGATGCCGACCGCGAGCTCGTCGTTGCCTGCGAGGACGGCCGTGACGCCGGCGTCCTTCGCGAGCGCGGCACCGGCGTCGTACCCCGACATCGGGTCCCAGTCCGCGCGGATCACCGGGGGCTGGGGCACGCCGGCGTCGCGCAACGCGTCACGCCAGCCGAGCAGGCGCGCGCTCTCCGTGCCGGTCGACGGGATCGCGACGTGGTGGACGGTCGAGTGGCCGAGGTCGAGCAGGTAGCGCGTCGCCTGGGCGGCGGCGTACCGGTCGTCCATGTAGGCGTGCGAGATGTCGGCGTCCGACGAGCCGCCGGACGCCGCCGCGACGGCCGGCAGCCATGGCGGCATGCTGGCGAGCGCCGCGACGCCGGCAGGGTCGAACTCGAGGACCACGGCACCCGCCATCGGCTGGCCGAGAGCGTGGTCGATGGCGCGCTCTACCGTGGTCGCGTCCGGGGTCTCCACGACCGAGATGACCACCATGTAGCCGGCCTGACGGGCCGCTTCCTCGATGCCCTGGATCGTGGACGCGTACCCGTACCGGGTGGTGTTGCCGGAGAACACGGCGATCATCGACCCGGTGCGCTGCGCGAGCGACCGGGCGGCGCCGTTGGGCCGGAAGCCGAGCTCTCTGACGGCGGCCAGGACGCGGGCGCGTCGCTCGGCGCTCACGGGCACGGTCCCGTTGAGGACGCGCGACACCGTCGGCACGCTGACGCCTGCTGCCCGCGCCACGTCGGCGATGACCGGCGGCTTCATACGACGAGATGCACCCACGCGGCAAGACTACGCGCCTCGGAGCACGGGGTTGTGCCTGCAACCGATCAGCGCTTTCATAGGGGGCGGCACGCTCTGGCGCGCGCCACCCAGCCGGACCACCGGAATCAGACCCTACGAAGGAGTAGCAGGTGCGAGACCATCATGAAAGCGTCTATCAGGCCCGTCGGCCTGCACGGTCGGTGGTGGCGATGACGGCCGCCGCCGCGCTCGGTGCCGCCGCCCTGACCGCCGCTGTCCCTGCCTCTGCGGCCTCGAGCGTGGACGTGCTCGAGGTCGACTTCGCGACCACGACGGGCGCGTTCCGTGGCGGGGCGTCGGGCACGCTCTACGGGTTCGGCGACGAGGGCGCCCCGTCGCAGGCCCTCATCAACGGCGCCCACATCACGAACTCCTCCCAGAAGCCTCCGTTCGGCACGCAGCACCCGAGCGGTGACATCCTCAAGATCGAGGACGGCTTCTTCGCGAAGCACGGCGAGGAGCTCGCCATCTACATCCAGGACCACTACCCGGACTGGCCGTACCACGGCGCGGTGCGCGTCGGTGACGAGCGCACCTACGACCTGGCGACCGGGGAGCACACCGACGAGCCCAACGGCGTGTGGGACTACCTCGAGGTCGTCGAGCTCATGGTCGAGGTCGTCGCCACGGAGTCGGACCACCCGGAGAAGTACCTCTTCATCCCCTTCAACGAGCCGGACGGGATCTGGTACCAGAACTGGTCGACCATGGGTGAGACCTTCCTCGAGGACTGGAAGGCGGTGTACGAGAAGATCCAGGAGGTGTACGCGCGCCACGGCCTGCCCGAGGCGCGCATCGGCGGCCCGGGGGACTCTCGCTGGCACCTCGACCGGTCGCACGACTTCCTGACGTTCGCCAAGGCGAACGACGTCCTGCCCGACGTCTTCATCTGGCACGAGCTCGGCATCGACAACCTGGCGACGTTCCGCTCTCACCTGGATGCGTACCGTGACCTCGAGCGCGAGGTCGGGGTGGGTCCGATCCACGTCAACATCACCGAGTACGGGATGCTGCGCGACATGGGCGTGCCCGGTCAGCTGATCCAGTGGTTCTCCATGTTCGAGGACGAGAAGGTCGACTCGCAGACGGCCTACTGGAACTACGCGGGCAACTTCTCCGACAACAGCGCCCGGCCGAACGGTGCGAACGGTGGCTGGTGGCTGTTCAAGGCCTATGGAGACATGGCGGGGAGCCAGACCGTCAAGGTCACGCCGCCGCGGCCCGACACCGTGGACACGCTGCAGGGCATCGGGGCGATCGACGCCGCCAACCAGCGGGCCCAGGTCCTCTTCGGGGGGACGGACGACGACGTCCGGCTCGAGCTGACCGGTCTGGACCGGTCGACGTTCGGCATCAAGGTGGACGTCGAGGTGCGCGAGATCGCGCTCACCGGAGCCCAGGGCATGGCCACCACTCCACCGGTCGTGGTCGCCCTCGACGACGCCAAGGTCTCGCAGGGCCGACTGACGCTGGACGTCCCGGTCTACGACCGGTACGCGGCCTACCAGGTGATCATCACGCCCCGGCAGGCGCGCGCGGTCGAGACCGACGGCGTCTGGCGGACGCAGATCGAGGCGGAGGACACGGCGCTGACGCAGGCGCAGAAGTACCGTCAGGAGCCAACGGCGAACGGCGGTTGGAAGTTCCTCGCCTCGCACGGCTGGGACGTCGGCTCGTTCAACCGGGTGGGCTCCCGCGCCGACTGGACGGTGTCCGTGCCGCGTGACGGGACGTACCGGTTCCAGGTGATCGGCGCGACACCAGGCGTGCCGGGCCGGCACGCGCTCTTCGTCGATGACGAGCTCGACCAGCTCGTCCAGTACACCGCGGACCTGGCACTGACCTCCAACCACCGGTGGCAGTACCGCGGGAGCGCCGAGGTGACTCTCGAGCTCTCGGCCGGTGAGCACGTGCTGTCCCTGCGGGCGAGCGCGGACGGGTCGACCGCGCTCCCTCACGCCGACATCACGCTCGACAAGTTCCTCCTCACCGACGTCACCGACGGTGAGCCGACGGTCTACCCCGCCTCGACCATGCGGCTCGCGGGTGGTGCGGCCCTGAGCTGGGACCACCCGTCCACCCGAGGGTTCGCGAGGCTCGCGGGCGACGGCCAGCGCGCGGAGCTGTACGCCACCGCGATGGAGTCCGGGTACTACGACCTCGCCGTCCGTCACACGACGGCGGCGGCCTCCGACCTCGCCGTGTCCGTCAACGGGCGTCACGTGGCGCGCTTCGCGACGCCGTCCAAGGGCGCGTGGACCTCGACCGTGCGGGTGCACCTCTCGGAGGGGATCAACGAGGTCGAGCTCGAGTCCGCCGGTGGCAGTGCCGTGGACGGCGTGACCGTCACGCGGACGCCGGAGTCGGACCAGGCGGCGGTCACGATCGAGGCGGAGGACGCCCAGCTGCACGGGACAGCAGTGGTCGCGGCCAAGCCTGCCGGCACCGGTTCCAACGCCTCCGGCGAGGCCGTGGTCGAGTGGCTCGGCAACGGTCCCGCGAACTATGCGGTCATCCCGCGCATGCCCGGGTTCGACGAGCCTGGAGCGTACGACGTCGTCGTGCACTACTCGAACGCCGAGCTCTCCGGCCAGCACTCCTACAACCCTCAGGTCGTCGACCGCGAGCTGCAGATCCGCGAGGGTGACGATCCGACGCCCGTCGGACGCACCCACTTCCGGTACACGTTCTCGTGGGACAGCTTCTGGGAGCGCACGGTCCCGGTCACGCTCACGACCGCCGACGCGCCGCTGCGGCTCGGCAACGTGGACGGGTTCGCTCCGAACATCGACCGGGTGACCGTCGCACCGGTCGTCACGGGGGAGCCGACGACCGTGGCGGCGACCGACTGAGCGGTCGCCGCGCGGGGCGTGCGGTCCGGACGAGCCTCTGCTCGGCCGGACCGCACGCCTGCGTCATCCTCGCCCGCGCCACCCCGGCAGCAGCCGCTCGAGCGCGACGTCGAGATCGACGGACTCGCCGTCCTTGCCGCCGGCGCCGAGCACGAGCGGCGGCTTCTGGGGTGCCGGGCGCACGCCGCGCACCCGGTCCACGAGGCTGAGCGGCGCGGTGAGGACGTAGAAGTCGCCGTCGGTGCTCACGCCGGCGGAGCGGTCCTGCCGCAGGTACCAGCCGCGCAGCGGAGTGCGGGCCGTCCCCCGGCCGCCGTACCCCTTGACCTGCAGCACCTCGGGCTCGAGCCCGCGCTCCGCCGCGACGCGGGCGAACTCGCGCAGCATCGCGTCGGCGCGGGCGTGCTCGGCGTCCTGCCGCGCGCGCAGGCGTTCGGCCTGGACGTGCGCGGCCTCGGTGCGCTGCCGGGCCCAGTCGTCGCTCACCCGGGCAGTCTCGCACGCACTCGCTCGGCAGCCTCGTCCTCGTTCGGCCCCTCGGGGTGCCGAACGAGGATGGAGCTGCCGAGCGAACCTTGAGGGCTACAGCTCGCGCTCCGCGTACGCCACGAGCGCGTCGCGCACGAACGTCGCGCCCTGGGTCCCGCCGTAGTTCTTCGCGAACCGCGGGTCCGCGACGTACATCTCGGCGAGGCCGACGAGGTACTCCTTCGTCGGGCACCCGTGCTCGGACCCCGGTGTGCCCGGGACGGCGCCGAGCCACTGCGCGTGGCGGGCGGCGAGCGCCTGCGCCTCGTCCGACGTCGGGTCGATGCCCGACGTCGCGGCGGCGGTCCAGTCGTCGCTCAGCTGCTTGGTGCGTTCGGCGAACTCGCGCTGGCCCTCCTTGCCGAGCCCTCGCCACCAGGCGTCGCTCTTCGCGTAGGCGTCGGCACCCCAGCGTTCGGTCACCTCGTCCTTGTACTGGGTATGGTCGAACCCGTCGAGCATCTCCTCGGCCATGATCGTGTCTCCCTCTTCGAGTGCGGTGATGGTCCGCTCCACGGACGCGATCTGGCGCGACAGCCGGTCCTGCTCGGCGCGCAGCACGTCGAGGTGCCGGCGCAGCGCGTCGATCTCGTCGGTCTGCTCGTCGAGCACGGTGGCGATGTCGATCAGCGGCAGGCCCAGTCCGCGCAGGAGCAGGATGCGCTGCAGACGCCGTATCGCGGCGTCGTCGTAGTAGCGCAAGCCGCCGGCCCCGGTGCCCGACGGCGCCAGCAGGCCGATCTGGTCGTAGTGACGCAGCGTGCGGCTGCTGACGCCGGCAAGGCGCGCGACATCCTGGATGGAGCGGGTCATGGCACCGACCGTAGGAGTTGACGTTGCGTCAATCGCAAGGAACCTTCTCATGGTGCCCGACGTCGGCACCCCGGTCGAGCCTCGTGCGAGTGCCAGGTGCGGCCCGCACGATGAGAAGCATGCGCACCCGTACCGCGACGCCCGCCCTCGCCCTTGCCCTCGGGCTCTCCCTCGCCGCCTGCGCGGGGCCGGGGGACGGCAACGAGTCGGACCCCGGTGAGGGTGACCACCTGGCGGGCAGCCCCGGTGGCAACAGCACCGCGATGCCGTCGGCCGGCACGGACGACGCCTCGCCGTCGGGCGGCCAGGACGGCGACGCGGGCGCCGCGGCCCTCGCGGCCATCACGGCCGCCGAGGACGAGGCGGGCGGGGCCGCGTTCTCCCTCGACGACTCCGACGACAACGGGTCGTGGGAAGTCGACGTCGCGGTCGGTGACGCGACCGTCACCGTGGAGGTCGACGAGGCCGGCGAGGTCGTCGGGACCGAGGAGGACGACCTCAACCCGGCCGTCGTGCAGGCGCTGGACGCCGCGCAGGTGCCGCTCTCCGAGGCGGTCGAGAGCGTGCTCGCGGACGCGGGCGGCACGCTCAACGACGCGGAGCTCGAGGAGAAGGACGGGGAGTTCAACACCTGGGCGGTGACCGTGAGCGGTGAGGGCGACGTCGGGACCTATCGCGTCGACATCGCCACGGGCGAGGTCGTCCGCGACTGACGCACCGTCCGGCGCGAGCGGTGCGCCTGACGCCGGTACCGACGTCGGGCGCCTCAGCCCTCGTCCGGTGGGGGTTCGTCCGGTGGGGACTCCGCCGCGGACGGGACCACGGGACGCGGCGAGGTCGCGTTCCACTCCTTGATCGCCGCCCACGACACGGCGGCGATCGGTACCGCGAGCAGCGCGCCGACGAACCCGGCGAGGATCGTCCCGGCCGTCAGGGCGAGGAGCACCGTGAGCGGGTGCAGGGACAGCACCCGGCCCATGACGACCGGCGCGAGCAGGTCGCCCTCGAGCTGGTTGACCCCGATGATGACGGCGACCACGATGAGCGCCGTGACCGGGCCGTTGGTCACGAGGGCGACGAGTGCCGCGAGGACACCGGCGAGCACCGCGCCGATGAGCGGGATGAACGCGCCGAGGAACACCACGATGGCCAGGGGCAGCGCGAGCGGCACGCCGAGGATGACGAGCGCCAGGCCGATGAAGAACGCGTCGACGAACGCGATGATCGCGGTGCCGCGCAGGTAGCCGCCGAGCACGTCGACGGACCGGTCGCCGATGAGCAGCGCCCGCTCGCGGGTCTCTGGCTGGAACGGCGTCAGCAGGAACGTGTACATGCGCCGGCCGTCCTTGAGCAGGAAGAACAGCACGACCAGGCCGAGGAACAGCCCCGCGACCGCCTCGATCGCCGCCGTGGCGCCACGCACCGCGCCCGCCTGCACGGCGTCGCTCGTGAGCGCCTCGGTCGCCGTCTGCCGGGCCGACTCGAGCTGCTGCTCGCTGATCGGGATCGGCCCGTCGGTCAGGAACCGCTCGAGCTCGTCGATGCCGCGGCCGGCCTCCTCGATCAGCAGGGGCCACTCGTCGCGGAACTCGCGCCCCACGAGCCAGATCACGAGCGCCAGCAGGCCGAGCGCCCCGAGCAGCGTGGTCCACGTCGCGAGGAGCGGTGGCCAGCCACGTCGCTTGAGGAACCGGACCACCGGCGCGAGCGCCGCGGCCAGGATCACGGCGATCAGCAGCGGGATGACGAGCAGCTTGAGCCGCATCATCGCGAAGACGATGCACGCGGCGAGCGCCAGCAGGACGAGAATCTGCAAGGCGCGCGTCGCGGGGCGGCCGAGCCGGTCGCCCCACAAGCCCGCCACGGGTCCGGTGCGGTGGGGTCCGTCCATGGCGCCACGCTCGCACGGGTTGTCGCTCCTCGCCCGGGAGCGCGGCTAGATCCCGCCGATCAGCCACGGCCTCCACGCGGGGAGTCCGTTCGCCGGCCGAAGTCCGGTAGGCGGATGAGGTCGTCGTCGCCCGCGACGCGCGGGACGAGGTAGAAGCCGTCGGGTGTGTCAGGGTCGTAGAGCACGACGGCGTTGTACTCCAGCACGTCGCTCAGCCACGAGGCGTGCCGCTTGCGATCAATGTCGCGGACTTCCGCACCCGCTCGGAGCCGTACCTCGATGTCGAGCATCATGAGGTGGTAGTTTCATCGATGCTGCGCGTGGACGTCCCACGGGATCAGCGCACTGGTTCCATTATCGGGCGACGGCATAGCTCGGCTCCTTGACGGTCGGAGGAGCCGCATCCCCGCAGCATCCTCGCGCTTCCGGGCTCTCTGATGAGAGCCGGCCGGTCTTCCCCCTGAGGCACCGTGCGCGAGGAGCGCGGTTGCCGGATCAGCACGCGGAGGCCGTATCGCTGATCACTCGTTGACCTGACGAGCAGGTTAACCCAGGTCAAGAACCATCAGTCAATGGATCGGCTGTCCGGACCGCGTCCGGCGGCTGTCCGTTTTCATCCGGTCTGACACTTGCCTCCGGCTATCACGTCTGGTGAGCTTCCGACATGGAGTCCGCCGTCGAAAACGCTCTCCGCCTTCGGATCATGGACTGGGTTCAGGAGCGAGCAGAGCTGAACGGCGGGTTCCTCCACCGGGACGAGCTGCTCGACTTCCGAATCGACGGTCAGAAGCTCCCGGTGATCGACTACTCCCGCGGCATCCGGAATCCGGCCTCGTTCGGCGCCACGCTCTCGATCGTCAGTGCGGCCGACGGTCCCTACGACGACACTGAGTCGGAAGACGGCCTGCTCCGCTATGCGTACCGCAAAGGCGATCCCTGGACTGGCGACAACCGTAAGCTCCGAAACGCCCTGCAGTCTGGCGCACCGCTCATCCTGTTCCGCAAAGAAATTCCCAACGTCTATACGCCCGTCATGCCGGTGTACGTCGTCGACGACGAACCTGAGAACCGCCAGTTCCTTATTGCCCTCGACGAATCTTTCACGTTCATGGGGGACGTTCGGCACCTCACGACACCTCAGCGGCAGTACGCCATCCGGCTCGCCAAACAGCGCCTGCACCAGCCGGCGTTCCGGACGCGCGTCCTGGTGGCGTACGAAACCCGTTGCGCGGTATGCGAGCTGAAACACGGATCCCTGCTCGACGCAGCCCACATCGTGCCTGATGGGCACGAACTCGGCGCTCCGACCGTCCCCAACGGACTGTCGCTGTGCAAAATCCATCACGCCGCGTACGACCAGAACATGCTGGGCGTGACACCCGACTATGAGGTTCGTATCGCACTTGACCTTCTCAACGAGATCGACGGCCCCATGCTGAAGCACGGGCTCCAAGAAATGCACGGGCGTCATCTCGCGCTGCCCATCAGGCGGAGCGATCGCCCGAATCGCAACCACCTCGCGTGGAGATTCGAGCAGTTCCGAGAGCTCGCGTAGAGCCAAGGCGGCCAGCGCACACCCCGGTTGGGCGGCGATCGGCGCCCGCGACCCGGCCTGTCCGACAGCCGCGTGCCATCAGCCGCCGAGCACCTCGCGCAGCTTCACGGCGAACGCGGCGGGGTCGTTGCCCGGCGACCACTCGTTGCGCACGAACCCGCCATGGTCGCCCGGGAACATGACCGGCTCCACGCCGAGCAGCTCCGCGAGCGCGAAGCCGCCGCGCCGCGCCATCGACCCCTCCCCCTGCTCGCCCACGGCCGGCACGATGCGCACCGGCGAGGAGCGCAGCGCGTCGGCGTCGGGCTCGAAGAGCGGCATGGTGGCGAGGTTCTTGCCGAGCAGCAGGTCGTCGCGCTTGCCGTCGTCCTCGGCGGGCAGGCCGAACATCGCGGGGTCGGGCGCCGGCTGGTCGAGGTAGTCCTCGGGCAGCGGCGCGGGGTACATGACGAGCTGGATGAACTTGGCCATCGCCGGGCCGAAGCCCTCGCGGTG
>JAPSLD010000100.1 GCA_031181105.1 Isoptericola sp. | reverse complement strand
CTCGCCGAGCTGACGGGGCGCGAAGCGGCGTCCCGTCCGGTCCGCGGCGCGTCGGAACGGTCGGCGACGGTGCGCGCGCTGGCGGTGGCCGGGCTCCTGCTGCTCGGGCTCTTCGCGGCCGGGATCGGCGGCGCGCTGTGGTTCAAGGGCCAGCTCGACAGCAACGTCGAACGGCTCGGCGACCCGTTCGCGGCGCTCCCCGAGCGGCCGGAGCCCGCCCCGCGCGAGACCGGCGCCGACTCGCCGCCACCGGTGAACATCCTGGTGCTCGGCTCCGACTCGCGGATCTCCGCCGGCGACCCGTCGCAGTGGGAGGCGGGCGCGCAGCGCACCGACGCCATCATGCTCGTGCACCTGGCGGGGGACCGGCAGTCGGCGCAGGTGGTCTCCGTCCCCCGGGACTCCTGGGTGCCGGTACCGGGCCACGGCGAGGCCAAGATCAACGCCGCCTACTCGTTCGGCGGGCCGCCGCTGCTCATCCAGACCGTCGAGGACCTCACCGGGGTGCGCCTCGACCACTTCGTGGTCGCGGACTTCGAGTCGTTCACCACGATGACGGACGCGCTCGGGGGAGTGACCATCCACGTGCCCGAGGAGGTGGCCGACGCGCAGGGCGGGGACTTCACGGCCGGAGACCACTTCATGTCCGGCGCGCAGGCGCTCGAGTACACGCGGCAGCGGTACGGCCTGCCGGGCGGCGACTTCGACCGCGTGCAGCGTCAGCAGAGCTGGATGCGCGCCATCATGCGGCAGGTCGGCGACAGCCTCACCGACCCCGTCGGGATGAAGAGCTTCCTGGAGGTCGTGACCCGGTCGGTCGCGGCCGACGACGCCCTGACGACCGACCGCATGGTCGAGCTCCTGGTCGGCGCGCGCGACCTGCGGGTCGACGACGTCGCGTTCCTCACCGCGCCGTACGCGGGGACGGGGACGAGCGCCGACGGCCAGTCGATCGTGCTGCTCGACCGCGAGCGGTTCGACCCCCTCATGGCGGCCGTCGCCGCGGACGACGCCGCCGCGTACGTGCGCGAGCACGCCGCCGAGCTCGAGATCCTGCCCGGCAGCCTCGGCTGAGCCGCCGGCCCGCCGGGCACCGGGGAACGGGCACCGCAGGCGGTGAGAGTGCTCACACCGCTGGTCGTTACCGACGGTAATGACCTAGAGTAAGAAGCATGCCGAACGCCGCCCCGCCCGTCGTCACGCCGGCCGGGGCCGGTGCACTCGCCGCCGCACCGTCGTCGGGCCCCGCGATCCCGCGCAACCGGACGCGCCCCGGCGCGCTGGGCGGCGAGCTGCGCGTGGCCCTGACCCGCGTCTCGCGCCGCCTGCGCACGCAGCGCGGCGAGGCGGACCTGCCCGAGGGGCAGTTCGGCGTGCTCACCGTGCTGCACAAGCACGGCGAGATGAGCCCGGGCGCGCTGGCGGAGCACGAGCGCACCAAGCCGCCCTCGATGACGCGCATGGTCAACACGCTGGCCGAGCTGGGCCTGGTGGAGAAGGTGGAGCACCCCACCGACCGCCGCCAGGTCGTGGTCCGGCTGACCGACGCCGGCGCGCGCGAGGTCGCCGAGACCCGCCGCCGGCGCGACGCCTGGCTCACGCAGCAGCTGTCCGACCTCACCCCCGACGAACGAGAGACATTGGCCCGAGCCACCGACCTCCTCATCAGGATCGCCGCACGATGAGCGCGACGTTCTCCTCCCTCCGATATCGCAACTACCGCATCTGGTTCGCCGCAGCCCTCGTCGCCAACATCGGCACGTGGATGCAGCGCATCGCGCAGGACTGGATCGTCCTGACCGACCTCACGGACAACTCCGGCGTGGCCGTGGGCCTCACGACCGCGCTGCAGTTCCTGCCGTTCCTCGTGCTGTCGCCGTGGGCGGGCCTGCTCGCCGACCGCCTGCCGCGGCGCCGGCTGCTCATGGCCACGCAGGGCGGCATGGGCCTGCTCGCGCTCGGCCTGGGCGCCCTGGTGCTGTCCGGGCACGTCGAGCTGTGGCACGTGTACGTCTTCGCCCTGCTGCTCGGCGTGGTCTCCGCACTCGACAACCCGGTGCGGCAGACGTTCGTCGCCGAGATGGTGCCCGCCGAGAAGCTGTCCAACGCCGTCGGGCTGAACAGCGCGTCCTTCAACGCGGCGCGGCTCCTCGGCCCGGGTGTCGCGGGGCTGCTGATCGCCGCCGTCGGCGCCGGGTGGGTGTTCCTGATCAACGGCGTCACGTTCGGCGCGACGATCGCCGCGCTCGCCCTCATGAGCGTGCGCGAGCTGCGCACCATGCCGTCCGCCCCGCGCGCCAAGGGCCAGATCCGCGAGGGCGTGCGCTACGTGCGCGGGCGCACCGACATCGTCGTGATCATGGTCGTGATGGCCGTGGTCTCGACGTTCGGCCTCAACTTCCAGCTCACCTCGGCCATGATGGCGCGCATCGAGTTCGGCAAGGGCGCGGGCGAGTACGGGATCCTCGGGTCCGTCCTCGCGATCGGGTCGCTCACCGGCGCGCTGCTCGCCGCGCGGCGCGACCGGCCGCGCGTCCGGCTCGTGATCGGGTCGGCGTTCGCGTTCGCCGTCACGACCGCCGTCATGGCGCTCATGCCCACGTACGAGCTGTACATGCTGGCGTGCATCCCCGTCGGGCTGGCGTCGCTGACGATGATGACGGCCGCGAACTCGACCATCCAGACGTCCACGGACCCGCTCGTCCGCGGCCGGGTGATGGCCCTGTACATGATGGTGTTCCTGGGCGCGACGCCGGTCGGGTCGCCGGTCGTGGGCTGGATCGGCGAGGCGGTCGGCCCGCGCTGGGCGATCCTCGTCGGCTCGATCGCGACGTTCGTCGTCGCGACCGGCGCGACGGTGTGGGCGGTGCGCAACTGGCACCTCAAGGTGCGCTACCACCTGATCCGGCGGCCCCACCTCGAGGTCGTGTACCTCAACTCGGGCGTCACCCGCGACGACCTGCGCGACGAGCTCGGCCGGGAGCAGGCGCAGGACGTGGCCAAGGCGGCGTAGGGTCCAAGGCGGCCTAGCGCCCGACGACGGGGCTCAGCGCGGCGTGAGCCGCTGCTCGCGGCGCCGGTCCTCGTGCCGGCGCAGCCGCTGCGCGAGCCGGTCCTGGGCCCGGACCTCCTCCTCGGTGGGCCACAGGCCGACGACGAACGCGAGGACGGTCGTCGCCCCCACCACGAGGAGGAGGAACGGGCCGAGCAGGTCGCCCGGGTCGCTGCCCGTCAGGACGGCGCCGCCCGGCCCGGACACCGAGACCGCGGCCATCCCCGTGTAGTGCGCGGCGCTCACCGCGAGGCCCATGACGAGCGCCGCCCCCGTCGTCGTGCGCCAGTCCCGCGTGGCGAGGTTGCACCACAGGGCGAGCGCGGCGCCGGCCACGGCCAGCACCGCCGAGGCGGTCACGAGCGCGGGGTGCAGGTGGATCTCGCCGGCGAGGCGCACGGCGGACACCCCGAGGTGGTGCGCGCCCACGATGCCCAGGCCCGCCAGGACACCGCCGGCGAGGAGCGCGGGCCGGCGCCCGCCCCGCGTGCCGACCACGGCGAGCCCCGCGCCGACCAGCGCGACGGCGACGCCCGCGCTCGCGAACGCCCGCGGCACGTCGTAGCGGACCTGCGCGCCGTGCACCTCGAAGCCGAGCAGCGCGGCGGCGTGCAGCGCCCAGATCCCGATCCCGCCGATCGCCACGGCGGCCACGGCCAGCCACGCCCGGCGGTGCGCGGGCGACGACGCCGCCCGGCCCCGCGCCGCGGCGGACAGCCCGAGCCCGCAGCCGAGGCACGACACGACGAACGTGAGGACGGGCACGAGGACGCCGTACGCGAACTGGTCTGTCTCGAGCAACGGTCACCTCCCGCCCAGGAGCCGGCGCAGGCCGCGACCCCCTCAGTGCGCGACCCCCTGCCTGCGCGACCCCATGTCTAGCAGGGCGTCCCGCATCCCGGAAGGCGCTGCCCGGGTGGTGGGACGTCAGGCGCGCACGCGCTCCTTGGCGAGCCGGATGCGCTCCTCGAGCTCCTCCTGCTCGCGCATCTCCGACTCGGTCGGCCACATCGCGACGATGAACGTGAGCGTCAGCGTCAGTCCCACGATGACGAGGATGAGCGGGCCGATCAGGTCGAACATCGTCGTGCCCTCGGTCGGGAGGCCGGGCGAGCCCGACACGTGGACCGCCGCCATGCCGGTGTAGTGCATGCCCGAGACGGCGACGCCCATGACGAGGGCGGCCGCGACCGTCGCGAGCCAGCCCCGCACGTGCACCGCGAGCCAGAGGGCGGCCGTCGCCGCGACGACCGCGATGACCAGCGAGAGGCCCACGATCCAGCCCGTGTAGTGGACGTGCCCGGTCATGCGCATCGCGGCCATGCCCATGTAGTGCATCGCGGCCACCCCGAGCCCGGCGATGACGCCGCCGCCGAGGAGGTAGGGCAGCCGGTCGCCCTTGAACCCGACGAGCATGAGGCCGACCGCCACGACGACGACCGCGACGACGGCGCTGACGATCGTCGTCGTCACGTCGTAGTTGATCGGCATCCCCTCGACCGTGAAGCCGAGCATCGCGACGAAGTGCATGACCCAGATGGCGGTGCCGCCGATCGCGACCGCTCCGACCAGGAGCCACGTGGCGCGCTCCCGCGTGGACCGCGCGGCGCGGGCGCGCGAGGTCGCCGAGAGCCCCGTCGCCGCGCCGATGCACGACGTCAGGTAGGCGAGCAGCGGCGTCACGATGCCGTACGTGAAGTGGTTGAGCTCGAGCATGGTTCCCCTCGGGGCGGTAGGGAAGGCGCGGACGTCGCGGAAACCTAGCAGGGCACGGCCCGCGTGCCCAGGCCGCGTGCGGGCCCGGGCGGTCAGGCCAGGTGCTCGATGACGTGGTCGACGCACGCCGTGAGCGCGCGCACGTCGTCGGGCTCGACGGCGGGGAACGTGCCGATGCGCAGCTGGTTGCGGCCGAGCTTGCGGTAGGGGAAGACGTCGAGGACCCCGTGGGCGCGCAGGGCGGCGATCACGGCCGCCGCGTCGATCGCGTCGTCGAGGTCGACCGTCGCGACGACGGTCGAGCGCTCGGCGGGGTCGCGCACGAACGGCGTGGCCCAGTCGCGCTGCTCGGCCCAGGAGTAGACGATCTGCGACGAGGCGGCGCTGCGGCGCACGGCCCAGTCGAGGCCGCCCTGCTCGAGCATCCACTCGACCTGGTCGGCGAGCATGACGAGGGTCGCGACGGCGGGCGTGTTGAGCGTCTGGTCCTGCCGCGAGCTCGCCGCGGCCGTGGTGAGCGAGAGGAACTCCGGGACCCAGCGGCCGCTCGTGCCGGCGTCGGACTCCACCTCCTCGGCGCGGGCGAGCGCGGCGGGGGAGCAGATCGCGAGCCACAGGCCGCCGTCGGACGCGAACACCTTCTGCGGTGCGAAGTAGTAGACGTCGGTCTGCGCGAGGTCGACGGGCAGCGCACCCGCGCCCGAGGTGGCGTCGACGAGCAGGAGCCCGTCCTCGGGGGCCACGACCCGCTCGACCGGTGCCATCGCGCCCGTGGAGGTCTCGTTGTGCGGCGTGGCGTACACGTCGACGTCGTCGGCCGGGCGCAGGCGTGCGACCGTGCCGGGCTCGGCGGTGACGACCTGCGAGTCCTCGAGGAACGGCGCGCGGCGCGTCGCCGCCGCGAACTTGGCGCCGAACTCCCCGAATGCCGCGTGCTGCGCCCTGCGGCGCACGAGGCACGCGGTGGCGACCTCCCAGAACGCGGTCGAGCCCCCGTTGCCCAGGACCACCTCGTACCCGTCGGGCAGCGAGAAGAGGTCGGCGAGGCCGGTGCGCACCCGGCGGACGAGGTCCTTGACCGGCGGCTGCCGGTGCGACGTCCCGAGGACCGGTGCCGCCGGGTCGCCCGCGGCGAGGAGCGCCCGAGCCTGCTCCGGACGCACCTTGGACGGCCCGGAGCCGAACCGGCCGTCCGCAGGCAGCAGGGAAGCGGGGATGGCGAGGGTCATGGCGGCTCCCGGTCGTCGGATCTGTGCCCCGGCGGGCGGCGCGGGGCGTGACGCGGCTCGCGTCCCGGGGCACGTACCCGCCGGTAGGGGTGCGAATAGACTAGGGCCGGGCCGACCGACGGGAGTTGACGTGACCGACCTGATCGACACCACCGAGATGTATCTCAAGACGATCTACGAGCTCGACGAGGAGGGCATCACGCCGCTTCGCGCGCGCATCGCGGAGCGTCTGGGTCACTCGGGCCCGACGGTGTCGCAGACGGTGGCGCGCATGGAGCGCGACGGGCTCGTCGTCGTGACGGGCGACCGCCACCTCGAGCTCACCGAGGACGGCCGGGCCAAGGCCACGCGCGTCATGCGCAAGCACCGCCTCGCCGAGCGCCTGCTCACCGACGTCATCAAGCTCGACTGGGAGCACGTGCACACCGAGGCGTGCCGCTGGGAGCACGTGATGAGCGACCTCGTCGAGAAGCGCCTCGTGACGCTGCTCGACCACCCGCACCACGACCCGTACGGCAACCCGATCCCTGGGCTGTCCGAGCTGGGGGAGCAGTACGAGGACGTGCCGTTCCTCGAGGGCGTGCAGGCGCTGCCCGCGCTGTTCGTGGGCCGGGTGCCGGCCACGCCCGGCGGGTCCGACGGCGAGATCGCCGTGCGGCTGCAGCGCATCGCCGAGCCGCTGCAGGTCGACGTCGAGCTCCTCGGGCGGCTCTCCGCCGCGGGGCTCGTGCCGGGCGCGCGGGTCACCGCCCGGTACGACGGCGCGGTGTACACGGTCGCGGTGGACGGCGCGGAGACCGTGCTCGACCTGTCCGAGGACCTCGCCAAGCACCTGTTCGTCGCCGTGCGCTGACACGTCGTGCGCTGACACGTCGTGATCGGAACGTGACATCACGGTGTCCGATCCGGTACGGTCAGGGCGCCCGCGGATCTCAGTCCGCGGGTGCTCGATCGGACGCCGAACCCTGTCACCGACCGAGCTTCGACGGACAACCGCAGGCAGGGGCGGGGGACCCACATTCGGGCACCGGTGACGGTGCCCTTGGGGTGAAGCCGACCGGACTCGTCCGGCAGGCCGGGTGTATCTCCCACCCGAACCCGACAGCTGACCTCGCAGGCGACAGGAGAGGTAGAACGTGACCGCAGGTACTCGTGGGCGCCATCGCGCCGTTCGCCGTCCGATCGCCGTCGCACCCAGCTCCACCGCCGGCCGCCGCGCCGCCGTCGTCGCCACCGCCGGTGGTCTGCTGATCTCGACCCTGGGCACCGGGACCGCCGCGCAGGCCGCGCCGGTCGACAACGACGCCGCCAACAAGCTCAGCACCGTCGACCTGGCCGCGCTGACCGACCAGGCCCGCCAGGCCCTGGCCGCCGCGCCGGTCGTGACCGTCGCCGGCGACGCGAAGGTCTCGGTCGAGACCGTGACCGTCGAGAAGGTTGACGAGGCCATCACCCCGGCGCCCGAGCCGGAGCCGGAGCCCGAGCCCGTCGTGCAGACGCGCTCGACGTCGTCGTCGAGCGCCTCGTCCTCGGGCTCGTCGTCCTCCGCCGCCGCGTCGGCGAGCGTCTCGATCCCCGACTCGGCCGTCGGCTCGACGATCATCTCGATCGCGTCGCGCTACGTCGGCGTCCCGTACGTCTCCGGTGGCACGACGCCGTCCGGCTTCGACTGCTCGGGCTTCACCTCGTACGTCTACGCGCAGGCCGGGATCAGCCTGCCGCGCGCCTCGGCGGACCAGCGCTACGCCGGCACCGTGGTGCCGCGCTCGCAGGCGCAGCCGGGCGACCTGATCTGGACCCCGGGCCACATCGGCATCTACGCCGGCGGCAACACGCAGATCGACGCGCCGCGCCCCGGCAAGACGATCCAGTTCCGCAACATCTGGCAGTCGAACCCGACGTTCATCCGGGTCGCCTGACCGCCGCCTCACGGCCTCTCCAGGACGCCCCGTCGTGCAGTGCACGGCGGGGCGTCCTCGTGTCTCTGGGAGGCCCTCAGGACGCTCCGCGGGGGCCGGACGATGGGGTGCGTCACGAACCGTGATCGAAACGTGACATTGGGTCCGGGATCCGCTACGGTTTCAACCACTCGGCGGCAACCGCCCGTCGACCCTCGACCGGACGCCGAGTCCTGCCACCGGCCGAGGGAACCTCAGAGACACTTTGGCAGGAGCGGGGGAACCACCTTCGGGCGCCAGCGATGGCGTCCTCGGGGTGAAGCCCGAGGGACCTCGGTCCCGACGGCCGGGTGCTTTCTCCCACCCGAACCCGACAGCTCACCTCGTAGGCGGCAGGAGAGGGAACACGTGAACGCACGTCTTACGCGCGCTCGGCACCGCGCCGCGCGCCGTCCGCTCACGCCGATCAGCAAGCTCGCGCAGGACGTCAGCTCCTCGAACGCCGGCCGCCGCGCCGCCGTCGTCGCCACCGCTGGTGGTCTGCTGATGTCGACGTTCGGCACCGCCACGGCCGCGCAGGCCGCGCCCGTCGACAACGACGCGGCGAACAAGCTCACCACCGTCGACCTCGGTGCGCTGACCGACCAGGCCCGCCAGGCCCTCGAGGCCGCCCCCGTGGTCACCGTCGCCGGTGACGCGAAGGTCTCGGTCGACACGCTCAGCCTCGAGAAGGTCGAGAAGGCCATCACGCCGGCCCCCGAGCCGGAGCCGGAGCCCGAGCCGAAGCCGGAGCCCAAGGCCGCCACGAGCACGCGGGCGTCGAGCGAGTCGTCCAGCTCGAGCGCGTCCGTCAGCGCGTCGGTGTCCTCGTCGTCGATCGGCGCGCAGGTCGCGTCGCTCGCGCAGCGGTACGTCGGCACGCCGTACGTCGTCGGCGGCGCCAGCCCGTCCGGCATGGACTGCTCGGGCCTCGTCACCTACGTGTACGGGCAGTTCGGCGTCTCGCTGCCCCGCACGTCGAGCGGCATGCGCTACGCGGACAACGTCACCGTCGTCCCGGCGTCCCAGGCCCAGGCGGGCGACCTCATCTGGTCGCCGGGCCACATCTCGATCTACATCGGCAACGGCCAGCAGGTCGAGGCCACCCGCCCCGGTGGGTGGATCGTCCGCCAGAGCAGCCTCTGGCAGTCCAACCCGGTGTTCCTGCGCGTCAACGGCTGACAGCCGCCCGCAGCACCCTTCACGACGGGCGCGGTCCCTGGTTCGCTCGTCCGGCTCACGCCGGACGGCGGGCGGGGACCGCGCCCGCCGCGCGTCCCGGCGTCGTCCTGCGTGCTTTGCTGTGCCTTGCGTGTGCCTTTCGCTACGCTTGAACTGCGGCGGGCCCCCGAAGCAGCGGGCCGGGTCGCAGACGGGAGGCGTGACATGACACGACCGGAGGTCGTCCTCGTCGGGGTCGACGGCTCGGCGGCCAGCCTGCACGCGCTGGACTGGGCGACGTCGTACGCGAGGCGCGTGGGGTGGTCGCTCCACATGGTGTGCAGCTACTCGCTGCCGTCGTTCACCGCGGCGTCGCTCGACGGCGGCTACGCGGCCCTGGACGACACGGCCATCCAGGAGGGCGCCAAGGCGGTGCTGGCCGAGGCGCAGGCCCGGGTCGCCGGCAGCGGCGTCCCGGTGACCGCGACGGTCGCGACCGGCGACGCCGCCGGGGTGCTCGTCGAGATGTCCAAGGAGCACAGCCTGGCCGTGGTCGGCACCCGGGGCCGCGGCGGCTTCACCGAGCGGCTGCTCGGCACCGTCTCGTCGGCGCTGCCCGCGCACGCGCACTGCCCCACCGTGGTGGTGCCGCACCGCGCGGAGGAGGGGGACGACGCGGACCGTCCCGACCGCCGCGACGGCGACACGGTGCACGAGGTCCGGCGCATCGTCGTCGGCGTGGACGGCTCGCCGTCGGCGGAGGTGGCGCTGCGGCACGCCATCGGCCAGGCCCGGGTGTGGGACGCCGAGCTCGT
>JAPSLD010000099.1 GCA_031181105.1 Isoptericola sp. | reverse complement strand
TCGCGTGCGAGGACGTCCTGCTGCGCGCGCACCGCGAGGACGGCTTCCCCGCGACGATCGTGCGCCCGAGCCACACCTACGACCGCACGCTCATCCCCACCACGGGCGGCTGGACCGACGTCGCCCGTATGCGCGCCGGGCGGCCCGTCGTCGTGCACGGCGACGGCACGAGCCTGTGGACGCTCACGCACACCGAGGACTTCGCCGTCGGGTTCGTGGGGCTGCTCGGGCACCCGCTCGCCGTCGGGGACGCGTTCCAGATCACCGGGACGCACGCGCCCACGTGGGACCAGGTCTACACCTGGCTCGCCCGCGCCGCCGGCGTCGAGCGGCCGGAGCTCGTGCACGTCGCGTCCGAGACGATCGCCCGCGTGCTGCCCGACGTCGGGCCCGGCCTGCTGGGCGACAAGGCGCACTCGATGGTGTTCGACTGCGCCAGGCTCCAGGCCCTCGTGCCGGAGTTCGCCACGACGATCACCTACGACGAGGGCGCCGCCGAGCAGGTCGCGTGGTACGACGCGCACCCCGAGGCCCAGCACGTGGACCCGCGGCTCGACGCCGGCTTCGACCGGCTCGTGGAGCACGCCCGCGCGATCTGAGCCGTGCGGCCGTCGGTCCGTCAGCGGGCGAGCCAGCCGCCGTCGACGGCGAGCACCTGGCCGTGCACGTACGCGGCCGCCGGGGAGGCGAGGAACACGACGGCGCCGCCCAGGTCCTCGGGCGAGCCCCACCGGCCGGCCGGGATGCGCGCGGAGATCTGCTCCGAGCGGACCGGGTCGGCCAGCAGCGCGGTGTTCATGTCGGTGGCCATGTAGCCCGGCGCGACGGCGTTGACGTTGACGCCCCGCCCGGCCCACTCGTTGCACAGCGCCTTGGTCAGCTGCGCCACCGCACCCTTGCTCGCCGCGTAGGCCGGGACGGTGATGCCGCCCTGGAAGCTCAGGAGCGAGGCGACGTTGACGATCTTGCCCGCGCCCCGGTCGAGCATCGGCCGGCCGAAGAGCTGGCACAGCCGGAACACGGATCGCAGGTTGACCTGCAGGACGGCGTCCCAGGCGTCGAGCGGGAAGTCCACGGCCGGGTGCCGGTCCTGCGTCCCGGCGTTGTTGACCAGCACGTGCACCTCGGACGCCGCGAGGACGCGCTCGGCCGCGCTCTCGACCGAGGCGATGTCGCCCAGGTCGACCGGCTCGAACCGCAGCTCGCGGCCGAGGTCGGCCGCGTGCCGCGTCAGCGCCTCGCCGGGCGCGGACCGCGCCATGACGACGACGTCGGCACCCGCGGCCAGCAGCGCGCGCGTGACCCCCTCCCCGAGCCCCCGGGCACCACCGGTCACGACGGCGGTCGACCCCTCGAGCGAGAACGGGCTCATGCGCGGTCCGCCAGGGCGGCGTCGGGCGTCACGAGCACCTTGAGCGCGCCCGTGCCGTCCGCCGCGGCGGCGACGGCCGCGGCGACGTCGGACAGGTGGAACGCCCGCGTGGGCAGCGCCTCGAGCCCCAGCGAGCCGTCGGCGACGAGCTCGATCGCCCGCACGACGTCGTCGCGCGTGTACACGCGCACGCCCCGCACGACGAGCTCCTTGAAGCAGACGTCGCGCAGGTCGACCGGGGCCGGCGCCTTGTGCACGCCGACGACGACGACGGTCCCCAGGACGCGCGTGGCCGTCGTCAGCTCCGGCGCGACGGCGGGGTGCCCCGCCGCGTCGAACGTGACGTCCGCGCCCTCGCCGTCGGTGAGCTCCAGCACGACGTCGGTCAGCGTCCGGTCCGCGGGGACGACCGTGAGGCCGAGGTCGGCGAGGACGCCGCGGCGCCACGCCGACGGTTCGCTCACGACGACGTGGGCGGCGCCCGCGTGGCGGGCGACGAGCGCGGTGAGGACGCCGATCGGGCCGCCGCCCGCGACCGCGACGACGTCGCCGGCGGCGACGCCCGCGGTGGTGACCGCGTGGACCGCGACGGCGAGGGGTTCGACGAGCGCTCCGACGCGCGGGTCGACGTGGGGCGGGAGCTCGTGCAGCACCTCGGGCGGCAGCGCCACGAAGCGCGCGAGCCCGCCGGGCGCGTCGATGCCGTACAGCTCGAGGTCCCGGCACACGTGGGTCGCGCCGGTGCGGCACGCGCGGCACCGGCCGCACGAGATGAGCGGTTCGACGACGACCGTCGCGCCCGCGGCGGGCCCCGACGCACCGGCGCGCACCACGGTGCCCACGATCTCGTGCCCCGGGACCAGGCCCTGCTCGGCGCGGGGGTGCTTGCCGTGCACGATCGCGAGGTCGGTCCCGCAGATGCCGTCGTAGGCGACCTCGACGAGGGCCCAGCCGGGCGGGACGTCGGGCACCGGCACGTCGCGCACCGCGACGACGTCGGGTGCCTCCCACACGGCGGCGGTCATGGTCTCGGTGTCAGGCAACGTCAGGCTCCGATGCGCGGGTGGGGCAGGTGGGCGGTGCGGCCGTGTCCCACGGCCTCGGGGTTGACGACGTCGCGCGGGACGCGGCCGGCGAGCACGTCGACGACGTTCTGGGCCGTGCGCCGCTTCAGCTCGCCGTACGACTCCTCGGAGTACCACGCGAGGTGCGGCGTGAGCACGACGTTGTCCAGCCGGGTCAGCGGGTGGTCGGTCGGCAGCGGCTCGACCTCGTGCGTGTCGATCGCCGCGCCGCCGAGGGCGCCGCGCTCGAGCGCGTCGACGAGCGCGGCCGTGTCCACGACGCCGCCGCGGGCGGTGTTGACGACGACCGTCGTCGGCTTCATGCGGGCCAGGCGGTCGGTGTCCAGCAGACCGCGCGTGCCCTCGTGGAGCGGCACGTGCACCGAGACCACGTCGGCCCGGGCGCACAGCTCGTCGAGCGTCACGGCCGGCACGCCGCGGTAGGTCTCGCCCGGGGTCGCGAGGACGTCGAACCCGACGACCTCGTACCCGAGCCCGGCCGCCTTGCGCGCGGTGGCCTGGCCGATCCGGCCCAGCCCGACGACGCCGAAGGTGCGTCCCGCGATCTGGTGCAGCGGCCGCACGGCCGGCAGGTCGACGCGGCCGGCGCGCACCCCCCGGTCGAGCAGCGGGATCCCGCGCGCCACGGCCAGCGCCATCGCGATCGCGTGGTCGGAGACCGCCTCCGTGCCGTAGTCGGGGACGTTGCACACGACGATTCCGCGCTCCGTCGCCGCGTCGAGGTCGACGGAGTCGACGCCGACGCCGTAGCGCCCGACGACCTGGAGCCGCGGCAGCGCGTCCATGAGGGGGCCGTCGATCGTGGCGTACTGCACGAGGACGCCGTCGGCGTCGGCGCACGCGTCGGCGAGCGCGGCGTGGTCGTGCGCCTGCTCCACCCGGAACGCCATGCCGGCGTCGCGGGTGACGGTCTCCTCCTGGAGGAACGCGTCGTGGTCGCACTCGGTGACGACGACCGTGCTGGTCGTCGTCATCGCGCGAGCCACCCGCCGTCGACGGGGATGATCGCGCCGTGGACGTAGTCCGACGCCGGCGCCGCGAGGTAGAGGACCGCGCTCGCGATGTCCTCCGGCGTGGCCCAGCGGCCGGCGGGGATCCGGGACAGGATCTCGGCGTTGCGCTTGTCGTCCGCGCGCAGCGCGCCGGTGTTCGCCGTGGCGACGTAGCCCGGCGCGACGGCGTTGACGTTGACGCCGCGGCCGGCCCACTCGTTGGCGAGCGCCTTGGTGAGGCCGGCGAGCGCCGACTTCGACGAGGTGTACCCCGGGACGTTGATCCCGCCCTGGAAGCTCAGCATCGACGCCGTGTTCACGATCTTGCCCCGCCCCCGGGCGAGCATCACGCGCCCGACCTCCCGCGAGAGGACCCACGCCGAGCGCAGGTTCACCTCCAGGACGTGGTCGAAGTCCGCGTCGGGGTGCTCGGCGGCGGGCGCGCGGCGGATGGTGCCGCCGTTGTTGACCAGGATGTCGACGCCCCGCTCGGCGAGCCGCGCGCCGAGCCGGGCGACGGCCTCGCGGTCGGACAGGTCCACCGCGAGGGGCGTGAACTCCCGCCCCGCCGCCTCGACCACGCGCCTGGCCTCGGAGTCGCCGTCCGGCATCGTCGTGCTGACGCCGACCACGTCCGCGCCGGCGCGGGCGAGCACCGCGGCGGTCGCCAGGCCGATGCCCTTGCTGGCCCCCGTCACGACGGCGGTGCGTCCGGACAGGTCGAACATCTCGGTGACCGAGGGATGGGGTGTCGTGGTGGTGTCGCTCAAGGTGCTTTCTCTCGTGAGGTCCGGTGGCACGCCGCGCGGGCGGGCGTGCGGGAGGTGCGGCGCGCCGTCAGCGCCCCGCGCCCCCCAGGGCGTGGGTGATGTCCGCGGCGGTCTTGAGGAGGTCGTCCGACATGGCGACGAGCTGGTCCTCGGTGTGCTCGAGCGCGAGGGTCGAGATGGACAAGCCGTAGTTGCAGTGCCCGGTGTGGTCGCGGATCGGCGCGCCGATGCAGACCACGCCGGGCACGTTCTCCTCGCGGTCGAAGGCGTAGCCGTCCCGCCGGATGTCGGCGATCTCGGCCTGCAGCGCCTCGAGCGTGGTGAGGGTGCGCGCGGTGCGGCGCTCGAGACCCGCCCGGTTGACGAAGCGGGCGATCGCGTCGTCGTCGAGCTGCGCCAGGATGGACTTGCCGATCGCCGAGGAGTGCAGCGGGATCGCGGCGCCCACCCGGGACGGCATGCGGTACGGCTTGTCCGAGTCGGTGCGGACGAGGTAGATGACCTCGTCCCCGCTCCGCACGCCCACGTGGACGGTGCACTGCACGCGCCGCACGAGGTCGTCCACGTAGGGCTGGACGACGGACGAGACGTCGACGCGGTCGTACGCGATGCCGGCCAGGGCGAGGATGCGGGGACCGGGCACGTGCACCCCGCCCGACGTGACGCGGACGAAGTCGCGCTCGACGAGCGTCGCCAGGATGCGGTGGACGGTCGCCTTGGGCAGGTCGACGGCGGCCACGATCTCGCTGAAGCGGTCGTGCGTCATCGCCGCCTCGAGCACCATCAGCGTCTTCTCGCTGGCCGTCGTCGCCTCGCTCATCCCTGCCTCCTCGCAGCCGTCAGCGCATCGTGGCGACGGCGAAGCCGTCCATGTCGTCGAACGCCTTGTTCTCGCCGGCCATCGCCCACACGAAGGAGTATGCGGCGGTGCCCACGCCCGAGTGCACGGACCAGCTCGGCGAGATCACGGCCTCGCGGTCGGCCATCACGAGGTGCCGCGTCTCGGTCGGCTCCCCCATGATGTGGATGACCCGCGCGTCGGCCGGGAGGTCGAAGTAGAGGTAGCACTCGGTGCGCCGGTCGTGCGTGTGCGCGGGCATCGTGTTCCACATGCTGCCGGGGTGCAGCGTGGTGACGCCCATGACGACCTGGCACGACTGCACGCCGCCCTCGTGGATGTACTGGTTGAGCGTGCGGCGGTTGGAGGTCAGCGCGTCGCCCAGCTCGCGCACGGTGCCCTGCCCGGCAGGGACCAGCGTCGTCGGGTACGACGTGTGGGCCGGGGCCGAGAAGAGGTAGAAGCGCGCCGGGCCGTCGGCGCCCGCGGCGTCGTCCGACGCGAGCACCACGTCCTCGGCGCCCCGGCCCACGTAGAGGCACGCGCCGTGGCCGAGCCGGTGCTCGGTCCCGTCGACGGTGATCGTGCCCGGCCCGCCCACGTTGACGATCCCCGCCTCGCGGTGCTCGAAGAACCGGTCGGAGCGGATCTCGGCGTAGCCCGGGAGGGTCAGCGGTGCGGACACGGGGCTGATGCCGCCCAGGACCACGCGGTCGTGGTGGGTGTACACCGTCCGGATCTCGTCGTCGACGAAGAGGTCGTCCACGAGGAAGCGGTCCCGCAGCTCCGCGGTCGTCATGCCCCGGACGTGCTCCGGTGCCGTGGCGTAACGCTGTTCCATGGTTCTCCTTCGGGTGCGACGGTCAGGACAGGCCGACGAGGGTGGGCAGCCACATCGACAGCGCCGGGGTCAGCGCGACGACGAGCAGGAGGACGACGAGCGCGACGAAGAACGGCAGCATGCGTCGCACCACGCTCTCGATCGAGATGTCGGCGACGCGTGCGCCGACGAAGAGCACCGGGCCGACCGGCGGCGTGATGGTGCCGATCGACAGGGCCAGCACCATGAAGATGCCGAAGTGGATCGGGTCCATGCCGAACGCCGTCACGACCGGCAGGAAGATCGGGGCGAAGATCAGCACCGCCGGCGTCGGGTCCATGAAGCACCCGATCCCCAGGAGCAGGACGACGATCAGCAGGATCAGCACGTACGGGTTGGTGCTGATCGAGAACATCGCGTCGGTCACGAGCTGCGGGATGCGGGCGAACGACATGACCCACGACATGACCGCCGAGACCGCCACGAGGAACATGACGATCGCCGTCGTCCGCGCCGACTCGAGCAGGATGCCGGGCAGGTCGCGGACGCGGATCGCCTTGTAGGCGAACGACAGCACCAGCGCGTACACCACGGCGATGCACGACGCCTCGGTCGGGGTGAAGAAGCCGGCGAGGATGCCGCCGATGACGATGACGATGAGGAGCAGCGCGGGGAGCGCCTCGGCGGCGACCCGCATGCGCCCGGCGAGCGAGAGCCGCTCGGAGACCCGCAGCGCGGGCCGCTTCCGGGCGTACAGGTGCACGATGACCATGCACACCGCGGCCCAGAGCAGGCCCGGCACGTAGCCCGCCACGAACAGCGCCGCGATCGACGTGCTCGACACGAGCGAATACACGATCATCAGGTTGCTCGGCGGGATGATCATGCCCGACGGCGCGGACGCGATGTTCGTCGCCGCCGCGAAGTCGCGCGGGTAGCCCTCACGGGCCTGCAGCGGGCCCATCGTCGAGCCCACGGCCGCGACGGACGCGACGGCCGAGCCGGACACCGCGCCGAACAGCGCGTTGGCGGCGACGTTCGTCTGCGCGAGCGAGCCCGGTGCGCGGCCCACCATCGCCTTGGCGAAGTTGACGAGCCGCAACGCGATCCCGCCGTTGTTCATGATCACGCCGGCGAGGACGAAGAACGGGATCGCCAGCAGCGAGAAGTTGTTGATCCCGCGGAACATCTGCTGCGCGGACGTCAGCAGACCGTTCTCGAAGCCGAGCGCGGTGATCGCCGCCGCGGCGGCGGACGTGCCGACGGCGACGGAGACGGGGATCCCGAGCACGAGCAGCACGGCGATCCCGACGACCAGGACGAGCCCGGCGAGTGCAGCCACCTCCACAGCGACCTCCTCAGACAGCTTCCGGCTCGCCGTCGGCGGTCGCGTCCTCGACGCGACGGCTGACGGCCACCAGGTGGTAGACGGCGTAGAAGACGACCAGCACGCCGGAGGCCGGCAGCGCGGTGTAGAGCCACCCGACGTTGACGGGCAGTCCGGTGAGGTTCTGGTCCCAGGCCAGGGCGGAGACCTTCCACCCGCCGTACACCAGGACCAGTGCGGCGAAGACGATGATCACGAGCTGGCCCAGGACGGCGTTCCAGCGCTGCGCCCGCTCGGGCAGCCGGCGCACGGCGACGTCGATCGCGATGTGGCCGCGCTCGCCGAACACGAGGGCCGACCCGAAGAGGCCGAGCCAGATGAAGACGTACTTGGCCAGCTCCTCCGACCACCCGCTGGGTGCGGAGAGCACCTGCCGGGTGAACACCTGCCAGGCGACGGTGAGCACCAGCAGCGCGAGCAGGACGATGCACACCCACTGCAGGGCGACGTCGAGGCTTCTCTTGACGTGCGTCATCGGTCAGTTCCCCTTCGGGTCGGCCGGGTCGTCACTCGGCCGCGGCGCGGACCTGGTCGTACAGGTCCTTCGCGACGTCGGACGTCAGCTTCTCCTCGATCAGCGGCTGGAGCGCGGTGCGGAAGGCCTCGGTGTCGACCTCGTTGAACTGGGCACCGGCCTCCTCGGCCGCGGCGTGGCTCGCCTCGATCTCGGCCTTCCAGAGCTCGGCCTCCTCGTCGATGGCGGCCGCGAGCTCCTCCTGGAACGCCGTGCGGTCCTCCTCCGACATGCCCTCGAGCAGCGCGGGGTTCCCGATGAGGTAGTCGGGGAACATCAGGTGCTGCGTGTACGAGTAGTACGGCGCGATCTCGTCGTGCTTGAGGTTCGCGTAGATCGACTCGTTGTTCTCGCCGCCGTCGATGACGCCGGACTGGATGGCGGTGTAGACCTCGCCCTGGCCCATCGGCGTGCCGGTGCCGCCCATGAGCTCCATCATGCGGAGGTTGGTGTCCGACTCGATGACGCGGATCTTCATGCCCGCGAGGTCCTCGGGCTTCTCCACCGGACCGACCGAGTTGTAGACGTTGCGGATGCCGCCGTGGAAGCCGGCCAGCACGGAGATGTTCTGGTCCTCGACCGACGCGAACAGCTCGCCGGTGATCTCGGGGTCGTTGATGACCGCCTTCTGGTGCTCCTGCGAGTCGAACGTGTACGGCAGGTTGAAGACGACGAAGTCCTCGTTGAAGTTCTCCATGAGCGACCCGGCGATCATCGCGAGGTCGATCGAGCCGGCCTGCACGAGCTCGATGGTGTCCTTCTGGGTGCCGAGGGTCTCGTTCGGGAAGACCTCGACGGAGTACCGGCCGTCGGTCCGCTCGGCGAGGCGCTCGCCGAAGTTGGTCAGCGCGACCGCCTGAGGGTGGTCGGCGTTCTGGTTGAATGCGACCTTCAGGACCGTCTCGGCCTCGGCGCCGCCGGCGCCGCCGGACGGGTCCGATCCCGCGTCCGCGGGAGCCTCGAAGCCGCCGCAGGCGGTGAGGGCCAGCATGACGAGCGCCGCGGAACCCGCGGCGGCCAGCTTCTTGAGCCTCATTGCATCTCCTTGTGCTCGTCGTCGAGCGGGACTCCGGTGTCGTGGTCCCGGTCCGTCTAGCGGAACTTGGTTCTGTCGTACGGAACCAGATGGACGTCACTCGTGTCAAAGCGACTGGTCAGCGGAGCGCGCGCCGCGGTCCCGAGGGGTCGCCGGACCGGCGCCCGGCGGCAGTGCGCGGCGACGTAGCCTGCTCGGGTGACTGCCACCCCCGCACCGCTCGTCCTGCTGGACCTCGACGGCACGCTCATGGACTCCGCCCCGGGCATCGTGGCGTCGGTCCGGTCCGCCTACGAGGCCATGGGCCTGCCCGTGCCCGACGCCGCCACGCTGCGCTCCTTCGTCGGCCCGCCGATCACGGACTCGTTCCCGCGCCACGGCGTCCCGCCCCGGCTGCTGTCCGAGACGGTCCGCCAGTACCGGGCCGCCTTCACCGCGGGCGGGATGTACGACAACGCGGTGTTCGACGGCGTGCCCGCCGCCCTGCGCACGCTGCGCGACGCCGGCTGCACGCTCGCCGTCGCGACGTCCAAGCCGGAGGTCTACGCCGTGCCGATCTGCGACCGGTTCGGCCTGAGCCCGCTCGTCGACGGCGTCTTCGGCGCGCCCCTCGACGAGGCCACCTCCACCAAGGCCGACGTGATCGCCAAAGCCCTCGCGTCGCTCGGGCGCCTCGCGCCCGCCGAGGCCGCGTCCGACGGCCCGGTGCTCATGGTCGGCGACCGCGAGCACGACGTGCACGGCGCCGCGGCGCACGGCATCGACTGCCTCGGCGTCACGTGGGGCTACGCCGCGCCGGGCGAGCTCGAGCGGGCCGGGGCGGTGGCGCTGGTCGACGACGTCGCACGGCTCGCCGAGTCGGTGCTCGCCCGCCTCACGTGACCTGACCGGCGGCGACCGCCCGAGCACGACGAAGGCCCCGGACCCTGTGAGGAGGGTCCGGGGCCTTCACGGCTCGCTCAGCGCGTCATGCTCCTTCGGCGCCGGCCTGCATCTCGCCGGTCGGCGGCAGGTCGTGCACCGACACGCCCGTCGGGGCGTCGAGCGCGGCGGAGGCACCGACGGGCACCGGCCCGCGCTCGTGGTCCTTCTTGGGGACCCCGCGGAACGTGAACTCGCCGAGGATGCCCTCGCCCTCGCCGTCGATGATGACGACCTCGCCCGGCTTGAGCTCGCCGAACAGGATCTTCTCGGACAGGGCGTCCTCGATCTCCCGCTGGATGGCGCGCTTGAGCGGACGGGCGCCGAGGACCGGGTCGTAGCCCTTCTCCGCGAGCAGGTGCTTCGCGG
>JAPSLD010000098.1 GCA_031181105.1 Isoptericola sp. | reverse complement strand
AGAGCGCGAGAGCCCCGCACGCCGGGCGTGCGGGGCTCTCTGACGGTCCTGCGAGGCGCCGGTATCAGGCGGGGACGATGAGGCCCGCCGTCTGCGTCTTGGCGCGCTGGAGGCGCTCCTCCGCGTCGGCCCAGTTGACGATGTTCCACCAGGCGTTGATGTAGTCCGGGCGGACGTTGAGGTAGTCCAGGTAGTACGCGTGCTCCCAGCAGTCGAGCAGCACGATCGGCGTGAGGCCGAGCGTGATGTTGCCCTGCTGGTCGTACAGCTGCACGATGACGAGCTTCTGGCCGATGGAGTCCCACGCGAGGATCGCCCAGCCGGACCCCTGCACGCCGGTCGCGACGGCCGTGAAGTGGGCCTTGAACTTCTCGAACGAGCCGAAGTGCTCGTCGATGGCCGCGCCGATCTCGCCCGTCGGCTCGCCGCCGCCCTCGGGGGAGAGGTTCGTCCAGAACGCCGAGTGGTTCACGTGCCCACCGAGGTTGAACGCGAGGTTCTTCTCGAGCATGTTGACGGCGCTGAGGTCGCCCTTGTCGCGCGCCTCCTCGAGCTTCTCGAGCGCCGTGTTGGCGCCGGTCACGTAGGTGTTGTGGTGCTTCGAGTGGTGCAGCTCCATGATCTTGCCCGAGATGTGGGGCTCGAGAGCACCGTAGTCGTAGGTGAGGTCAGGGAGCGTGTAGACAGCCATGCTGAGGTACCTCCTCGATCGGGTCGCGCGCCAGGACCGACGCGCGGTGGGGACGTCGTCGTACCGGGACCGGTGACGTGATCCACCGGTCGTCGTGGAGCCGGGCGCGCCGGCCGTCCGGCCTGCGCGCGGCCACCACCCTGCGAGGACGACGACGGCCCACGCACCACCCGCGGTTGCGGGTTCGAGGTGCGCGGGCCACCGTCCTAGCCTGCAGGAGTCTCAGTGCTCCCGCTCGCCGCTCGCGGATCCCGAGACCAGCTCGGGCGTGCCGCGCTGCGCCTCGATCTCGTCGTGCTCGCCGTGGGCGTGCGCCGCCGCGAGCTCGGCGGGCGTCACCGGCTCGACGCGGTCCTCGTAGAAGAACCGCGAGATGCGCTGCCAGCGGCGGTCGGACCGGTAGCCCTTGCGGCGCACGCCGCGGGCGTCGGTCGCGGGCGCGATCTCGAGCGGGCGGTGCGCGTCGTAGCTGACGCGGATCCAGCGCTCCTGCTCGTCGACGGGCCGGTGCACCTCGATGTACTCGCCGTTGGCGAAGCGCACGATGCGTCCGGTCTCGTGGCCGTGCAGCACCAGCTCGCGGTCCTTGCGCTGCAGCCCGAGGCAGATCCGCTTCGTGACCCAGAAGGCGAAGACCGGGCCGACGAAGAACAGGACGCGCAGCACCCACGTGATCAGGTTGAGCGACATCACGAAGTGGGTCGCGATGAGGTCGTTCGACCCGGCCACCGCGAGGATGATGAACGCGGTCAGGAAGGCGACGCCGAGCCCTGTGCGCACCGGACGGTTGCGCGGGCGGTCGAGCACGTGGTGCTCGCGGTGGTCACCCGTGACCTTCGCCTCGAGGAACGGGTACACGAACAGGAACGTGAAGAGCAGGCCCGGGATGACGACGGCCGGGATCAGCACGTTGAGCGACAGCGTGTAGCCGAAGATCACCCACTCGGTGCCCTGGCCGGGCATGAGCCGCAGGGAGCCCTCGAGGAACAGCATGTACCAGTCGGGCTGCGCGCCCGCCGAGACGAGCGACGGGTCGTACGGGCCGTAGTTCCAGACGTTGTTGATCGCCATGGTGCCGCCCATGAGGGCCAGCACGCCGAAGACGATGAAGAAGTTGCCCACCATCTTCGTCGCGAACACGGGCACCGCCGGCACACCCACGACGTTCTTGTCGGTGCGGCCGCCACCCGGGTACTGGGTGTGCTTGTTGAGCACCATGAGGAACAGGTGCACGCCGATGAGCGCCAGGATCAGCGCGGGGACCACCAGGATGTGCAGCGTGAACAGGCGCGGGATGATGTGCTCGCCCGGGAACTCGCCGCCGAAGATGAAGTACGACATGTACGACCCGACGACGGGGATCGACTTCACGACACCGTCGGTGATGCGCAGGCCGTTGCCGGAGAGCACGTCGTCCGGGAGCGAGTAGCCGGTGAAGCCGGCGGCGAGGCCCAGGATGAGCAGCGCGGTGCCGACGAGCCAGTTGAGCTCGCGCGGCTTGCGGAACGCGCCGGTGAAGAAGACGCGCATCATGTGCACGACCATCGACGCCACGAAGACGAGCGCGGACCAGTGGTGCATCTGGCGCATGAGCAGGCCGCCGCGGACGTCCCACGACATCTCGACCGTCGACGCGAACGCGACCGACATGAGCTGACCGTGCAGCTGCGCGGGGTGCTCGCCGTGGTACTCGGTGAGCTCCATCGACGGCTCGAAGAACATCGTCAGGAAGAAGCCCGAGAAGATCAGCACGACGAACGAGAACAGAGCGATCTCGCCGAGCATGAAGGACCAGTGGTCGGGGAAGACCTTGCGGACGAGCTGCTTGGTCAGGACACCGATCTTGGTCCGCTGGTCGAGGTAGTCGGCGGCCTTGCCGACGGGAGTCGTCGGCTCGACGGGGGAGTTGATCGCAGCGCTCACTTCAGACGCTCCCAGTAGCTCGGTCCGACGGGCTCGAGGAAGTCGCTCTGCGCGACCAGGTAGCCCTCGTCGTCGACGGTGATCGGAAGCTGCGGCAGCGGCCGGTTGGCCGGGCCGAAGACCACCTTGGCGCCGTCCGCCATGTCGAACGTCGACTGGTGGCAGGGGCACAGCAGGTGGTGGGTCTGCTGCTCGTAGAGCGCCACGGGGCAACCCACGTGCGTGCAGATCTTGGAGTACGCGACGATGCCGTCGTACGACCAGGTCTCACCCTCGGGCGACTGGTCGGCGCGGAGGTCCTCCGGGTTGAGACGGACCAGCAGGACGACGGCCTTGGCCTTCTCGGTGATCCACTCGTGCGTCTCGCGCTCCTCGGCGGGGACGTCGGGGATGACGTGCGCGACCGAGCCGACGGTGAGGTCCGCGGCCTTGATCGGGCGTCCCGTGGGGTCGTAGGCGAGGCGCATGCCGGGCTTCCACATCGTGTGCCGGAACTTGCCGACGTTCCAGTCACCGCCCACGCTCGAGACCAGCGGGACCGCGATCGGCAGGGCGACGAGCCCGAGCGCCGAGAAGACGGCGCCCTTGAGCACGCCACGCCGGGCGAGACCCGAGTCCTCGTACCCGTCCTTGAAGCCCGCCGCGGCGACCGCGCGGACCTCGTCGGAGCTGCGGCTCTCGTGCCGCTCCTCGATGTAGTCGCGGTCCGACATGAGCGTCTTGGCCCAGTGGACCGCCGCGATGCCGATGCCCAGGAGCGACACGGCCATGGCGGTGCCGAGGAGCACGGTCGACAGGCGCACGCCCTCGGTCGTGCCGTCGGGCCGGACCAGGAAGTAGGCGACGAGCGTGCCGATCGTGCCGAGGATCGACAGGCCGAACAGGAGCGTCACCGTGCGCTCGGCGCGCTTGGCGGCCTTGGGGTCGCGGTCCGTCAGGCGCGGCTGGTGGTGCGGCACGCCGGGGTCGGAGAACCGGTCCGACTGCGCGACGGCGCCGTGCGTGCCGTCCCCGGCGGCGGTGAGGTCCCGGGACGGGGTGGGGTTGACGTTCTCGCTCACGAGGACTTCGCTCCGATCCAGACAGCGGCGCCGATGAGCAGGACCATGCCGACCACCCAGGTCCAGATGCCCTCGCTCACCGGACCCAGCGAGCCGAGGGTCAGGCCACCGGCGGACCCGTCACGCTGCTCGACGATGTAGGCGATGATGTCGCGCTTCTCCTCAGGAGTGATGTTCGCGTCGTTGAAGACGGGCATCGACTGGGGACCGGTCACCATCGCGTTGTAGATGTTGCGCTCGGAGACGTCGTGGAGCTCGGGCGCCCACTTGCCCTCCGACAGGGCACCGCCGGCGCCCACCGCGTTGTGGCACATGGCGCAGTTCGTCCAGAACAGGCGGGCACCGCTGGACGGGTCGCCCTTCGAAGCGTCGACCTGCTCCTCGGTCGGGATGGCCGGCCCCGGGCCGAGGGAGGCGACGTACGCGGCGAGCGCGGCGGTCTGCTCCTCGTTCATCTGGCGAGGCTTGTCGTCGGCCTGCGGGCCGTTCATCTGCATGGGCATGCGGCCGGTCGAGACCTGGAAGTCCACCGACGCGGCGCCGACGCCCACCAGCGACGGTGCCTGCGACGTGCCCTCGGCGTTGGGGCCGTGGCAGGTGGCGCAGTTCGCCTGGAACAGCTTGTAGCCGGTCTCGATGTCCTCGACGCTGGCGGTGTCGGCCGTGGCCGGGCTCGGGGCAAGGACGGCGTAGACGCCGCCCGTGACCAGCAGCGCCAGCAGCAGCAGCACGACCGGGGCGGCCCGGTGGTGCCTGCGGGCGGCGAGTGCCTTCACGAAATGATCCTCGTCTCGCAGATGGAAGGTGCAGGGTCTCTAGGGTGCCGGCCCGCCGCCGGCGACGGTCAGCGCAGGAGGTAGATGACGGCGAACAGCGCGATCCACACGACGTCGACGAAGTGCCAGTAGTACGACGTGACGATGCCGGTCGTGGCCTCGTGGTGGCCGAAGTTCCGGGCGGCGAACGAGCGGCCGAGGAGGAACAGGAAGGCGAGCAGGCCGCCGACGACGTGCAGGCCGTGGAACCCGGTCGTGAGGTAGAAGACCGAGCCGTACCCGCTCGACGAGAGCGTCACGCCGTGCTCCACGAGCTCGGCGTACTCGAAGATCTGGCCGCCGATGAAGAAGGCGCCCATGAGGTACGTCAGCGTCATCCACTCGTTCATGCCCCAGCGGCCGACCTGGAGCAGCGAGCCCGTGCGGACCGGCTGGAACCGCTCGGCCGCCCACACGCCGAACTGGCACGTCACCGACGACAGGACCAGCACGGTGGTGTTGATCGCCGCGAACGTGAGGTTCAGGTTGTCCGCCTGCGCCGCCCACTCGGCGTCCGGCGTGACGGCGCGCACCGTGAAGTACATCGCGAAGAGGCCAGCGAAGAACATCAGCTCGCTCGCGAGCCAGACGATCGTCCCGACCGACACGGGGTTCGGGCGGTTGACGCTCACGTGCTGGTGGGCATGGGGGGCAGCAGCCGTTGCGGTCGACACGTCAGCCATTATGGCTGACGGACGGCCCTCATGAGGAACCGGTGACGGGCTTTGTCGCGAAGGTCATCCACGAAACCTGCGAGATCTCGCCACGGGGTGTCCACGATCTGACGTATCGCACCCGAGTGCCAGGAAAACACCACGAGATCGGGCTGCCCGAGGTGACGCCGGTGTGCCACGATGCCAGCAAACACCAGTCCGTGGCCCGGGCCCCGGCCCGCTCCACCAGACGCGTCCGCGGAGGCGATGCACATGTCGGATCACGCGACGGACCGGACGACGACGACCGGTCCCCGTGTCCTGCTCTACAGCGACGACGCGACGGTGCGCGAGCAGGTGCGCCTCGCCGTCGGCCCTCGCCTGCGGGCGCACGCACCCCAGATCGCGTGGACCGAGGTCGCGACGCCGAGCGCCGTCGTCGACGCGGCCGACCGGCGCCCCTGGGACCTGCTGGTCCTGGACGGCGAGGCCGACAAGGCCGGCGGGATGGGCCTGTGCCGGCAGCTCAAGAACGAGGTCTACGAGTGCCCTCCCGTGCTCGTCCTGACCGGCCGCGCCGAGGACGCCTGGCTCGCGTCCTGGTCGCTCGCCGACGCGGTCGTGCCGCGCCCGCTCGACGCGTTCGAGCTGCAGAAGGCCGTGTCGTCCCTGCTCTCCTGATCCCGCCATCCCGCACACCGCACACCGCACACCGCGTCAAGCAGCGCGGGCCGTGGCCGCCGTCCCGGCCTGCCTCGACCGCCGTCCTGACGCCGAGACGAAGGAACGCCGTGCCCAGCACCGAACCCGCCGCCCCCGCCCCGACGGCCGACGCCGTCGCGACCTGGCCCGGGCTCCTCACGCAGCTCGTGCAGGGCCAGGACCTCACGGCGGAGGAGGCGGCCTGGGCCATGGACGAGGTCATGTCGGGCGCCGTGTCCCCGGTCCGTCTCGCCGGCCTCCTGGTGGGCCTGCGGGCGAAGGGCGTGACGGTCACGGAGCTCACCGCGCTGGCCGACGCGATGCTCGCGCACGCCCACCGGCTCGAGGTCGACGGGCCGTCGGTGGACATCGTCGGCACCGGCGGGGACCGTGCCCACACCGTCAACATCTCGACGATGGCGGCGGTCGTCCTCGCGGGCGCGGGCGTGCGCGTCGTCAAGCACGGGAACCGCGCCGCCTCGTCCTCCTCGGGCTCGGCGGACGTGCTGGAGGCGCTCGGCATCCGGCTCGACCACGAGCCGGAGCGGGTCGGGGAGCTCGTGGGCGAGGTCGGCATCACCTTCTGCTTCGCGCAGGTCTTCCACCCGTCGATGCGGCACGCGGGCGTCGCGCGCAAGGACCTCGGCATCCCGACGGTCTTCAACTTCCTCGGCCCGCTGACCAACCCCGCCCAGCCCCGCGCGGTCGCCGTCGGCTGCGCGGACCCCGACATGGCCCCACGGATGGCCGGCGTCTTCGCCGCCCGCGGCACGCAGGCGCTCGTCTTCCGCGGCGACGACGGCCTGGACGAGCTCGCCGCGACGGGCGGCGCCACGGTCTGGGAGGTGCACGACGGCCAGGTGACGCAGCACCGCGTCGACGCGGCCGCGGACCTGGGGCTCGGGCGCATCCGCGTGGAGGACCTGCGCGGCGCCGACGCCGTCCACAACGCCCGCGTGGCGCGCGACCTGCTCGACGGCGCGCACGGGCCCGTGCGCGAGACCGTGCGGCTCAACGCCGCGGCCGCGCTCGTCGCCGACGGCACCCTGCCCGGCACGGCCGCGGGCTCCCTGGTCGAGCGGCTGGCCGCGGGGATCCAGCACGCCGCGCGCAGCATCGACGACGGCGCCGCCGCGGACGTGCTGCGGCGGTGGGCCGCGGCGTCGGCCCGCTAGGGCCGGGCCGCGGTCGGGGCTAGGGCTCGCGCCTCAGTCGAGGCCGAGGGCGAAGGCCTGCTCGAGGTCGACGCTCGAGTACGTCCGGAACGCGATGAGGGTCTCGGTCCGCAGCACGCCGGGGACCTTCGAGATGCCGTCCGCGATGACGGTGGCCAGGGCGTCGTGCTCGCGGACGCGCACCATCGCCACCAGGTCGGCCTTGCCCGTGACCGAGTAGACCTCGCTCACGCCCTTGAGCTCGGTCACCTCGTTCGCGACCTCGGGGATGCGGTCCGGTTCGGTGTCGATGAGCACGATCGCCGTCAGCATGCGGCCATCGTAGCCACGCGGGACCTGACCTCGCCGGACGCCCACGCGAGGTCGGCGTGGGCCGCCGCGGAGCGCACGGGGCAGGCCCAGGACTCGCTGACGTGGACGAGCCGCGTGCCCGGCTGCTCGAGCCAGGCGAGCACGAGCGCGGCCTCCTCCGGGTGGCACGCCGGCGCCGGGGGGACGGGCGCGGTGACGACCTCGGCGGTCGCCCGCAGGGCGTCGACGACGGGCAGGGGGTCCTCGTCGGCCCGCGTGACCGCCGTCGCGGCGAGGCGCGCGTGCCGCACCACCACGATCTCCCAGCCGCCCGCCGCCGTCGGGCGTGCCGCGACCAGCTCGGCGCAGCGGGCGAGCGGGGCGAGCCGCTGCGCGCGCCCGGCGCCGTGCACGAACGCCCGCAGCCGTGCGGTCACCTGGCCCGCCTCCTCGTACCGCTGCTCCGCGGCGAGCCGCGCGATGCGCTCCGACAGCGCCCGCACGACGGCGGACGGGTCGCCCGTGAGCGCCTCGGCCGCGGCGTCGGCCACGCCGGCGTACGAGGTGTCCGGGCCGTCCGTCGCCGTGCACGGGGCCGAGCAGCGGCCCATGCCCGCCAGCGCGCACGGGCTGCCCGCCACCCGCGCGACGCGCGGGAGCCGCGCGGTGCACTGCCGCAGGGGCAGCGCGTCGTGCAGCGCGTCGACCGCCTCCTGCGCCGTGCGGCGCGAGGTGAACGGGCCGATGTGCGGGCTGCCCGCCGCGACGTCCCGCACCACGGACAGCCGCGGGTACGGCTCGTCGGTCAGGCGCACCCACGCCTGGCGCTCGGGGTGCTTCGAGCGGCGGTTGTAGCGCGGGGCGTGCTCGGTGATGAGCCGCAGCTCGCGCACCTGCGCCTCGAGCGGCGTCGCGCACACCACCGGCGTCACCCCGTCGGCGATCCGCACCATCTCCGCGATCCTGCGGCGCTTCTCGCCGGCGGTGAAGTACGAGCGGACGCGCTTGCGGATGTTCGTCGAGGTGCCCACGTAGAGCACCTCGTCGCCGGGGCCGCGGAACAGGTAGACGCCGGGGGCCTCGGGCAGGCCGTCGGCGAGGTGGCGCTTGCGGCGCACCTCGGGCGGGACGGGGTCGGCCGCCGTGGCCAGGTCCTCGAGGTGGGTCACGCCGAGCGTGCCCAGGCGGTCGAGCAGGCCGTGCAGCACGTCGACCGTCGCCCGCGCGTCGGCGAGCGCGCGGTGCTCGGGCGTCGTCCGGGCGCGGAACAGCGCGGCGAGCGTCGAGAGCTTGTGGTTGGGGGCCTCGTCACGCGTGACCACGCGCCGCGCGAGCGGCACGGTGTCGACCACGGGGAACCCGGGCCACTCGTAGCCGAGCCGCTCGCACGCGGACCGCAGGAACCCGACGTCGAAGGGGGCGTTGTGCGCCACCAGCACGGAGCCCCGCGCGAACTCCAGGAAGCTCGGCAGGACGAGCGAGAGGTCGGGCGCCGTGGCGACCATCGCCGTCGTGATGCCCGTGAGCCGCGCGACGAAGGCCGGGACGGGATGGCCGGGGTTGACCAGGGACTGGAGCTCGCCGAGGACCTCGCCGCCGCGGACCTTGACCGCGCCGATCTCCGTGATGCCCGAGTCCTGCGTGCGCCCGCCCGTCGTCTCGAGGTCCACGACGACGAACGTCACGTCCCGCAGCGGGGTGCCCAGCTCCTCGAAGGACGGCTGGACGGCGGCGGGTGACGTGCTCGGCATGGCCCGGACCGTAACCGGGCCCACCGACACGCCCCCGCCGCCGGCCGGGGGAGCAGGGTCAGCGCGGAGACGCCTCGCGCGTGTCCACGTAGAGCTTGTCGATCTCGTCCGCGAAGTCCTTGACGAAGACGTGCCGGCGCACGCTCTGCTTGGGCGTGAGGTAGCCGTTCTCGATGGTCAGGTCACCGTCGAGCACGGTGAACTTGCGGATCGACTCCGCCTTGGACACCGCCTTGTTCGCACGCTCGACGGCGGCGTCGAGCGCGGCCAGGACGTCGGGGTCGGACTTCGCCTCGGCGGGCGTCATCTCGGGCTTGCCGTGCATCTTGAGCCAGCCGGGCAGACCCTCGGCGTCGAGCGTGATCAGCGCGCCGATGAACGGGCGGTTGTCGCCGACGACGACGCACTGGCTCACGAGGGCGTGCGCCCGGATCCGGTCCTCGAGCACCGCGGGCGCGACATTCTTGCCGGCCGCGGTGACGATGATCTCCTTCTTGCGGCCCGTGATCGTCAGGAAGCCGTCGTCGTCGAGCGTGCCGAGGTCGCCCGTGCGGAACCACTCGCCGTCGAACGCCTCCGCCGTGGCCTCGGGGTTGTCGTGGTAGCCGCGGAAGATGTGGATGCCGCGCAGCAGGATCTCGCCGTCGGGCGCGATCTTGACGCCGCACCCCGGCAGCTGCGTGCCCACGGTGCCGATCTTCGTGGCCTCCGGACGCGTGACGCTCGTCGGGGCGGTGGACTCCGTCAGGCCGTAGCCCTCCAGCACGATGAGACCCAGGCCGCGGAAGAAGTGGCCCAGGCGCTCGCCGAGCGGACCGCCGCCCGAGACCGCGTGCTTCGCCTGGCCACCGAGGACGGCGCGCAGCTTGCTGTACACCAGCATGTCGGCGACCTTGTGCTGCACCGTGAGCCACGGCGACGGGCCCTTCGGCGTGTCCAGCGCGCGGGACCACGCGATCGCGGTGGCGGCCGCCCAGTGGAAGATCTTGAGCTTGCCGCCGGCGGCGGCCTTCTGCTCGGCCGAGTTGTAGACCTTCTCGAAGACGCGCGGCACGGCGAGGATGTACGTCGGC
>JAPSLD010000001.1 GCA_031181105.1 Isoptericola sp. | reverse complement strand
CAGCCCACCGGGCCCGACGGCGCCCCGGGGACGCGCACGTCGGCCGAGCTGACGGCCGCGGAGAAGAACGCGATCAGCCACCGCGGCAAGGCGCTGCGCGCCCTCGCCCCCGCGATCGTCGCCGCCCACAGCTCAGGACGTGATGCTGCGGCGGGCGAGCAGGGCGGCCAGCATGCGCCAGCCGAGCATCGTCGCGGCGAGGAACACGGCCGTCACGACCGCGAAGCTCCACGCGAACCCGCCGCCGGCCAGGGGCCGCAGCAGCAGCCCGAGGACGACGGTCGAGAACCAGACCGCGGCGCCGGTCGGCCACGGGCGCACCGGCGCTCGCCACGCGCGGGCGGCGGCCCAGCCGACGGCGAGCCCGACGAGGAACGGCAGCGTCACGAGGGCGACGTACCCGGCCGAGCCCGCGGTCGCGTGCGACGCGGTGCCGACCAGGGTGAACACGAGCACGCACACGACGTCGGCGACGACGGCGGGCCACACCTGGTTGCGCACGATCGGTCCCTCCGGCCGCGTCAGAGCTCGTAGACGCCGCCGGGCACGGCGGCCTCCAGCGGACCGGCGTACTGCTCGCGCGCCTCGGCGAGCGCGACGTCCGGGTCGCTCCACGCCGTCAGGTGCGTGAGCAGCAGCCGGCGCGCCCCGGCGGACGCGGCGACCTTGCCGGCGCGGCGCCCGGTGAGGTGGATGCCGCGCTCGACGACGTCGTCGCGCCCCTCCTGGAACGCCGCCTCGCACAGCAGCAGGTCGGCGTCGCGGGCCGCCTCGACGAGCGACTCGCAGTAGTCCGTGTCGCCCGAGAAGACCAGCGTCGCCGTCTCCCCCGGGCGCACCGACGACGGGCCGGTCACCGTGATCCCGTACGCCTCGACCGGGTGGAACACCGCGAACGGCTCGAGCGTCAGCGGGCCCACCCGCACGGGCGACCCCGGCCGCCACGTGCGGAAGTCGTACTCGGAGTCCATCGTCTCGCCGGGCTCGAGCCCGTACATGGCCGCCGCGCGCTCGCGCGTGCCGGACGGCCCGTGCACGGGCAGGCCCCGGCGGGCCCCGGTGCGGGCGCTCCCGCGCACCGGGTGGTAGCGCAGGTACACGTACAGCCCCGACAGGTCGGCGCAGTGGTCCGGGTGCAGGTGGGACAGCCCCACCGCGTCGAGGTCGGCCGGGTCGACGTGCCGCTGCAGCGCACCGAGGCCGCCGTTGCCGAGGTCGAGCACGACGTTCCAGTCGCGCTCGCCGTCGTGCCCCTGCACCAGGTACGTCGAGGCGGGCGAGTGCGGCCCCGGGAACGAGCCCGAGACGCCGACGGTCACGAGCCTCATGCGGCTTCCACCAGCGTCACCTCGGGGCCGAGGAACCGGCGCGCGAGCTGCTGGAACGGCGCCGGGCTGCCCGTCGCGCGGAAGCGGTGGGCCGGCGGCCCGGCGTCGGGCGAGCGCTCGAGGTCGTGCTCGACGAGGTTGCGGTACACGTCCTTGGCGGTCTCCTCCGCGCTCGACACGAGCGTCACGTCCTCGCCCATGACGTACGAGATGACGCCGGTCAGCAGCGGGTAGTGGGTGCAGCCGAGCACGAGCGTGTCGACGCCGGCCGCCTGGAGCGGTGCGAGGTACTCGCGGGCGGTCGCGAGCGCCTCGGGTCCCGACGTCGTGCCCTCCTCGGCGAGGCGCACGAACTCCGGGCACGCCTGGCTGACGACCTGCAGCCCCGGGGTGACGTGGAACGCGTCGTCGTAGGCGCGCGAGTCGACCGTGGCCTGGGTCGCGACGACGCCGATGCGGCCCGTGCGCGAGGTGAGCACCGCCCGGCGGGCGGCCGGGAGGATCACCTCGACCACGGGGATGCCGCGGCGGACCGTGTAGCGCTCGCGCGCGTCGCGCAGCGCGACCGACGAGGCCGAGTTGCACGCGATGACGAGCATCTTGACGCCGTCGTCGACCAGCTGGTCCATGACGGCGAGCGCCATCGCGCGCACGGCGGCGAGCGGCTTGGGTCCGTACGGACTGTTCGCCGTGTCCCCGATGTAGAGCAGCTGCTCGTGGGGAAGCTGGCCGAGGATCGCGCGGGCGACGGTGAGTCCGCCGACCCCGCTGTCGAAGATCCCGATGGGGGCGTCGTTCACGGCTCGCAGCCTATCGGTGACAGGGCGTCAGAACCCGGCGACGTGACCAGGGACACGGTGGCGCGAGCCACACCCGCGCAGGTCAGCCGCGCTGCGCGCGCAGGTCCGCCAGCATCTCGTCGACCAGCGACTCCTGCGCGAAGCCCGCCGCCACGAAGACCCCGCCCCAGTACCGGCGCTGCTCGCCGCCCGGGCCGCCGTCGTCGGTCTCGTCGAGGTCGTCGGTCTCGTCGAGGTCGTCGCCCGCGACGCCGGCGATGACCTCGTCGTGCAGCTGCTCGACGGCGGCGTCGTCGTCGAGCTCGAGGCGCTCGGCGAGCACGATCCGCACGTCGGTCAGCGCCCCGGCGAACGCCTGGGCCTCGTCCCGCGGCACGACGACCTGGGCCCCCTGGTCCCACTCGGGCTCGTCGAGGTCACCGTCGAGGACGCGCGCGGCGGCACGGTCGGGATCGAGCGCGTCGGCGAACGCCTCGAGGCGGGCGATCTTGGCCGTGGCGAGGTCGGTCTGGGTCAGGTGCCGGAAGTCGGCGGCGACGTCGGGGTCCTCCTTGTGCGCGTCGGGCAGCAGGCGCTGCACGGCGGGGTCGTGGGGCACGCGGCCGACGCCGGTGAACGCGACGCCCTCGCCGGCCTCGACGCCGGGCCCGACGCCCGACTCGGTGCGGACCAGCTCGGCGACGTCGCGCGCGACGCGGGCCAGCACGTGCCGCTCCACCGCCTCCCAGTGCGCGACGTACCCGTCGGGGGTCGAGCGGAACGGGGTCATGCCGCACCTCCCTCGGCGCCGGCGGCGCCCTGGCCGGACGGCTGCAGCGTGGCCCACAGCCCGAAGCCGTGCATGGCCTGGACGTCGACCTCCATGCGCTCGCGCGGCCCCGACGACACGACCGCACGGCCGTCGTGGTGCACCTGCAGCATGAGCTTGCGCGCCTTCGCGGGCGGGTACCCGAAGTAGCTCTCGAAGACGTAGCTCACGTAGGACATGAGGTTCACCGGGTCGTTCCACACGATGGTGACCCAGGGGTCGGCCAGCCCCGGCACCGCGTCCGTCCACGTGTCGGTGCGGGTCTCCTCCTCGGTCGCCGTCCCGGCGTCCGCCAGGGTCGAGAGCATCGGTCCGGTCGTCGTACTCACCCTCCCAGCCTATGCATGCCCGCCCACCACGCGGGCTCGACCTGCCTGACCGGTCCGCGCGCCCTACGGTGTTCCCCATGACCGACGCGACCCGGGGCGCCGCCGCCCCGACCTCCGTCCCGGCCACGCTGCCGGTCTCCCTGCCCGCGGCGCCGCGGCCGACGCTGCGCCCGTCGCTCGCGCTGCTCACCGACCGGTACGAGCTGACGATGCTCCAGGCCGCGCTGGCCGACGGCACGGCGCACCGGCACTGCGTGTTCGAGGTGTTCACGCGCCGGCTCCCGGCGGGCCGTCGCTACGGCGTGCTGGCCGGGACGGGACGGGTCCTGGAAGCGCTCCCCCACTTCCGGTTCGACGACGCCGAGCTGGCGTTCCTCGAGCGCACGCGCGTCGTCGACGACCGGACGCTCGACTTCCTCTCCGGCTACCGCTTCACGGGGACGATCCAGGGGTACGCCGAGGGCGAGATGTTCTTCCCCGGCTCGCCGCTGATGCAGGTGGAGGGCACCTTCGCCGAGGCGGTGCTGCTGGAGACGCTCGTGCTGTCGATCCTCAACTACGACTCCGCCGTCGCCTCGGCCGCGTCGCGCATGACCAGCGCCGCCGTCGACCGGCCCTGCCTCGAGATGGGTTCGCGCCGCGCCCACGAGCAGGCCGCGGTCGCCGCGGCGCGCGCCGCCGTCATCGGCGGCTTCACCGGCACGTCCAACCTCGAGGCGGGGTTCCGGTACGGGCTCGACACGATCGGCACCGCCGCGCACGCCTTCACCCTCCTGCACGACGACGAGCCGTCGGCCTTCGCGTCGCAGGTCGCCTCGCACGGCACGGGGACGACGCTGCTGGTCGACACCTACGACGTGCGTCGCGGCGTCGAGAACGCCGTCGCCGCCGCGGGGACGTCGCTCGGCGCCGTGCGCCTGGACTCGGGCGACCTGGGCTCGCTCGCGGTCGAGGTCCGCCAGCAGCTCGACGAGCTCGGCGCCACGGGCACCAGGATCGTGGTGACCTCCGACCTGGACGAGTACGCGATCGCCTCGCTCGCCGCGGCGCCGGTGGACGCGTACGGCGTCGGCACGTCGCTCGTGACGGGGTCCGGCGCGCCGACGTGCGGGATGGTCTACAAGCTGGTCGCGCGCGCCGACTCCTCGGGCGTCCTGCAGCCCGTGGCGAAGGCGTCGACGAAGAAGTCGAGCCAGGGCGGGCGCAAGGTGGCCGCGCGGCGGCTCGGCCCGGACGGGCGGGCCACGGAGGAGGTCGTGATCACCGGGCCCGACGAGCGCGTCGTCGCGTGGACCCCGGAGGAGGCCGCCGTCGCCGACGGGGCCCTGCGGCCGCTGCACGTGCCGCTCGTGGTCGACGGCGCGGTGGACTCGCGCTGGGTCGGCGCGTACGGCGTGCAGAACGCGGTCAAGCACCACCGCACCGCGCGCGCCGAGCTGCCGCGCGGCGCGCGGCGGCTCTCCGCGGGCGACCCGGCGATCCCCACCGTCGAGGTGACGCTCGCCTGACGCGCACGGCGTTGCCGCGCGCCGTGGGCTCCGGGTAGCGTCGCCGCGGCAAGCGCTTCCCGACGACGGGCGGCGTCCCGTACGAGGAAGGCACCGACGCCATGGTCACGTCCCGCACCCGCCACGTCTTCGTCGCCGGCGACTCCACCGCCGCACCCAAGGCGGCCGACGCCCGACCGGAGACGGGCTGGGGCATGGCCCTGCCGTTCTACCTCGCGCCCGGCCTGGTGGTCGAGAACCACGCGCGCAACGGGCGCAGCTCGAAGAGCTTCGTGGACGAGGGCCGGCTCGAGCCCGTCCTGGCCGCGCTGCGGGCCGGTGACGTGCTCGTCGTGCAGTTCGGCCACAACGACGCGAAGTCCGAGGACCCCTCGCGGTACACCGAGCCGTGGTCGACGTACCGGGAGCACCTGGCGGGCTACGTGTCCGCCGCCCGGGAGCGGGGCGCGGTGCCGGTGCTGGCGACGCCGGCCGAGCGCCGCGGGTTCGACGACGCCGGGAAGGCTCTCGAGAGCCACGGCCAGTACCCCGACGCGGCGCGGGCGCTGGCGACCGAGCTCGACGTCCCGCTCCTCGACGTGCAGCGCGCGACCCTCGACCTCTGGCAGGCGCTGGGACCGGACGAGAGCCGGACCTGCTTCAACATCACGGAGCAGCGCGAGGACAACACGCACTTCAGCCCGCGCGGCGCGGGTGCCGTGGCCCGGATCGTCGCCCACGGCCTCGTCGACGCCGGGGTCCTCGGGTCCGCCGAGGTGCGCCGGCTCGACCAGGCCCCGGAGGACGGCTGGTTCACCTGGCTGCCCGAGCCGCCGGCCTGACGACGTCCCGCCCCTAGCGCCTGCCCACGAACCAGCCGCGCACCATCTCGACGCGCGCCTGCAGCTGGTCGGCCGTCGCGAGCGGCACCTCGGGCCCGCCGCACCGGCGGCGAAGCTCGGTGTGCACCGACCCGTGCGGGCGCCCGGACTTGCGCGCCCACGCCGAGACGAGCTTGGACAGCTCCTTGCGCAGCTCGGCGGCACGGCGGTGCTCGGCCTCCGAGCGCTCGAGCGCCGCCTCGCTCGACGTCGCCCCGCCACGGCCCCGCAGGTGCTCGGCCTGCCGCTGGCGCAGCAGCGTCGTGACCTGGTCGGCCTCGAGCAGCCCGGGCAGGCCCAGGAAGTCGAGCTCCTCGGCCGAGCCGACGTCCGCGCCGGCGCCGAACTCGCCGCCGTCGAACAGCACGCGGTCGAACGACGCCTGCGCCTCGAGCGCCTGGAAGCTGCCCTCGAGCTCCCCGGACGCCTTCTCCTCGCGGTTGGCCGCCGCGAGCAACGCGGCCTCGGGGTCGTAGTCGATCCCCTGCTCCTCGGCCGTCTGCGGCCGGTCGAGCGCGTGGTCGCGCTCGAGCTCCATGCCGTTCGCGAGCTCGAGCAGCAGGGGCACGCTCGGCAGGAACACCGACGCCGTCTCCCCGCGCTTGCGCGCGCGCACGAAGCGCCCGACCGCCTGCGCGAAGAACAGCGGCGTGGACGTGCTCGTCGCGTAGACGCCGACGGCCAGACGGGGGACGTCCACGCCCTCGGACACCATGCGCACCGCGACCATCCACCGCTGCGTCCCCGCGGCGAACTCGTCGATGCGGGCGCTCGCGCCGTCGTCGTCCGAGAGCACGACGGTCGGGCTCTCCCCCGTGAGCCGCGCGAGGTGCCCGGCGTAGGCGCGCGCGTCGGACTGGTCGGACGCGATCACCAGGCCGCCGGCGTCGGGCACGGCGCGGCGCATCTCGGCGAGGCGCTTGTCGGCCGCGGCGAGGACCGACGGGATCCACTCGCCGTCCGGGTCGAGCGCGGTGCGCCAGGCCTGCGCGTGCATGTCCTTGGTCATGGCCTCGCCGAGGCGGGCGCTCACCTCGTCGCCCGCGCGCGTGCGCCAGCGCATCTGGCCCGAGTAGGTCATGAACAGCACCGGGCGCACGACGTGGTCGCGCAGCGCGTCCCCGTAGCCGTAGGTGTAGTCGGCCTTAGAGCGGCGCACGCCGTCGGTGTCCGGCTCGTAGATGACGAACGGGATCGGCGCGGTGTCGGAGCGGAACGGGGTACCCGTCAGCGCCAGGCGGCGCGTGGCGCCCTCGAACGCGTCGCGCACGGCCTCGCCCCAGCTCAGCGCGTCACCCGCGTGGTGCACCTCGTCGAGGATCACGAGGGTGCGCGCGGCCTCGGTGCGGGCGCGGTGCAGGGCCGGCTTGGCCGCGACCTGGGCGTACGTGAGCGCGACGCCGTCGTAGTGGGAGCCGTGCTTGCCCTGGCTGTTCTTGAACGACGGGTCGATCCGGATGCCCACGCGCGCCGCGGCGTCGGCCCACTGGTGCTTGAGGTGCTCCGTCGGCGCGACGACGGTCACCCGCCTCACGACGCCGGACTCGAGCAGCTCGGTGGCCACGCGCAGGGCGAACGTCGTCTTACCGGCGCCCGGCGTGGCGACGGCGAGGAAGTCGCGCGGCGAGCGCTCGTGGTAGAGCGCGAGCGCCTCCGCCTGCCAGGCGCGCAGGTTCGACGCCGTGCCCCACGGTGCGCGGCGCGGGAACGCCGGGCTGAGCTGGGACGCGGCGGACGACGACGGCGACTGCGGGAGCCGCTGCGGCGGTTCCTCGGCGGCGGTGAAGAGGTCGACGGACTCGGACTCGGGAAGCGGCCGCGCGGTCACTTGCCGGAGTCGCCCTCGCCGTCCTGCGGCTCACGAAGGCCGTCGTAGATCTCCTTGCACACCGGGCAGACCGGGAACTTCGACGGGTCGCGACCCGGCACCCAGACCTTGCCGCAGAGCGCGATCACGGGCTTGCCGGTCATCGCCGACTCCATGATCTTCTCCTTGCGCACGTAGTGCGCGAAGCGCTCGTGGTCGCCCGGTTCGGCCGCCTGCTCGCGGGTCTCCGGGCGCTCCAGGACGCTCGTCCCCGCGCCCGGCTCGTGCGGGTCCGCGGGCGGCGTGGAGAGAGGATCGCTCATGACCGGCAGTCTACGACGCCCCTACCGACACCCTGGCGGGCCGTGCCGGCACCGCCCGTGCGAGCGGACGCGTCAGAGCTCCTGCCACCGCGGCTTGCTCTCGTACGTCTGGCGGTAGTAGTCGGCGAGCTGCAGGCGCGAGGCCGCGGCGTCGTCCACCAGCACGGTCGCGTGCGGGTGCAGCTGCATCACGGTGCCGGGCCACATCGCCGAGACGGGCCCCTCGACGAGCTGGTGCACGGCCTCGGCCTTGTGCCGGCCCGTCGCCAGCAGCACGAGGTGACGGGCCTCCATGATCGTGCCGAGGCCCTGGGTGAGGCAGTGCGTGGGCACCTGGTCGACGTCGTCGTCGAAGAACCGCGCGTTGTCGAGGCGGGTCTGCCGGGTCAGCGTCTTGATCCGCGTGCGCGAGGCGAGGGACGAGCCGGGCTCGTTGAACGCGATGTGCCCGTCGGTGCCGATGCCGAGCAGCTGGAGGTCGACTCCCCCGGCGTCGGCGATCGCGCGCTCGTACGCGGCGCAGGCGGCCGGGATGTCGTCGGCGAGACCGTCCGGGCCCTGCACCTGGCCGGCCGGCCAGTCGACCCGCGAGGCGATCTCGGCCTCGATGACGGTGCGGTACCGCTGCGGGTGGTCGGCCGGCAGACCCACGTACTCGTCGAGCAGGAAGCCGCGGGCGCGAGCGAACGACAGGCCCGACTCGCGGTGGCGCCGCGCGAGCTCGTCGTACACCGCGAGCGGGCTCGACCCCGTCGCGAGGCCGAGCACGGCGTCGGGCGTGGCGCGCAGCAGCGCCTCGACCGCGTCGGCCGCGAGCTCGGCGAGCCGCTCGGCGGGAGCGATGACAACTTCCATGGAGACTCCAGTTCGTCCGTGGCGCTACCTCGGCGAGGAGCGCGCTACCTCGGCGCGGGGCGCGCTACCTCGGCTAGGGGGTCGACGGCGGACCGCGGCGCTCGCGGCCGAGGACGGCCGCGCCCACCGCCCCCACGGGCACGCTATCGGGGGCGAGGCGCACCCGGTCGGACAGGCGCAGCGAGGTGAGGAACGCGGACCCCGACGACGCGGCCGTCAGGGCGTCGCGCACGGCGGCGAGCAGGGGCTCGCCGAGCGCCGCGACGCCGCCGCCGAGGACGACCTCCCGCACGTCCACGGCGAGCACGAGCATGCGCACCGCGGCTGCCACGGCGGACGCGTAGCGGGCGCGCGCCGCCACGGCCGCCGGGTCGCCCGCGGCGGCGGCCTCGAACAGCGCCACGGGCGCGGGGACCTCGGCAGGAGCCGTCGGCCACAGGGCCCGGACCGCCGAGCCGGACGCGTACAGCTCGAGACAGCCCCGCTGCCCGCACGGGCACACGGGGCCCGCCGGGTCGACCGGCACGTGGCCGATCTCCCCGGCCGCGCCGCGCGCCCCGCGCCGCAGCCGCCCGTCGAGCACGAGGCCGGCGGCCAGGCCCGTCCCGAGCGCGAGGAAGGCGAGGTCGACCGCCTCGCCCGTCTCCCGGCCGGCCAGGTGGGCGGCGCCGAGGGCCGCCACGTTGAGGTCGTTCTCGACCGCGACCCGCACGCCGCCGAGCGCGCGCGACAGCTCGGCGACCAGCGGCAGCGGGCCGTCGTCGACGCCGACGTTCACGGCGTGCCGCACGGTGCCCGCGGCGGGGTCGACGAGGCCGGGGATGCCCACGCCGACGGCCCCGACCCGCCCGGGCTCGAGCCCGGCCTGCCCGACGACGGCCCGCACGGCGCGGGCGGCGCCGTCGACGACCCCGCGGGGCCCGGGCTCGGTCGCGATCCGGGTCCGGGCGAGCACGGCACCGTCGGGCCCGAGGAGGACGGCGAGGGTCTTGGTGCCGCCGATGTCGACGCCGACGGCGAGGTCCGGGGTCACGAGATGCCCAGCTGCGCGGCGAGGACGAGGACCGCGGCGCCCGCCAGCACCACGTCCCCGCCGAGGGCGGCCATGCGCAGCCGCAGCCCCGCTCCGACGGCCGGCATGGTGCGCTCGCGCAGGGTGTCCGTCGCGGCCCGGCGCAGCGCGCCGTCGAGCAGCTCGGGAGGTCCGCACAGCAGCACCTCGGCCAGGTTGAGGGCGCTGACCACGGGGGCGAGCGCCGCGCCGAGCACCCGGCCGGCCGCGGCCAGCGCGGCGTCCGCCTCCGCGGCGTCCAGACCGGCGACGGCCCGGCGCAGCGCGGGCGCGGACAGCACGGTCTCCAGGCAGCCGCGCCGCCCGCACGCGCACGGCTCGCCGTCGTCGACGACCGTGACGTGCCCCAGCTCGCCGGCGGCGTCGCCCGCCCCGTGCACCCGTGCGCCGTCGACGACGATCCCCGCGCCGACGCCCTGCCCCACGGTCAGGACCAGCATCGAGCCGGCCGCCCCGCCGTACGTGTACTCGCCGAGGGCGGCGGTGTCGGCGTCGTTGGCGACCTGCACGGGCAGCCCGAGCCGCTCGGAGAGCAGCGCGGCCAACGGCAGGTCGGACCACGCCCGGTTGGGCGCCTCGACGACCCGGCCCCACGGGTCGACGACGCCGGGCGAGCCGACACCGACGCCGATCACCGGCCGCGTCGCCGCGGAGAGCAGGCGCCGGGCGAACCGCGTCAGAAGGTCGACGAGGTCGTCGCCCGAGCGCTCGTCCACGGCGAGCGACCGCCGCACGACCACCTCGCCCGCGAGCGTGAGCACGGCCCCGCGCACGACGGCCTCGTCCGACAGGTCGACGGCGACGACCTGGTAGGCGTCCGTGCGCATCCCGACGAGGGTCGCCGGCTTGCCCACGCGCCGGCCGGGCCGGACGCCGAGCTCCTCGACGAGCCCCTCGGCGAGCAGGACGCTGACCAGGTCGGAGACCGTCACCCGCGTCAGCGCCGTCGCTCGGGCCAGGTCCGCCCGTGACGTCGGCCCGGCGTGGAAGAGGTGCTGGAGCAGGAGCGCCCGGTTGTGCGCCCGGGCGTGCTCGGGGAGCACCTTGGCGGTGGCGCGCAGGCCCGCGCCGAGGGCTCGGCGGGACTCGCGCGGCGTCGTCGTCGTCGCGGACACGTTTGTTAGTAGAGCGACTTAATCCGCGGGTGTCGAGGCCCCCGCCCGCCGTCGTGACCGAATCGTGACCCCCGATCAGCGGGTGAAGCGGGTGAAGATCACGGTCGCAGCACGGTCTTGTCACGATCCAGCGCTGCGGGCCTGGGACACCGCGCGCCGCGCCTACGCTCGTCCGCATGCCTGCCTCGCCCGCCCGACGCCGTGGCGCGTCCGCGCTCCTGACCTGCGCCGCCCTCGCGCTGACGCTGGCCGCGTGCTCGGCCGGCGCCGACGGCGGGGCCGCGGAGAGCGGCGGCGACACCGCCGCGCACGACGTCGGCGCGGGCTCGAGCGCCGACCTCGGCGCCGGTGCGGGCGTCTCGGAGGAGGCCGCCGTCGACCGCGAGATCGTCACGACGGCGCACGCGACCGTCGTCGCGCCGGACCCGTCGGCCACCGCGCGCGACCTGGCGCGGATCGCCGAGCAGGCGGGTGGCCGCGTCGAGCGGCGGACCGAGATCTCCGCGGACGGCGACGTGCCCGGCAGCGCGTCCCTGACGCTCCGCATCCCGGCGGACCGCATGTCGACGACGCTCGAGGCGCTGTCCGGCCTCGGCGACGTCAACGAGGTGAGCGTCGACACGGACGACGTCACGACGCAGGGCCGGGACCTCGACGCGCGGATCGCGGCACTGACCACCTCGACCGAGCGGCTGCGCGAGCTCATGAGCAGCGCCGCCAGCACCGACGACCTGCTCCAGGTCGAGCAGGAGCTCTCCGAGCGGCAGGCCGAGCTCGACGCGCTCAAGGCCGAGCGGCAGGTGCTGTCCGAGCAGGTCGCGATGTCGACGCTGCAGGTGGAGGTCACCTCCGAGCCGGCGACCGTCGCCGCCCGCCAGGGCGGCTTCGTGGGCGGCCTGGGGTCGGGGTGGGCCGCGCTCGTGGCGACGGTCGAGGGCCTCGTGCTGGTGCTCGGCATCCTGCTGCCGTGGCTCGCCGTCGCGGCGGCCGGGTACGTCGTCTACCGCCTCGTGCGCCGGCGCCTGCGGCCGGCGGCACCGGGCGCTCCCGGCGCGGGCGGCGGGCCCGGGCCCGACGACGGCCCGGACGCGGGCGCGCCCGCCTCGCCGGCCGGTCCGGAGCGCGAGCCGGAGCCCGTCGGGCGCTGAGCGCTACGCCGTCACGGCGAGGGCGTCGATCTCGACGAGCATCTCCGGGCGCGGCAGCCCGACCATGACCGTCGTGCGGCTCGGGAGCACCCCGCTCGGGCAGTGCTGCTCGACGAACGCGCCGTAGGCCTGGTTCATCGCGGCGAAGTCGTCGCGGCTCGTCAGGTACACGCGCAGCATGACGACGTCGTCGAACGTGGCACCGCCGGCCTCGACGATCGCGCGGACGTTCTCGAGCGTGCGCGTCGTCTGGGCCGCGACGTCGCCGAGGTGGACGTACTCCCCCGTCGCCGGGTCGACGGGCCCCTGGCCCGAGACCTGGACGAACGGCCCGGAGCGTACGCCCTGGTGGAAGGTGTGCGCCGGCGCCGGGGCGTGCGGCGTGCTGATCGCGGTCTTGCGGGTCACGGTTCGCTCCTCGTCGTGGTGGTCGTCGTGTGCTGTCGTCCGTGTCGTGGTCAGAGCTGGAACGTCACCTGCTCGACGACGTCGTCGCCGTCGGTGACGAGCCCGGTGCGGTGCTTGTCGAGCGTGGTGCACGGGTGCGAGATGCCGAAGCCGACGACGTCGCCCGGGGCGAGCCGCGCGTCGTCGGGCACCGTGACGTACGCGTGCTGGTCGTTGAGCCCGGTCACCGCGGCGCCGGGAAGGTCCCGCGCGGGCCCGAGGCGTCCGGCGTCGTCCACGGCCCGCGCGACGAGCGGGAACGGCAGGTCGATGTCGAACGACACGTCGCGCCGGCCCATGCCGCAGATCACGAGCCCCGGCTCGGGCGCCGAGAGCACCGAGGCCCACACCGTGACGGCGGGCCGCAGCGCGGCGGCGCCGAGCCGCGTCCACGGGTCCGAACGCAGGTAGTGGCCGTGGTCGGACGTGACGTACGCGCCGGACCGCACGACGACGCGGACGCCGTCCGCCGCCGTGAGCTCGCGCAGCACGACGTCGGCGAAGGCGCTGCCGCCCGCCGAGAGCACGACCGGACCCTCGACCAGGGGCGCGACGGCGTCGCCCGCCTCGCGCAGGGTCGCGCACCAGCGCGCCACCGCGTCGAGCTCGGCCGCGCTCGTGCCGGCCGCGACCGGCCCCTCGTAGCCGGCGACGCCGGCGAGGCGCAGCCCGGCCTCGGCCACCGAGCGCGCGAGGGTGGTGGCGTCCGCGACCGTGCGCACGCCGGTGCGCCCGCCGGGGACGCCCAGCTCGACGAGCACGCCGAGCCGTTCGGGACGGGCGGCTCCCGCGAACGCCGCGGCCAGCAGCTCCACGCCCCGCGAGGAGTCGACGTAGAGCCAGACCTCCTCGGCGTCGCCGCGGTCGAGCGCGTCGCGCAGCCACGCGAGGTCGCGCGGGTCGACGAGCTCGTTGGCCAGCAGCGCGCGCCGGACGGTGCCCCACCCGAGGGCGGTGCGCAGCTGGCCCGGCGTCGCGACCGTGGCGCCCCACGCACCGGCGTCGAGCTGGCGCCGCCAGATCTCGGGCGACATGTGCGTCTTGACGTGCGGCGCGAGCTCGGCGCCCGCGGCGTCGACCGCCGCCGCGACGGTCGCGACGTTGTGCTCGAGCGCCGCTCGGTCGAGCGTGAGCAGGGCCCAGGAGCGGCCGGCGTCGTCGATCCTCATTCGTGCCTCATGTCCTCGTCGGTCGTACCCGTGCTACCTCGCCCAGGATCGCGCTACCTCGGCGGATCCTGCGCTACCTCGGCGAATGCTGCGCTACCTCGGCGGGTGGGGCGCAGGGCGCGGCCCGGCGTGGCCCCGGTCAGCTCCCCGCCGGCGAGCACGGGCACCCCGGCCACGAGCACGTCGTCGATGCCCGACGCCGGCACGCGCGGCCGGTCGTAGGTCGCCCGGTCGCGCACGGCGTCGGGGTCGACGAGCACGACGTCGGCGGCGGCGCCCGGTGCGATCCGGCCACGGTCGGCGAGCCCGAAGCGCCGCGCCGCCCGTGCGGACAGGTGCTCGACGGCCTCGTGCCACGACCAGTCGCCGGTGTCGCGGACGCGCTCGGCGAGCAGGCGCGCGAAGGCGCCCCAGCCGCGCGGGTGCGGCCGGCCCGCCGCCGCCGGGGCGACCGGCTGGTAGATCGCGTCGGACCCGCCCAGGTGGCCGGGGTGGTTCGCCAGCGTCCGCACCGACGCGGCGCTGTTGGTCGGCGGCTGGGCGAAGACGCAGCTCGCGCGCAGCCGGGACGCGACGAGCAGCCGCAGCGCCGCCTCGGCCGGCTCGACGCCCCATCCCGTCGCGACGTCCGGCAGCGACCGGCCCGCCGCGGCGTCCTCGCCCGGTACCCACGCGAGCGTGACCCGCGGCCACAGGTCCTCCAGCCGGGCGAGGTGCTCGCGCACCCGCGCCCGCACGCCGGGGTCGGCGAGCGAGGCCAGCGTGGCGTCCGGGTCGGCCAGCGGGAGCCACGTGGGCAGGGCCACCATGGCCAGGATCGAGCAGCCCCGCAGGTAGGGATAGGAGTCGAAGGTGACGTCGAGCCCCGCGGCGCCGGCGTCGTCGAGCAGCCGGACCAGGACGTCGGCCGGGCCGTGCAGGTGCGACACGTGCGTCGCGGCGCCGGACGCGCGCGCGAGGCGCACCAGCTCGCCGAACGCCGCCTCGGCCCGGTCCTCGTACCCGCGCATGTGCGACACGTGCGGCAGGCCGCGGTCGGCCGCGACCCGCGCCAGGGCGACGAGCTCGTCCTGCCCCGCCCAGGCGGCCGGCACGTACTCGAGCCCGGTCGACAGACCGCACGCCCCGTCGTCGAACGCCTGGCGCGCGAGCGCGACCATGCGCGCGACCTCGTCCGGCGCCGCCGCGCGCTGCTCGGTGCCGAGCACGGCGTGGCGCAGCGTGCCGTGGGGCACGAGCGTCGCGACCCCGATCGCGGTGGTGCCCTCGTACGTGGCGAGCAGGTCCGCGACGGAGCCGCCGCGGAACGTCGGGTGGGCGCCGTCGATCCCGGCGAAGTACTCGGCGGCCCAGCCGTAGGTGGTCTCGTCGGACGGCGCGAAGCCCACGCCGTCGGCGCCGACGACGATCGCGGTCACGCCCTGGCGCAGCAGCGCGTGCTGCACCGCGGGCTCGAGGACCGCCGCCGCGCCGTGGACGTGCGCGTCGACGAGGCCGGGCAGCGCCAGCCTCCCGCCGGCGTCGAGCACCGTTCCGTCGTCGAGCACCGTGCCGTCGGACGCGTCGCCCGACGACGGCACCACCGCGCGCACCCGCCCCGCGGCCAGGTGCAGGTCCATCGGGCCGGAGGTGCCGCCGTCGGGCAGCGGCAGGAGCACGCCGCGCACGGTGCTGACGGGCGCGACGGGGGCGGCCGGCTCGCCCGTCGTCATCCGGGCGACCTCCCCGGTTCGGCGCCGTCGCGGCCCTCGACCCACCCGCCGAGCCCCGCCCAGCCGGCCGCGGCCCGCTCGGCCGCCAGGTCCCGCGGGTGGCCCGCGACCCCGGGGCGGGTCTGCCACGGCCGCGGCCCGTCGAGGGGGCGGTACTCGACGCCCGCGGCGTCGAGCCGGGCCAGGTGCGACTCGAGCCGCTCCGCGAACCCCGGGGCGTCGGGCGACCAGACCGCCTCGGCGAACGCCGCCAGGCGCGGGAAGGTCGCATAGTCGACGCGGCGCGCCGAGTCGAGGTGCTCGGTCCAGACCTGCGCCTGCGCGCCGAGGAGCCGCCCGCGCAGCGGTGTCGTCACCGACTCCAGGAACGCGGCGGGCAGCGGCTCGAACGCGCGCACGTCGTCGACCGTGCGCACGAAACCGACCGGGACGGGCTCGTGGGGACCGTCCGACGCGCGGTGGTCGAGGTAGACCTCCTGCTCGGGCGCCATGATGACGTCGTGCCCGGCCGCGAGCGCAGTGGCGGCGACGGCGTGGCCGCGCCAGCACGTCACGACGACGTCGCGCGGCAGGTCGGGCCCGAACGCCTCGTCCCAGACGACGGCCCGCCGGCCGCGCCCGCGCAGGTGGTCGGCGAGCCGCGCGAGGAACCAGCCGTGGAGCCGCACGACGTCGGGCGTGCCGGCGTCGTCGAGCAGGCCGAGGCTCGCGGCACGCTCCACGACGTCGGGGCGCTCGCGCCAGGCGGTGGTCGGCACCTCGTCGCCGCCCAGGGCGACGAACGGCGAGTCGAAGATCGCGCACACCTCGTCGAGGACGTCGCGGAAGAACGCCAGCGACGCCTCCGACGGGTCGAGGACGTCGTCGCTGATGCCCCACGTGGTGCGCACCTCGTGCGCGCCGGGGCGCGCGGCGAGCTCGGGGTAGGCGGCGAGCGCGGCCTGCACGTGGCCCGGCACGTCGATCTCTGGCACGACCGTGATCCCGCGCTCGCGTGCGTACGCGACGATCTCGCGCAGGTCGTCGGCCGTGTAGTACCCGCCGTGCGGGCGGCCGTCCGGGGTGCCGGTGCGCCAGGTGCCGACCATGGACTCGCGGCGCCACGCGCCGACCTCGGTCAGGCGGGGGTACCGCTCGATCTCGACGCGCCACCCCTGGTCGTCGGTGAGGTGCAGCTGCACGACGTCGAGGTGGTGCGCCGCGGCGAGGTCGACGAAGCGCAGCACGTCGGCCTTGGGCAGGAAGTGCCGCGCGACGTCGAGCAGCACGCCCCGCCAGCCGTGCCGGGGCGCGTCCTCGACGTGCACCGCCGGGAGCGTGAGGGGGCCGTCGCCCGCGCGCCGGAAGGCCGCCGGGCCGGCGAGCTGGCGGAGGGTCTGCGCGGCCGCGTGGGCGCCGGCGAGGTCGGCCGCCTCGACCCGCACCCGGGCCGGGCCGGTGCGGACCGCGAGGCGGTACGCGCCGGGCGCCAGGTCCGGGGCGACGACGAACGCGACGTCGGCGGCCCCTGCCGGGGTACCGGCGTCGGGCACGAGCTCGAGGCCGAACGCGTCCTCGCTCACCCGGCGCCACCAGCGCGCGGCGGGTCGCAGCGCCGCGTCGGCGGCGACGCGGGCGCCGTCGGGCACCGTGACCGTCCCCGCGCCCGTCCGCAGCGACGCCGGGGCGGGGACGAGGTCTGTGACGGACGGCACGTCGGCCACCCTAGCGAAGTTGGTTCGGAGCCCGGCCGAACTCGCGGCGTCGGCGCCTGCACCCCGAGCGAAGAGGACCCTGACGTGGGCGGCGGTGCGGGCGCATGCTGGAACCATGGCCGCCGCCCCGACGCCGCCCGGCCGCGCCGCGCGCGAGCCGCTGCTCACGTCGGCGTTCGTCCGGCTCGCCCTGGCCGACCTCGCGTACTTCACCGCGGTCGGTGTCTCGATCCTCGCCCTGCCGCTCTACGTCACCGGTCCGGTGGGCTCGGACGCGGCCGGCACCGGCCTGGCCTTCGGGGCGTTCGCCCTGTCCGCCCTCGCGCTGCGCCCGGTGGTGGGCCACCTGTGCGACGTCTGGGGCCGGTCGCCCCTCATGATCGGAGGCGCGCTGCTCGCGGCGGCGTGCCTCGCGCTGACCGCGCACGCCGGCGCGCTGCTCGTGGTGGTCGCGCTCCGCCTCCTCCTGGGCGTGGCGGAGGCCGCGTTCTTCGTCGCCTCCCTCGCGGCGCTCGCCGACCTCGCGCCGGAGAGCCGGCGCGGCGAGGCGATGAGCTACAACTCGATCGGGCTCTACCTGGGGATCACGCTCGGCCCGCCCCTCGGCGAGCTGCTGATCGGGGCGACGAGCTTCGCGGGCGCCTGGTACGGGGCCGCGGTCCTGGCCGTCGTCGCGGCGGTCGTGGCGGGGTCCATCGGCGAGACTCGCGTCGGCGGCCGACCCCCGCACGGCGCGCACGGCGGCTGGGTGTGGGTCCACCGGCCGGCGATCCGCCCGAGCGTGGGGTTCCTCGCCTCCGTCATGGCGATGGGCGCGTTCCTCGTGTACGCGGCGCTGCACGCGGAGTCGCTCGGCATGGCGAACGTGAGCCTGCCGCTGCTCGTCTACGGCTCGGTGGTCGTCGTCGGGCGCGTCGCGTTCGCCCGGATCGTCGACCGCGTGCCGGCCCTCACGCTCGCGAGCGCGGCGCTGGTCGCGATCGCGGCGGGCCTGCTCCTGGCGGCCGTGCTGCGCACACCGGCGGCCCTGGTCGCCGGCGCGGCCGTCCTCGGAGTCGGTGTCACGTTCAGCACGCCGGCCTTCTTCTCCGCCATCTTCGCGACGGCGTCGCCCACCGAGCGCGGGGCGGCGTCCGGGACCGCCAGCATGGCGCTCGACCTCGGCCTGGGGATCGGACCCATGGCGTTCGGGCTCGCCGCCCAGGCGGGCGGGACCGCGTGGGCGTTCGGCGCCGCGGCCGCGCTCGCGAGCCTCGGCGCGGCGTGGACCTGGTCGCTGCGGCCGGCCCCGGCAGGGGACCCGGCGAGCGCGTCGTGACCTGCGTCGGCGCACCCGTCCACGTCCCGCCACGTCACCTGGCGGCCCGGGTCAGCCCGTGGCGCAGGTGAGCCGTGCGTCGGCCCAGTCGGCGTGGTCGAAGTTCTTGCCGTCGGTGCCTTCGTGCGCCTCGAGACGCAGACGCTGCACGCCGGTGACGTCCACGTCGAGCTCGACCACCGGGTCGTGGTTCGTCAGGACGTCCGTCTCGGCGAGCAGGACGTCGTCGCCGTAGACCCGGAACCGCACCGACCCGACGCCGGACTCGCCCGGGGTCTCGAGCACCTCGTCGTCGATGCCCACCAGCGCGCGGAAGGCGGTGCACGTGCCGCCCAGCCACGTGGTGAGGGAACCGGTCGCGTGCATCCCGACGCCCTTGTCGTAGACGACGTCGTGCATCTCGAGCGGGCGCCCGTCGCCGGGCGCCGCCTGGCCGTTGGACATGTCGCGCTCGATCGGCCCGTACCCGTTGCTCTGCTCCGACCACTCGAGGTCCGAGACGAAGTGCTCGCCCCGCAGCGGCGGCGGCGTGATCCACACGGTCGACTGCGACTCGGCGGTGTAACGCTCGCCACCGACGCGGTAGTGGCCGGTGACCGGGAGCTCCACGGTCCCCGTCGCGCCGTCGGCGGGCACCGTGACGGACCATGTCGTCTCGACGGTGTGCCCCGCGGCGACCCGCCGGACCACGTCGGCCCCGCCCTCGGCGGTCCAGCCCTGCGGCACCTCGAGCTCGAGCCGCACGTCCGCCACGTCGCGGTCGGCGATCGTGAGGGCCGCCGTGACCTCGACGGTCGCGCCCGGGGCGACGTCGGCCTCGTCAGGCTCGACGGCGAGGGTGGCGGCGGGCCACGGCTCCACGGGCTCGAGGCACGTGTCCCGGCCCGGCTTGGCGGTGCACACGACCGCCGCGAACCCGCCGTTGGTCGCGGTGGGCACCGACAGCGTGTCGGTCCGGTCGGCACGGACGGTGCTGCGTGCCGTGGACGACCCGTCGGTCCCGTCGTCGGTCAGCAGGTCCACCAGCACCTTGCTCCCGAGACCGGACCCGCGGAGGCTGTCGAGCGGCAGCTCGAGCGGCTCGCCGTTGCCGGCCCGCATGCCGGCGACGAACCAGCGGTCGCCCGACCGACGGGCCAGGACGGCGTCCTGGCCCGGGGTCCCGCCGACGAGGCGGGTGTCGTCCCAGCGGGCGGGAATGTTCTGCAGGAACGCCTCGGCGTCCGGCTCGGCCGCGTACGCCTCGGGCTTGTCGGAGAAGTGCTGCCAGCCCGACTCGTAGGCGATGCCCATGGCGACCTCGTGCGCCTTGGACGAGTTCCCGTTCCCGCGCGAGAACGTCACCGGCGTCCAGTCCATCGACCCGACGACGTTGCGCGTGAACGGCACGATGAGGCTGCGCTCGGGGTTGATGCCGTTCTCCGCGCCGCGCACCGACTCGTAGCTCATGATGTGCGGCCAGGTCCGCTGCATGCCCGTGGGCAGGGACGAGCCGTGGAAGTTGATCATCAGGCGGTGCTTCGCGGTGTCCGCCGCGATCGCGTCGTACCAGCGATGGATCTCCTGGCTGTCGGTGTCCATGAAGTCGACCTTGATGCCGCGCACGCCCCACGACGCGATGCGGGGCAGCCACTCGTCGCGCTGCTCCTGCGTGCGCAGGTCGCGGCTGTGGAACCAGATGATGACGTCGACGCCCTTGGTCCGGGCGTACCGCACCGTCCGCGGGACCCAGCGCTCGTCCCAGCCCTCGTCGAGCAGCACGTACTCCCAGCCGTTGCGCGCGGCGAGGTCGACGAAGTCACGCTGCCGCGCCTCGTCCCGCGGGCTGGACCAGTCGGTCAGCCAGCTCCAGCTGGACCGGCCGGGCTGGATCCACGACGTGTCGGTGCCCTCGAGCTGGTTCGGGGTGGCGAGGTCGTCGACCAGCGTCGACCCCACCACGTCGTCGAGCCCGCCGACGATCGCGACGCGCCACGGGGTGGTGAGCGGCCCCGACGAGACGACCGGGCGGCCCTGGAAGAGGTCCACGCCGTAGGTCAGCGAGCCGGGCGCGTGCGTCAGGTGGGCACCCGAGTAGTCGCCGTGGAGGTCGGACTCGCTGAGCAGGACGTAGCGGTCGCCCTGGCCGAAGAGCACCGGGAACCCGACGGCCCCCGACCCGTTGCCCGCCCGCACGGTCGTGCTGTCCCACTCGGCCTCGTAGTTGACGGCGTACGAGCGCTGCATCCACGCCGGGCCGTCGTCGGGCAGCGTCCACGCGCCGGACTCGTCGTCGACCCGGTGCTCCCCGTCGCCGTCGAGCAGGTAGCGGTACGCCACGCCGTCCTCGGCGGCGCGCACGGCCAACCCGATCCGCCGGCCGTCGGCGTTCTCGAAGGTGAAGACGGACTCGGTGTGGACGTACGAGCGACGGTCGCGCTTGCCGGTGGTCATGCGGTACTCGTCCGCGACGACGGTCTCGGTGCGGTCGACGAGGCTGAGCCCGCGCCGGAAGTCGCCGTCGCTCCCGACGAGGCCGAGGCGAGTCGCCGTGGCGACGGTCTCCCCGCCGTCCTCGACGTCGAGCGCCACGCGGCCGTCGGAGTCCAGACGCACGACGGCGCTGGTCGCGCCCTCGGGCGCGGGAACGTCCCAGCGGGCCACCTCGGTCGGCGGCTCGGGCGCGTCGTCGGCGCACACGAGGCGCGCATCGCCCCAGTCGGCGTGGTCGAAGTTCTTCCCGTTCGTCGCCTCGTCCGCCACGAGCCGGAGCACCTCGACGCCCGCCACGTCGACGTCGAGCGACGCCGCCGGGTCGTCGCCCGTCAGCACGGCCGTCTGGGCCAGCAGGGCACCGTCGCCGTAGACCTCGAACCGGACGGTCCCCACGCCCGTCGTTACCTCGTCGTCGAGGCCGACGTCGGCGAGGAAGCGGCTGCAGTTGCTCGCGAGCTCCACCGAGAGGCTTCCGGTGGCGTGCATCCCGATGCCCTTGTCGTAGACGACCCCGCCCACCGTGAGCGGACGGCCGTCGCCGGCAGCCGCCTCGCCGTTCGACATGTCGCGCTCGATCGGGCCCCAGCCGTTCGACTGGGCCAGCCACGGCAGGTCCGAGACGTAGACCTCCCCCACGGGCGCCTCCGCCCCGGCCGGTGGTGCCGCGGCGACCAGACCGCCGCCGGCCACGGCGCAGGCCGCGGTGAGGGACACGAGACGGCGCGGCACGGCGGCGCGCGAGGCAGGGAACGGCACGAGGTCTCCTTCGACGTCGGTAGCCCAGGGCGAGCACCGCCCGTGCGTCACGGTAGGGTCGCGCGACCACGAGGGTCAACGCGTTGATCAAGCCCATAACCGGCGCGGCACGACGAAGGCGCGCACGGCGGGTGCCGTGCGGGCCGACGCGGACCTGGAGTGTTCCGCAACCGCGCTGATCGCGTTCACGTGCGCGAGCGGTAGGTCGCTCGCATGCAGGCTCGCGAGCTCGGCCTCGAAGCCGTCGGGTGTGACCGGCGACTCGCGCACGAGCCGCAGGTGCTATTCGTCTTGCGCGACGACCTCGAGTCCACTGATCTCGACGCCCGGGACCGACACGTTCTTGAGCGCCTTGGAGATGCCCGCCACGAGCGTCGCGAACGCCCGGTCGTCCTCGCGGATGTCTCGGGGCGACAGGGAGTCCTCCGGTGTGGCGGACTCCACCGACTCGACGAGGGCGCCCTCGTCGGTGATCTCTGCGTCCATCTTGATCGTCAGCGTGTGCTTGGTCATGACACGAGACTTGCCGATGTGACGGGCGCCGGCCACTCGTGCGAGGTGCGAGAGCTCGCCGAGCGCATCGGCAGGACGACGAGCGAGGCCTCCACCACGGTGTCCGGACCTGCCGGTGGATGGCTGTCCCGGCAGCGCGCATGGCTGGCACACCGGGCCACAGACAGCACTGAGGCCCGCCCCAACAGGGACGGGCCTCAGTCGCAGAGGTGCCTCCGCGGTTCGCGGAGTCTCTCGGTCGGTGGCCTCCTTAGTTATCTCCCTGACCAGCACGGAGACCCTCGACCGAATGTGAAGATCCCGTGTAGGCCCGCGAGATTTCCCAAGCCGCAGGTCAGGAGGCCAAAACCCGCGCTAGAAGTCCTCGCCCCGGACCCTACTCCACCGGGTCAGCGAAGGTCGGGGCCGCCGACGTCCGCGAGCTCGTCGAGCACGCTGATCGCCTCGTCCGCATCATCTCCGCTGTCGGAGCTAACAGCGGGCGCCGGTCCTACTGCTTCCTCTTCGCCGAGTTGCGGGTACTTCTCCAGGAGGAACCGCCTCCGATATGCAACGTCAGCGGCATCAACGATCGATTCCAGGGTGGCCCAGTTGAACGTGCCGCCGAGAACAATCCCCGCTGCAGGCACAACCTTGCCGAGCGACTGCCTGGTGAAGCGCGCGCCGAATGCCTTCGCGAACGCTTTGGAAACCTGGGCGACGAGCGACTTGTCCAGGATCGCCCAGGCCTTGCCACGAACAAGCGCCTGGGTCAGGCGCGAGATGTCGGCCATTGCTGCGGTCGTCGCGGTGGCCGACATGGCGGTTCCCGCGTTGACGACGGACATCACGAAGAGTTTCTCCGAGGGTTCCTCCGGGTCGTAGCCGTAGAGCAAGGAGACGTTGCCGACGCAACGAGAGGCCAGACCGAGGACGACTGTCGCATCACCGATGACTGCACCGGCGATTGCACCTCCTGAAGGTGCCGTCGCTACCCCACCGGAGACGGTGACGGCGAGCTGCCCGCCAGTGATAACGACCCCTGCGCCTGCCCCCGAGAGTGCGGCGACGGCCGGGTAGTACCAACTCGCTCCACGCCCACGGACGGAATCAACCCGCTCAAGATCAAGGCGCCGCACATCTGCGAGTGCCTTGACATCGTGCCCGCGCTTCTGGTGCCGCGAGACCACACGCTTCGAGGAGAGGCCCGCTCGTGAGACCCGTGCAGCCGTCTGCCGCATCGAGTCGACGGCGGAGCGACCCCAGTCGGTCATCCCGTCGGGTACAGCATCCGCAACCCCGCGAGCTCCAGTGCCGAGAGCGTGTGCGCCCTTTGTGACGGCTTCCTGCCCCCGCGAGAGTGCTTCTTGCGCCTTGGGGTGGCCCTCCAAGAACTTCATGGCCCGCTTGCTGAGTTCCGCGGCGCCGTTGGATACCCGCTCGCTGGCGCTCTGCATCCCTCGCGTCAGCGGGCGCCCTTCGAACCGCTGGACGTCGCGCCATGCCGCGAGCTCATATTCCGAAGGATCCGCCATGCGGCAACAGTAGTGGTGGCAGCCGACGGAGCCGCTGCGCGAACCGCCGCTCTCACAGCCGCAGCCGGTTCGAGCAGCGCGACCCATCTGTGGTCCGGCCCTCACCCCAACAGGATGAGGCCGGACCACGGGATGGGTCTTCGTACCGCACCGTTGGCTCGGTGCGGTGAATCTTCTCGTCCACTGTGCAGTTGACAACTGCCCCGGAGGGCTCATGCGCTCCGCCGTTGCCGGAGGGCGCTACGCGTCTCTTTGAGGGATCGAACCTCTCGACGGCCCGAGAGCCGTTGCACACCACTTGCGCTGAGGAGACTTGATTCTGTTATGACTAAGGCCACCTTCCGGAACGTCCCCGGAGGCGGCCTTGCGCTCGAAACCCAACGGCTTCTACGCGGCGGCTCCGGATCGGAGTGTCCAGGTGCATGGGTTCCCACACTGTTGGTGGGGGAAGGCTGCCCGGCGCGGACTCGGGATGGACAGCAAGGATCCTGGCGTGGCGACAGTGAGTGCGTTTGTCATGACGTCCACCTCCTCGAATCTGGGTCGTGCAGCCTCTCGACTTCCTTCCCCTATGCGGAGAACTTTGAAAGAGCCGCTCGTGCGGTCACCCTGCATGTTGACGGGCGATTCTCGTTCCGGGCATACAAGTGGGGCCGTCAGGAAGAAATCTCCCTGACGGCCCCGTGGCACGCGTCACGCTATGTAGGCACCCGGCTGGTCCCGGCACTCGAACTCAGGCGGCGTGAGCGAACTCCGTCGCGTCACTGAGACGCATCAAGATGACTGGAGTGAGGGTGCGCGCCTCCTTCAAAGCCGAGCCCAAGAAGTCGAGCTCGCACCCGATCTGTTGGGCAGCGCGCTTCGCGGCCTTGCGACGGGGCTTGTCCTTGGCAAACCAGCCAGCCGTCTCGTCCATGACATCGAGCAGGACAGCAAGACCGAAGAACGCGGTTCGAGCCACCTCTCGCTTCGAGACCATCAGGTCAACGAGGGCCTCGTCCGCGAACGTGCGCGCGTCGGCCACGAGGCCGACCTCATCCAAGAGCGAGGCGCTCGTGGAGTCACCAAGAGCCTCGTGCGCGGCGTAGAACATCTGCTGCATGGCCGCCGAAGCCGTGTCGAAGTCCACTTCGTAGGCGTCCCAGACATCATCAATCTGAAGCCCGTCACCGTCGGCGTGCAGGAGCTCGCCCAACATGAGCGAGCCGTACATGAAGGCGTGTGCGCACTTGAGCACCTCACTTGCCCTCATGACAACCATGCCTTCCGCCGCTCGAATGACGTTGCTCTTCTGGCCCATCCGTCCTCCTTCGTTGTGCGTATTTCTATACGCAGTCGGAGACGCGATCCTGACTCGAGCTGCGGAAACGTGTCAAATCGCGGCGGCGCTGCGCTGCGCTCTTCTGATAGCCAGTCGTCGCGTTCGAAGCGAGACTGACCGCCATGTGTGGCAGGTATGCGAACGCGCGCCGCGATCAGGAGATCGCAGATCGGTTCCATGTCGCCGAACTCGTCGGCGAGGAACTCGGACCCTCTCGGAACATCGCGCCCACTCAGGATGTCCGCGCGGTCCTCGAACGGGAGCAGTCCGGGCACGTGGCCCGCCAGCTGCGAACGCTCAACTGGGGCCTGGTGCCCTCCTGGGCCAAGGACATCAAGACCGGCGCCCGCATGATCAACGCCCGCTTCGAGACCATCACCGACAAGCCTTCCTTCCGACGCGCGGCGTCCCGACGGCGTCTCATCGTGCCGATGGACGGCTACTACGAGTGGCAGGCACCCGAGTCCGGCGAGGGTCGCAAGCAGCCTTACTACCTCACCGACCCCGACGGTGCCCCGCTCGCCGCTGCGGGCCTGTACGAACTGTGGCGCGACCCGAGCAAGGGCGACGAAGACGCAGACAGGTGGCTGTGGTCGCTAACGGTCATCACAACGAACGCCACGGACACGCTCGGGCACATCCACGACCGCTCGCCGCTGCTGCTGCCCGCGGACTTCTGGGACGCCTGGCTTGACCCCGAGCTCACCGACACCGAAGAGGTCGACGCCCTACTCGCCAAGGTGCCAGAGCCACACCTGACACCCATCAAGGTCGGTGTCGCCGTCGGCAATGTCCAGAACGACAGTCCTGACCTCGTTCGACCCATCGACTGAGCGATACAGCGCCACTTCTGGCGTAAGCGCGAGTGGACTACCGGCGCCTGGATCCAGGCAGCCCGCCAGAGATTGTTCGGATGGAGGTGCCCTCCTCGGCTCCCTTCACAACAGGGCGGAGCGGCTTCTTGGGAGGAATCTCGATCTCTTGGATCACGTCGTCGGCGCGAATCGAGCGGCTCGCCGGGTTCGGCTCGTACCCATATGCAGGCTGAGCGGACAGCGGGCACAAGACGGACGGGTCATCGTGCCGCATGTGGCTGTACCAGTTGCCATTGGGACCCACCTGGGTCTTGCGCCCACACTGGGGGCACTCGTGCCGCGTCGCCACAATGCAGACCGTAGCGTTACGGCGTACGTCGAGCGTCAGTACGAGGCAACCGGACGGCGCGTCCAAGACGGTCATCTCGACGGCGCGGGCACGGACGACGAGTGATTGATCAGTCGGTGACCGAACTGCCGAGGTGGTGGTGCACTCGGACGGCGAAGTCAGCGCGAGCATCAGTCTCGGCCGCGCTGTATCCACAACCATCCGGAACCACGATTGTCTCGCCAGAACGGAAGCGCAGGGTGACCAACGGCTGCGAAGGCCAGGGGCCGCGTCGCGCCAGGACGCCGACCTTCTCGACCTCCCACAAAGAGCGCGCCTCGACCGCGAGGTCGGCCTCGTCGTCGTGACGCTCTCCAGAGACGCTGGCCTCGACCAACAGATCGCCGGCAACGATCACAGCGCTCAGCTCGAAGCGCTCGTTCTCGTGCTCCGCGCCGTCGAGTGCCACGAGGTCGAGTGGCCTATCGCCAACCGCAAGGACGACCGACGTGATGAAGTGCCGGATCGATCGTGCTCGCCCGTACTCGATGGCTTCCTGCCAGTGCACTTCGGAGTAGATCGCGGCCATAATCCGATCGGCGGCCTGCTGGTAGCACTTTGGTTCATCCATGGCTCGGAGAATCCCAGCCGCCTCTGACAAGGCAGTCGAACTGCTCTGCGACGCGAACGGCACTCGCTAGAACGGCGGTTCTGTGCCCCACAAGCTCGGCTTGGCGAAGAGTGCCTTCCACGTCGCTATGGCGTCGCCGAGTGCGCGAGGATCCACCCACGCTTCCTTCATCACAGACTCCATCACTTCGTGATAGTCGAACTGATCCGGACCAAGGGACCAGCGTTCGCCCTCGTACGCAGTGACGCCGTCACGGGTGACCGCCCACTGGGGTTCGTGGAGTTCGACGATCTTGTGTAGCGACGAGTGCGAGGCACCGATGACCAGGGTCTGCGAAAGGCGTCGAAACCAGTCACTAGCATCCAAACTGGACTCCAACCCCTCTTGGCGCAGCGCCTTCGTTACCCCGAAGAGAACGTCTTGGATCAACCCGCCCTCATCCCATGCGACGAAGCGCTTGACCCAGCCTTCCACGGACATGACCTCGAAGAACAGATCGCTCTCGCCGAAGTCGTTCGGCTCGTATCGAAGCCTGAGGTAGTCACTCCGCCCGGGTCCCAGCGCTGCCCGAGGTCCGTAACGCTGCTCGACGACGCCGTTCTCGATGGCGAGGCGTAAGGCTTCGATCACATCCTCGCGCGCTGGCACGGTTCCATCGAGACCGAGCCGACGGTACGCCCCGGTCTCTCGCTGCATCTCGGCGTCACGACGCGCACGAAGGCTGTCACTGAGGTCGCGCAGCGAAGCAACCTCCTGGCGCAGTCCCTCCACCTCTTGAGTGGTCTCTTCTCGGACGCGGCGGACATCCTCACGGACAGCGTCCGTCGCGACACGACTCGCCTCGACGTCCTCGCGGACGATCTCGACCTGCCGCGTCAGTCGCTCCGAGGCCCAGGCAATGGGGGCAATGAGCAGGATGGCTGCGCCGACGTTCGTCAGTACCGCTTCCCACCACGTGCCAGCGTCGCCGTTCAGCCGGTCGGGAACGACCCACGAAGCAGCGAGAACTGCGATGCCGAGCGCACCCGCCGCTACGGCGATCCACCAGTGCTTCAGCCACGCGGCAACGGAGCGCATGAGCAGAGGATTCCACCCGCCACTGACGGCACCGCCACGTGCTGCTGCCAGTGCCCCCAATCACCGGCGGTTAACCTGGGCAAGCAGCCGGCCCTCGTAGCCGCAGCCCACAGGTGCGCTGGAGGCACAATTGAGTGAAGACGTCGACGTTCAGGTGATCGTCCCCGACGACACGCGGAAGGCCATCGAGTTCCGAGTACCAGACTCGGCCTACCGGTTCGTCCTTCTGGAGCGGGCCTTTGCGGCGAGCGCCGAGGGTGCCCTCGACACCTACATCTTGCTCGGGCCTGCGCCGGGAGAGAACGGGGCGTGGACGTTCTACGTCGGCAAGGTGGGTACGGGCACCGTCGCCCAGCGAATCGCTAGCCACCTGAAGGACAAGTCGTGGTGGAACCGGGTGCTGGTCATCCTTCCGGGCTGGAACGACGCGTTCACGTCTGCCTCGGCTGGCTACCTAGAGGGCGCGCTTTACCAGCATCTTTCGGGTTTCCGGTTCGCTGTCACGCAGAACAACAACACCCCGGCGGACGACACGCCGACCGAGCGGGAGAAGTCGCGTCTGCGTCGGGGCGTCCTGCCGAACGTGACGGTGGTCCTGAGATTGCTCGGCTACGACGTCACCAAGGGGCGCGTGCAGATTCGGGCCGACATCCCTGAGACGGTTGCGGTGGACATGATCGCGGAGGCCGCCCGCCCGCCCTCTCTGGCCCAGGAGGAGGCGGCTCGTCCTGCACCACCGGCGGTCTCTGCTCCCCCGTTCGAGCAGCGCCGCGGGCGGCAGTCACATTGGGGGAAGATCGCCGGGATGGTCGCGCGTGGCTACCTCAGCGATGGCGAGACACTGCGAGGTTCCTCAGGTGTGCAGGCGAAGGTGCTCGCCAACGGCAATCTCATCGTCAACGGGCAGGTCTGCATCAGCCCGAATCGCGCCTGGGAGGTCGCCACCAACCCGCTTCCTGGCAAGACGCAGAACGCATGGCGCTGGTGGCACGCCTCGCGTGACGGCGGCTGGAAGTCCATCCACGAGCTCCGCGGCGACTATGAAGCAAAGCACCCGGAGGACAAGGGCAAGTTCTGAGCGCCTTCATGGAAGGACGTGACGACGGCGCTCGGTAGCCCGACGGCGGCCACCTCACCCGATCAAGTTGAGGACCTTTGTCGGACCGAACTCGTACTGTGAGCGCATGGCTGCTGGCGAGGGACTGCTCACCAAACCGGTGATGTTCCTGTCGTCGTACGCCCCGCTGTTCGTGATGCTCACGATCCGGTTCGATGGGCGAAACTTGCGGGTCGCATGCTTCGCGGCGGCGGTCATCGGAGTCACAGCCGTCGTACTGCTCGTGCGACGGCAAGCAGGCGTTAGCGCCGGGGACTACGTGATCGTGACGGCCAGATCGGCGGGCGGCGAGGCTTCCGCCTACCTTGCCGGATATCTACTTCCCTTTCTCACCGTGTCGGAGCCCAGCAGCAGGGACCTGCTTGCTTACGGCGTGTTTTTCCTCGTCGCTGGCGTAGTACACGTTCGCACGGGCATCATCCAGGTCAACCCGGTGCTGTTCGTCCTGGGATGGAAGGTCCTGGCAGTCGAGGATGAGAACGGATATAGCGGCTATCTGATTACCAAGAAGCGCGTTCTACGGGGAGACACTGTGCGAGCATCCCGCATCTCGGACGACGTGATTGTCGACCACGCGGCATTGGAGCCGTGATGGTCAAGCAACCGAAAGGACTTCAATTGGGGACGCCGCAGATCGACACAGGCGGTCCACTGGCACTGGTCGTAGCGTGGCGCACTGGAGCCAGAGTTGTGACTCGCCTCGTCAAGACCCGTGGAGCCGTAGAAGATGCACTTCGCCAGGCCGCCGCTGACACCACTGCGGCGATGACCGACGGACATCCATACAGCCCTGACGTCGATATCGAAGACAACACGCATCTCGTCGCAGCACGAGACGAACTCCTCGACACTGAACTCGTTGACCAACTCGAAATGGGCAGCTCCCTCCCGCTCGCCACGGATGACGAAGTCCGCACCAGGCCCCTCGTTTGCTACGCCGCCGTGATCGGATCGGGCGACTCGCGTACAGTGTTTATCCGCAAGCGGAACCCCGTCCAGCTCGCCACGAAGAGCATCGTCGCAAGGCTTCTGGACGGAACGCTGGACCACGTCGAGTACCCGCTCCTCGCGTTCGACAGCCGATACGACATGGTCTTGACGCCAGAGTGGGCATACGTCTTGGACAAGCGGCAGTTCGAGTTGATGTTCAGGGATTCCGAGGCCGTCCTGTCGAAGACCTCGACCTGGGTTGATGAACTCGCGGCTGGCATTCCCATCACTCAGGAAACCAAAGAATCTCTCGTCGACGCCTTGCGGCGGAACTCGCACTACCGCTCCAAGTTCCACGCCATCCTGCGAAGACCGCACATCAAGACTCTGACAACCCGCGAGCTTCGCGCCGCCATGAGGAAGCGGGGCTTGGAACCGGACAAGTTCATCAAGCGCGGCGAGCTTGACTTCTCAAAGCAGAACATCAAGACGCTGCTTCGCTTGCTCAACGAGGATCTCTTTACCGGCGACTTCTCCAGTGAGCAGTTCGCCGCCGGATCAAAGCGGCAAACCAGTTCGGGTGCGTAGCGGCGGCAACCCGAGTCCTACACGCTTGCGTCGACCGCCACGACGAGCGCCATCGGCGCGCAACATCAGCGGTTCCGTGACGCTGATGCTGCGCTGTCGACGACGTAGGGCAACTCGCGGACGCGGCCGAGGCGCGGGCGCACCTGCACGACTTCGAAGGCTCCGCCGCCAGCCCAGCCGTGTTTGGTGGTCACGCCGCCGAAGTCGGTGCCGCCGACCACAGTTGCGAGCCTGGGCACCAGGACGTTGCTGACCGTATCGACGAGGCGTTCGCTGGTGAACCAGCGGCGGCCCATCTTGTGGGCGACGGCCGCCGTGGTGCCCGATCCGCCGAATAGGTCCACGACGAGTTCGCCCGGGTTGGACCCGATGTGGATGATGCGCTCCAGGAGCGCCTCGGGCTTAGGGGTATCGAAGACCGATTCGGCTTCGGCGAAGAGACCGGCAAGGTGACGCTTGGCATCGTCGTTGGTACCGACCTCCTCGCCGGACCAGATCGTGCCGGGCACCTGCGTGCCGTCGATCTCAAAGTTCTTGATGCGCGGCTGGCCGGCGCCGCGCTTGGTCCACCAGATGCGGTCCTCGGCGACGAGGCGCTCGAATACCGGCCGGGTCGCGAACCACGAGCGCCCGCGCGGTGGGGTCAGCTCAATACCAGCGGGGTTGATGATCGTGTACTGCTGACCCGCCCGGTAGCCCGGTGCGGTGAAGGGAGCATCACGCCAGGGGCCGCGCGGGTCACCGTCACGGTTGCTTCCAGCCACGGTGCTCGCGATGCGGTTGCGCACGGTCTTCCAGTGCTTCCGACCGGCGGGCGCGTAAACCAGGATCGGGTCGTGGGAGACGGAGACGGCGGTGCGTGACTCCACCGTCAGCCGCTTCTGCCAGACGATGGTCGCCACGTAGGCGCTCTCGCCGAAGACCTCGTCGAGCACCAGGCGTGCGCGGTGGCTCATCGTCTCGTCCAGGTGCAACCAGACTGAAGCGTCAGGGCTCAGCAGCGGCTTGAGCGCCGCGAGACGGTCGCGGAGCATCGACAGCCAGGCTGCCGTGGACAGTGTGTCTCGGTAATGCCCGAACCGCTTCTGGGCGCCGAACGGCGGGTCGACGTAGACGAGCCGGATCTTCTGGTCCATGAGCTTGCCGTCGATCGCAAGCGCGTCGAGGGCGTCGAGTCCGTCACCGCACGCGACGACCCCGGTTGCCTCGCCTTCGCCGATGCGACCACGGTCCTTGGCCTTGACCGGCTCGGCGTCGCCCGCGATCCACTCATAGTCCGTCTCGTTGCTCGCGATGAGCAGGCGGTCGTGGTTGGGCCACGTGAGGGTCAGGGCGTCTGTCACGGCTCAAGTACAGCAGGAGCATCAGACATCTGGATCCACCGCCGGCGGCACGGCGGGCACCTCCACGGCTGCGTGGGTCCCTCACTCTAGGCTTCGACCCATGACCGCCGCCCCCACCGACGTCTCCGCCCCGCCGCTGCGCCCGTTCCTCAAGTGGGCGGGCGGAAAGACGCGGTTGCTGGGGAAGATCCTGCCCCACGTACCGGCGGAGTTCGACGACTACCACGAGCCGTTCCTGGGTGGCGGCGCCATGTTCTGGGCGATCCGCGACCGCATCGCCGGAGCTCCCCACTTGCACGACCTGAACGAGATCCTCATCACGGTCTGGCGGACGGTCCAGCAGGATCCCGCCGGACTCCTGGCCGCGCTCGACTACTACAAGAGCAACGACTCCAAGGACTTCTACTACTCCCAGCGGCAGGCAGTCCCTGAGAGTCTTGTCGGCCAGGCGGCCTGGTTCCTCTACGTCAACCAGACAGCCTGGAACGGACTGTGGCGCGTCAACAAGTGGGGCCAGTTCAACGTGCCGTGGGGAGACCGCCCGTTCCGAGGCTTCGACGAGGACACCCTCCACCGGCTCAGCGACGCTCTCATCGGCGCCACGATCACCAACGACGACTTCCGCGTCACGCTGGAGAAGCCGAAGGCTGGGGATTTTGTCTACCTGGACCCGCCCTACCTGCCGATCAGTGACACGTCGAAGTTTTACCTGTACACGGAGAAGCGGTTCCGCGCGCCAGACCTCGCCGAGCTCGCCGCTCTGTGCCACCAGCTGACGGAGCGAGGGGTGCGCTGGGTGATGTCGAACCGGGACACCGAGCAGGTCCGAGACCTGTTCCCCGACAATGAGATCGTGCGCTTCACTACACGACGTTCCGTCGCGGCCCAGAACCGCCGCGACGTCGAGCAGGCTGACTCCCCCGAGGCGATCATCCTCGGCGGTCCGCGCCCGTGACAGCGCTCCCCGTCCAGGCGGTCTTTTTCTGGAAGGCCGACACGAAGGCGACCTTCAAGGCGACCTACGGGCGCATCCCGGAGAGCACCACCTACACCAAGGACTTCCTGCAGCCGCGCCGCGACCTTGCCCGGGCCCTGGAACGCGCGCTGGGAATCGCACCAGGCGGGCAGACGCGCGTGACCTGGCGTTGGCCAGGCGGTGAGTACACGGACGGTCTCATCAAGCCTGCCGCGGACTTCGCTGATCAAGGCGGGCGCATGAACCTGCGCTGGGAGACGGACAACGCACCCCCGCCGTGGAAGCTCACGCCCAGCCCTACGGACACGTCACTTTCCACCTTGGCCGGCACTCCGGGCATCAAGAACGATGCCGCTGCCGACCAGCAGTTGGACACGCTCCAGCAGTCCGGGGAGCATCCGTGGCTGGTGGCCGTCCACCGCCACGGCGAAGGGCCGATTCTGCACGCGCGAGTCGTGCTGCAGAATCCTGCGCCTGGCCGAGAGTTTGCTTCCTGGGACACGCTGCCCGACGTCGTTCGCGCGAAGATGCGTGCGTTGTCTACGCGGGATCCGGGCGGGTTCGTGGACTTCAGAAAGGGCGTACCGATGCGTGCAGAGAAGCTCGTCAAGCAGATCGCGGAGGCGCTCGAAGAGAACCCGAACGTCTTGCTCGTCGGACCTCCAGGCACCGGCAAGACGGTCGCCATGGAGGACTACCGCGAACTGTTCCAGGCAGGTCAGCCCGAGGTGCTCTTCGATGACGAGATGCTGCACGGAGCGTTCCAGGAGAAGCGCATTGCGCCCGAGGGCAACGCGCGTGTGCGGTCCCTGGTGTTCCACCCGTCTTACACCTACGAGGACTTCGTCATCGGGCTCCTGCCCGACGTCGACGCCGGCTCCAAGTCCGTCATCGTCAAGCCGCATGTCGGACCACTTCTCGAGCTCGCCCAGCACGCGTCCACCGAGGGCAACATCGCCCTGCTGGAGTGCGACGAGTTCAACCGAGGCTCCGCAGCGGCCATCTTCGGTGACACGCTGGCACTCCTCGACCGTGACAAGCGCTCAGAGCCAGGCAAGCCCGGCTCCGGTGCACAGATTGCCACGCCCTACCGGCACCTGGGTCCCGAGATAGATGGTGCCGCACTCGACGACACCATCTCGTTGCCCAAAACGCTCTACATCCTCGCGGCGATGAACAGCGCCGACCGGTCGGTCGCCCCGCTGGACGCCGCCCTGCGCCGCAGGTTCTCGATCATCTTCGTCGAACCCGACCTCGACGCGCTGCGGGAGAACCTCGGTGTCCCCGAGGACTTCACGCTCGCCGAATCGGACAGCTGGACGACTCCTGAGCACATCAAGGCTCTCGCCGTCGAGATCCTCTCGCGTCTCAACGACCGCATCGAAGTGGTGCTCGGGCGCGACTTCCTGCTCGGCCAAAGCGTGTTCTGGCACGTCGATGGTGACACCGGCGACGAGGCACTCCGTGCGCTCGCCGCAGCGATGGACAACCAGGTCATGGGCACCCTCGGCCTGTCGTTCACCGACAACGACGCCGCGTTGGCCGCGGTGCTCAACGTCGCTGACAAGGACGACGAGTCCGGTGGAGTCGCGGCTGCTGCATGGCATCGCCCGCGAGGTCTCGTCGGACAGGTGGCAACCAGCCGTCTCAGGCTCACACGCTTCCAGGACCTGGAGCGTGACGACCTCGTGGCAGCCCTTGCCTCGCTGCTCTGATGCAGCGCATCGAGGTCACCGAGGGCCAGCCAATCACGGGCGTCGACCTGACGACGGCGCAAGCCATTCGTGAGCGCCTGGTCTCGTTACGGGAAGAGCTCAAGCCTCGGATGCGCTTTCTCGGTGGTGACTCGGCGGCACCCACGGTCCAGAACCTGGTGGGGACCGTGCAGGTCACTCAGGACGTCTTGGTCGACATCGCACCCAAGACCATGCCTGGCGAGAACTGGACGGCGGCGGTCTACGACCTGATTCGCGCTGAGCGGGTCAGTTACGAAGGACAGGTCAGGGAAGCTGAGGTCTCGCCGCGCCTCTACCTTCCGGACGCTCTGGCCCACCTGTACGCCCAGCAGCTCGGCGACGCCATCAGGCGTGCCGGCCCACTGTCCGTGATCGTTCCAGCCAGGACGACCGAGTCGCGTCTTCGCGGTCGTCTCGACGTCACCCGCTGGACCACGAGCCGAATCCTGCGACCGCACATCTTCCCGCAGCAGCGCACCTCGCTCACGACGGACAACGCGTTCACCTCCGCGATGGCATGGGTTGCCGAGACCTTGGCCTCTCGAAGTTCCGACCCGTCGATCGCGCAGCGACTGCGTGCTCTTCGCGGCGATCTACGGCCCGGCCTGGCACTGCATGCGACCCTGGACCCGGGCGTGGCCGCGCGCCCGCTTCCTCCCCAGTGGCGGGAGTACGCGGACGCTTGGGTGACAGCGTGCGCGGTGATTCGACGCGTCTCACCACTGCGCAGATCGGGCGTCCAGGAAGGGCTTGGTCTGGCTGTCGAGCCCTGGCCGCTCCTGGAAACACTCCTGCACCGTTCGGTACGGGCAGCAGCTCGCCAGGCACAGCGGGAAGGCGTGCCCCTGGTGGCCGGAGAGCACTCGCTGCACGACTTCCTCGGTGCCGTCGATACAGAACCAGGCGTCTGGGCCGGCATCCACACGGACCGTCAGGTTGACCCCGACGCAACGCTGTCCAAGGACGGGCGGATCGTCGTCGCGTTCGAAGCCAAATACTCCGTGCCGACGCCGGAGCGCACGAGAAGCCACTTCTTCCAAGCCGTCTCTACCGCGGCAGCCGTGGGCGCCGACCTGTCCGTGCTCGTCTACCCCGACGCCCTGCCCCCGGTGCGCTGGGACGCGACCGGGTTCGCGGACCGGCCCAAGGCGGTGGTCGCTGTCGGCCTGGACATGTACGGCTACCGGTCCGGAACGGGAGAGGCCGAACGCGGCGAGCTGCTGCTGGAGGCAATCCGCAAGGTCCTGCCCGCTGGCGGCATGGAGTAGGGCAGATCTGAGCACCTGCGCTCCACCGTCCCTAGATTTTGCCGAGGGCACGAACTTCGACGCCCCGCTGAAACAGCGCCCGACGCTCGATCAGTGGAAGGTCTACCGCCCCGTCACGGCAGGTGCAGTACGAGGGTGGAGAGGTCGCTCCAGCGGCTGGTGTTGTAGCCGACCACGACAACCTTGGAACCGGCCTCCTTTCTCGCCCACGTGCCGAGCTCCGGTTCGGCTGGGTCCGGCCAAGCGAATGCGTATCCGTCGTCGGGGTGCTTGCTCCCCAGTCCAATGGATCGGCCTCTTTGGGCCACCCCGGGTACGCGACTCTGACGATTGGCATGCCCTGATACTTGCGCCACACGCGCCACAGTCTGCCCACCGCACGACTCGGGCGTGAACCGCTCGGACCGAACTTAGGCAGCGCAGGGCGCCCCTGTCCATGACCGGGGCGCCCTGCGCTTAGTTGCCCGCGCGTTCGTTTGCTCAGGATGCCAGCGGACCACCAACGGCCCCCGCACCGATCGCCCAGCCCGTTTCCAACAAATACTGCCAGAAGGGTCTTACGTTTCGGTTTGCCTGCATCTTCATGTGCTTCGGTGTGTTGGAACCTTTCACCTTGAACCTCCTTCTTCCGGGATTCTCGAATCGAACTTCACTCAAGAGCCGGACGAACGCGAGGAGGACCATGAGTGCCACAAGCATCCCTGACGGAAGGAGAGAGTCGAACTCCCAACCGCTGACCAGCCTCAACCAACGAACGCGCGCTATCCAGTTGTGGTTCCGATTATAGCACACCTTCAGATACCGGATGGCGATTCTCCACTGGTCTGAACATTTCCGAGTCAGGCAGCGCGCATTTGCCCGAAGAGGGTTCGCGCGAGAAGTGTCGTCGGCCCACTACGGGACTTGCTGGAAGGTCTCTGCCTGCCCACCGTGAACGCTCATGCGGTCCAGTGGCCACACAGTAAGCACCACTGTGCCCAGGACCGCCTTCATGGGGACAAACTGCCCGACTGGCGTTTCGGCGGTGTAGCGCGAGTCGTGAGAGCTCTCGCGGTTGTCGCCCATGACGAACAGCGAGTCGGGCGGAACCGTCACACTGAATGCGTCTGAGCAAGTGATCCTTTCGGGCTTGAGATAGGAGGCCTCGTCGATGTGCGCCCCGTTGACCGTGACCGCGACATCGCTCTCGCAGGCGACGACATCGCCTGGCACGCCGATGACGCGCTTGACCAGGTGCTGGTCGGAGTCCTGCGGCATCAAGCCGACCGACATGAGTGCATCGCTCACTAGCGAATGATCTTTCAATGGGGCCGCCGGCAGCCATCCGCCTGGGTCTTTGAAGACCACTATGTCGCCTCGATACACGTCAAGAACCCTCGGGACCAGTCGCGAGACCATGATCCGGAGGCGCGAATCCGCGCCTCCTCGCCATCGGAACGCCAGCGTGTCACCAGGTCATCGATGACCGCATGGCAGCGATCTGGCGTAGGGATACCCGACGTCGCTTCCTCACCCATGCGAGGGACCATAGAGCGGATGGCCGACACGTCCCTTGACGCTGCGGCATTGCGGGCCGCGAAGCGGGCGACCCGAGCCGGCGAACGAAGTCTCGGTTCTACGTCAGTGGGACGCCGTAGGTTCCGGTCATGGACGCCAATCTCGTCGCCACCATCGCTGCCTCAGGCGCAGCGATCGCAGCCGCCGTCGTGTCGCTGGTCGCCTTGCCGTTCACCATTCGAGCCGCCAACGCGGCGAAGGCTCAGACCGAACTGCAGGCGCGCATCGCAGCCGAGGCGCGCCACCCGCTGCTGTGGGCGGACATCCGTCCCGATCCTGATCGGCGCTCGGTGCTCTGCCTCATGGTCGGAAACTCCGGTCCGACACCTGCCCACGACGTCCGGGTCGTAGTCGACCCGCCAGTGCGCCCAGGCCGCACAGACATGAGGTGCGAGAAGGGACAGGCGGATGCGGCGTCAGGCATCGCTTCTGTTGGGCCGGGCAGGACGCTGATGTGGTCGCTCGGTCTGGGCTACGAGCTTCTCGACGTCTCGGACCAGCCGGAGAAATTTACCCTCACCGTCACGGGCATGGCCTCCGACGGGACGCCGTTGCAAGACCAATTCGCGGTCCGCTTCGACGACATCCGGTTCACTAACGCATCACCGTCCATCGGTGAGGGCTTCGTCCAGGAGTTCAAGCACTTCCGTCGCGAGCAGCGCGAGGACCACCGAGAACTGCTCGGAACGCTTCGCGATCTGGAGTCTTAGCCGACACCAAGATTGCCGCGATGCGACATGAGGCTGATGGCCCAAGAGCGGCGCCTACAGCTCGTGCGTCAGTGTGCCGCGTCGTACGCCTCGACGATCTTGTTCGGGATTCGGCCACGGTCTCCGAGGTCCGGGTGCCCGTTCTCGCGCGCCCACGACCGGATCGCTGCGAGGTCGTCGCGCTTGCTCGTGGAGCTTGAAGAAGCACTGCCGTTTCCGCCGTTCCTGCGGACGCCACGGCCAGCCGTCTTCCGGGCCACGGCGACATACGGTTCGAGCGCCTTCTCGAACTGCTCGCGCTCCTTGCCGGTGAGCTCCAGCTCGTACTGGGTGCCGTTGACGCCGAAGATCACGGTAGCGACATCCTGCGCCTCGCCGGAAAGGTCGGAGACGAGTTCGGTGACGATCTTCTGAACCATACGATTACCGTACCGTCAACGGGTCTCAAGAGGTCTCCTCTGCGAGCGCCTCATCGAGTTCGTTTCGCGCGATTTCGACGAACCGGTACATCGCCTTCCACGTGCTGTCACGTGCAGCCTTGGCGTCCTCTGCGCTCGTCACTCGAAATGTCCATCGCGTTAAAGGCGGCCTGAGCCCCTTCTCGGACACTCCTCGTCCCCGCCAGCAGTTGGACTCGGAACATCGCTTCTCGCGCGGCGTCCCGCTGTCTGCGCGCCTCTCCCAGCGCGTCCGCAGCCACGCCGGTGTCTGTGGAGTTCGTGTCCCAGCGGTCGATCTGCGCGCGGCGGTAGACCCCGAGGGCACCAGCGAACTGTGCGTACGCCGTGGACCGCTCCTGTCGCAGCGTCTCGGCGCGGGCGCGCCTGGAGGCGTCGACAGCGTTCCGACGCTCGAAGACGAAGCCCAGGACGGCGCCGAGCGCACCACCCACGATGGTTCCGACGACCGCAACTATGCTGGCTCCCATGGCCTGATCCCAGCAGGAGCGAGCGCTCCCGGCCAGGCACCGCGCCGCTGTGGTGGGATGCCGTCGCCCGACCGACCCGACGATGTCGACCGAGCGGCCCTGCTGAGACGCTCCGTCCTGGAACACCCCCGAAACGCGCACCCACCAGCCCGTTCACTGCGGCGGACCGCCCGGCATCGCGCACGGTCGTCGACCGCCGGCTGGGCTCGGGCGGGGCCGGCCTGGTAGATCTGCAGCCCCATGAACCACGATCAGCTCCTCATCCCGCCCGCCGCGCCGGGCGTCTACGCCATCCGCAGCGAGAGTCCGACCCTCTACCTGCTCGACCTGCGTGGCCGCCGCCCCAAGGTGATGCGGACCAACGCCAAGCGCCCGCTCGATGGCGAGGGCGTCTGGCAGGAGCTGGTCGACCTCATCTCCGGTCCGCCCCTGCAGCCCGACGGTGACGTGGACATGGAGGACGTGCGCAACTGGGTGGTGCGGGTGGGTGCGCGCCACAAGATGGTCTACGACGTGGGGCGGCTCGACGCCGACCTGTACTGGATCGGCCGGGTCGTGGAGCGCATCGACGGGCCGCTCAGCGACGACGAGCTGGCCGAACTGCTGGCGGCGCCACCGATAGCGGGCACATGAGCCGCGAAGAGCAGCGGGGCTGCTACCGCCCGGTGTTCGCGTGGAGCCTCGACGACGACGGGGCTGAGGTGTGGACCGCTCGCATCGACGGCGCTAACTGGATCGCTGCCGAGGGCGCATCACTTCCCGAAGCAGCCCAGGCGCTCGGATCCGCAGCCCGCGCCTACGCCCAGTCCTGGCACGAACGCCTGCACGAGGCACCAGAGCATGCGCAGCACGCGGTGCTCGTCGAGCTCATCGACGCCCAGCTGTGGGCCTGGCTCCTGCCAGCCGCCATCAAAGCCACGCCCACGTTCGAACCGAGAAGGAGCAGCCCCACCGTGACCGAAGGACTCGACCTGAGAGGCGTGCGCCGCGTCGCCGTGGCAGGTGACTGGCACGGCGTGGACGGCGCCGCCCGCCAGGTGATCGAGCGCGCCGCCGAGCAGGGTGTCCACCTGCTCGTGCACGTGGGCGATTTCGGCATTGGTCCCTGGGGCAACAGCGACCGCTCGATGACCAAGCTCGTGGACGCCGCGCTGCACAAGCACGGCTCCCGGTTGCTCGTCGTGCCTGGCAACCACGAGAACTACGACCGACTGGACGCGGCCAAGCGCGACCGGGAGGGCATGCTCGTCCTCGGCAAGCGGCTGCGTGCACTTCCCCGAGGCCACCGCTGGAGCGTCGGCACCCGGCGCTTCGGAGCCATCGGGGGCGCGGTCAGCGTGGACCGCCGCCATCGCGCGCCGGGAGTCTCCTGGTGGCCGCAGGAGGCGCCCATGCAGGCGGACGTCGACACCCTCAGCGACGAACCGCTGGACGTGCTGGTCACACACGACGTGCCCGAGGGCGGTGCGCTAGTGAAGTCGGGCTTCCCCGTACGCGAGCCGGAACTGAGCGAGGCGAACGAGGTTCGCGCGCTCCTGCGCCAGGCCGTCGACCGCACCAAGCCGCACCTGGTCTTCTGCGGGCACTGGCACCAGCGCCGCTCGGGCGTCATCACGCACCCTGACGGGTCGCAGACGACGACCCATGTGTTGGACATGGAGTGGACCCACGGCAACGCCGTCGTTCTCGACCTGGACACCTTGGACGTGCAACCGCTCATCACACAGTCGCCATGACCGAGCGCGGTGCGGACTCAGCCGAGCCGATGGTCACCATCCGATGGACCCGCAGCTACCTGCAACGCGTCCATCAGATCTGGGAACACCAGGTCCCCGCCAGTGTCGCCCGTCGGATGGTCCAAGTCCCTCATCCCGAAGACGACCAGACCTTCTGCGACCTAGGCACGCGCGTCGACGAGCGCACCACGCCCATCGAGCATGACGAGCTCGAGTTCCACGGCTCCACCGCCGCATCGACGCGGACGTGACGGGCAGCCCTGAACCTCCCGCCAGCCCCCACCACCCGTCGCTCGCTTCTCGCACGAAGGACCCCATGACTGCCCCCGCCACGCGCCCGCCCCTGCTGGTCCTCGACGTTGACGGTGTCATCAACGCCTACGACGGGCTACCCGACTCGAAGACGATGCGGTACGAGTTCGAGACCCAACCGCTGTCGGGCACGGTCATCTGGCACCAGGCCAACATCGACCGCATCAACGAGCTCGTCGACGCAGGTCGCGTCGAACCCGTCTGGTGCACGACCTGGCGCGAGGAGGCGAACCTGCTGGGAGCGCGACTGGGCCTGCACGGGCTGCCCTGGCGTGTGCTCGACGCCGAGGGCCCGTACCGGACATGGGACCCCACGGTCTGGTGGAAGTCCATCGCCGTTGCTGAGGCTACGAAGGGCCGCGACTTCGTGTGGGTGGACGACGACCTGGGCTACGACGTCGCGAAGTGGCACCTGGACCGCACCGACCGTGGACGCTTCTACCCAGTCAGTCCCTTCAGCCGCTTCGGGATCGACGAGTTCGGCATGGAGTCCATCGTCGAGGTGCTCGACGCTTGGCGCGACGGCCACGACGGCGAGGACGAGTACGTGAGCTTCAACGGCCAGCCGGCTACGTTCGCTCAGTGGCGTGTCGTGTTCATGCACGGCCAACTCGACCGGATCGGCAAGACCCCCACCCCGCACGGCATCGTTCACACCGAGTACCAGGGCACGAGAGCAGAGCCGTTCCTCACTTACCTTTCCGCAGCCGACACTTTGAAGAACGTCCGGAAGGTCGTGACCAGGACCGTCACAGAAGCCCGCGCCGCACACAGACAGCTGGTTCGCGAGCTGTTGGTCGAGGGCGGTGAGAGGCAGCCATGACGGTCCTCGACCTGCGGCCCAGTGCCGCCGTCGCGACGGCTCCCCTACCGAGCGAGATCACCTACTACATGAACTGGCCCGGCGGCCACGAAGTCCCACTGCGCGACTGGGACCACCTGCACCAGCTTCTCGCGCTGGTCGGAGTGCACGAGGACACCGCCTGGCTGTCCCTCACCCACCACCCCACGGGCCGGTACGCCCAGACGATGGCGGACGTCGGACCCATCGGCGGGCTCGCAGTCGAGGTCGGCTACAACGAGGCCTTCGCCGTCGAGCGCACGCACGGCATCCGCCGTTCGAAGCCGTTCATCGGCGCGCACGGGTGCGGCTTCTGGGTACCGCCGAGCGCCCGTTGGGACCGCGCCGAGGCCCACGCAATCATGCGCGAATGGCTCATGAGCGGCTCCTGGAGCCTCGGCGAACTGACGGAGCGTTACCTGTGACGCCAGTAGGACCTACAGGTCGTTCATGAAGCCGACGAGGCTCGTGGCGAGCACGAGGGCAATCGCGGCGTTGCGCTTGTTGTACTGCACCTTCGAGACGGCGTGAACGGAGGCGTGGCGGCTGAAGGTGTGCGGCACCTTGTCGCCTTTGTGGCGCTCGAACGTCTTGTGCACTCGCTAGATCGGCAGCATGACGAGCGCCGTGCGCAGCGACATCTCGTCGGTCAGCACGTCACCGTTCGGCGTCTTGCGGTGGCTCGTCAGATCGACACGCACATCCTCGAACCATGTGTGCATCATCGAGTCGAGCACGTTCGCCGCGAGCGCCTGCCCGGGTGCGAGGTGTCCGTCGCGGAGCGCCTTGCTCGCGGCGCGGACGAACATCACCTCGTCGATCGTGTCGGGGCTGATGCACTGGTCGAGTACGGCGTCGCAGTCGTCCAGGATCGAGTCGAACCGGCGCCCGATGATGGCTCGGCGCGCTGCGGTGTCCGGCGCCCAGAGCAGCGCCTGTGCGGTCGAAGCGCGAGGCACGAGGTAGAGCGGGATGCCCTCGGTCTCCAGGAACTTCCCGACCTCGCGGATCCTCAGGTCCAGGCCGCGCAGGTTCGGCGGCCAGGCGGCATCGAGGAAGGCGTTGATGGCCTTCGAGGTCATGGCGGTCAGTGGCGCCAGCGCAGCGTTGATCGCATCGATGCCCGGCTGGATCAGCGCCGTGATCGACTGACCGTGGTTGAAGTTCGCCGTAACCGCCGCGATCGCGTTCGCGTAGAAGGACGGCTGCAACCCGCCGAAGGACCTGGCGACGATGGCCGACACGTCGGGGACCTCCACGATGGGCGGCATTGGAATCTTGGGCATCAACACTGGGAGGTCTGGCGGCTTGAACAGCGAGCTGACGTCGACGCCGGACGCCTTCAGGTAGGCGGCAGCAAGGTTGCCCGCACTGGGTGCCCGGCCGGTGCGGCTTGGGCGCGCCGAGTCCCCGGCCTCCGGCCCGTCCTCGTCGTCAACCGCGCCGTTCTCAGCCACAGACGCAGACTAAGAGTCCCCGCCGACAGCGCCGGACCAGGCAGAACCTGGAACCGGTGAACTCAGTTGCGGTTGTAGCCGTGAGTGCGTGACAGCAGTGCGCGCTTGTAATGGGCTTCCGCCTGGTCAACCTCGGCGGTCGTCGCGTTTGGGCCGAACACGCGCAGGATGCTGAACTTGAAGTGCTGTGGGTGGTCGGCGTCCAGTCCGACCGCCGCTCGGAGCGCAACGTTGCCTCCGTGGCCGCTGCGGGCGTACGCGGTCCACCTGCCGAGGATTCGCTCGGCGCCGTCGGCTTTGCCCACGTACAGCTTCCCGGTCTTCTCGTCGGCGATCAGGTAGATGCCCTGAACAGCACCGAGCGCGGTCCGCCAGTCCCGGTAGCGCCGGTCCTCGACGACCTTCTGCAGCTCGCCGTAGTCGATGAAGAGCCTGTCATACCCGGGGAACGGGACGACGGCCGGGTCGGCAATCTCCATGACCGGAAACGCTGCGGCGGTGGCCGCCGACTTGGCCCAGTTGACGGTGTCTCTCGACCACTCGACGACGAGTCGGTCCCGCAGGCTGTCCATGAAGCCGGACGGACGCAGGTCGAACGTTCTCCAGTCGCCCTCGCGGTGGGCTTCCAGCTCGCCATGGTTCTCGTACGCCCACAGGAAGCGTGAGCTTCGCCCGCCGTCGGCCACGAACAACAGCCACAGCGGTGGCGGAACCGCCGGGAACTTGCCCCTTACCGACTGGACACGCGTGTATTCGAGCACCCGCTGCGGGGTCAGGTCGCTCGGCCCGCTCAGGCCCTCAGCGTTGTACGTGTGCCTGATGACCAGCACCGACCGCAGATCCTCGACGCCGGCCGCCTTGAGGATGTCACCCAGGGTTAGGGCGAAGTTCGCGGCGTCGGTCTGCGGCACGGCCCCACACTATGGCGAACCCGGCAGCCGCAACGAACGACGCAACGTGAACTCAATGGGGCAAGCGCTAGCCGATTAGCCCCGCCACCGAAGTGAGATCGTTGGTGTCGCCGGACGGAGTTCTGAGGGCTATTCGCCGAGGTCCGCGGAGCGCACGGAGACTGCGATGGTGGCTCCGGGCCGCTCGTCCTCACGAGGCTGACGCTTCGACGCGACGAGCCTGTCGACGCGGTCGTCGGCGGGCTGTGGGCGGCCCCGCCACCGCCTGGCACCGAGGACGGCAGCCATAGCATCCAGCGTCGGCTTGACGAGGTTGTCGATGTCCCAGACCTCGCCGGCGTGACGGGAGGGTCCGAGGCGGAACTCGACCTCGACGCTGTAGCGCCATGCGGCAGGGTCTCGCTCTGGCTCTGTGTCGGCCCACGCGACGAACGCTGCATCGACTGCCTGTTTCCAGGCTGCCTCCCGGGCGGTGGCGAATGACGCGGGAAAGCCCAGGACGTGGAGCGTCACGAGGTGCTGCCACTCGTCGCTACTCATTCGTAGCCCCCGGATCCTCTCCGGGTGCGACGGTCAGGGACGTGGAAAGGTCGGCCTTGGGCTTGATCTTCTCCGCCTCCGTCCACTTCCGCTCGACGTACTCTCTGATGGCACTGGATCCCGGCTCGTTCACCCGCGCAATCACGGTGAAGTGCTTGTGCAGACCATTGATGGAGGCTCCAATCATCGAGACGGAGCCGTCCTCACTGATGAGGTACCTGTCGTGCACGGCGCTACGCGGAAGGCAGCGGATCTCAATCCTGCGGTGGAGCTTCTCCGCAGCACCTGCTGCGAGCGCCAGCCGCGAGCGCTCACTTCTGGCGCGACACAGGAGCAGACGTTCGATGGACGTGGACTCAAGCAGCCAAAGCACGTAGTCGTCTTTGAAGTAGGGGTCGACAAGCATGCCGCTCTTCGCTGCGCCGACCGCGCCGGTGAGGCTGAGCAGGTTGAGCGGGTCCTCCGGTGAGAGGACGACCGTTTCACCTTCGTGCTCTTCTGGGCCGAGGTCGCCGTCGTCACGATGTGACGCGTTCACGATTGCGCGACCGACGTCAGTCAGCCGAGGCGGCTGTCCCGAGATCCATCCGAGGTCTCGCATGTACTCGGCGATTCCCTCGGTCTGCACGAACATGAACGACCTCATCAGGCGCCGTTCAGTGCTCAGCAGGAAGCCCGGTTCTGGCGGCGGCGTGCTGACGAACGCCTCGATCTTCGAGTCGGTGAGCTGCCCACCCCCACGCTCGACCATGTCGACATATCGCAGCGCGCGCAGTAATCGCTCGGGTATGAGTGGATCGTTCATGCCTGCAACGTAACCAATCGGACCTCTGGTGCGACCGCACGCGGGGCTACGGGGTCAGCGGCCGAGTTCACCCACGCGTCGAACCAGCACCTGTCCCAGTCGGTAGAACTTGCGGATATCGCCCTTCAGATCGTCGGCTGTCGGTCCTTCTTCTGCCACAGGCCAGAGTCCAGAGTTGCTGATCATCACGTCGAACACGTCGCTGTAGGAGGGCTGCGAGGGGTCATCGCTCGTGTAACTGACGGCAATCTGACCGTCGGTACCCATCCCTGCCTCTCGCGTCCCGTCGGCGAGGTGGCCTTCGATCCGCCAGATCGCCCGCAGGGTTGTTCCGGGCGGCAGCGTTCGCGGCGTCGCGAAGAGCCTCTGCACCTCCTGCGCGATGTCGTCCGGCGCCTCCGGCCACGAGTCGAATTCCAGAGTGACCTGGCGAGCCGTGGACCTTCCGGAGTTAGAGATGCGGACGTCGTAGGCTCCGACGCCCCACAGCCCTGGGATGACCTCGACGTAGACGTACGGGCGCGTCTGTTCGATGCTGTCTCGCCGTGCCTGCTCGTTTGCCGCCTCAGCCGCCTCGCTGGCGCGTCGGGATGCGTCGAGCGTCGCCTTCGCAGTCCGCCAGGCGAAGAACGCCATCGCCGCGAGCGCCGCGGTGAAGACGGCCGTCGCCAACGTCGACCACGCCGACACCTGCTCCACCCACATTGTCATGACCCTAGATTTGAAGACGGCGCTGGAAGCACTCAGCCGAGCGGTTGACGAGAGGGCTTCGACCTCGCGGGAATGGTGCGGTGCACGTCCATGGCGCGTAACCACACTAGGAGCTCGCGCGCATTCGAGGGGCCGCCGGGTGCGGGCACCATGACCACCACATGGGTACGGGTCCAACGAATCGCCCGCGCGGGAAGAAGCTCCTCGTGCGTTGCCCACACCAGCCTGGCGATCACCGGCACGTTCCCTTGGGGGCGCGTCGGAACCGAGGGTGGCATGTCGGCGTTGAGTGGCTCTAGCGACGGCCAGTACGCGTGCGCAGGTAGCGGCTGCTGTGGTGTCGACTCACGACGCCGCCCTTCGCCTGTCACCCCGTGATCGTACAGGCGTTCGAACGCAGCTTCTGTGTCAGATGGTGCGTCTAGGTTCACCGTCATGTTCGAGAAGCCCCGTGACATCCCCGCCGCCTTGGTTGTTCGGGATAACGGTGACGAGGTCGCCGACCAGCTCGCGCTTGAGTGGAGCACAGCGCGGCTCCGCGAAGTCGAGGGCGAGTTGCTGCTCTTCTCTCCCCGCCGAGAGATTCCTTACCAGCACTCAGCCCTTCGGCAGGTCGCTGGACTCCATGGCGTCGTCACCGCGTCGTCGCGAGACAGCGCGCTTCACTGGTCAGGCGGCGTCGCCCTCGTACTGTGGCCCGACCGGCAAGGCCTTGCCCGCATCGCGACCGACAGTCGCGCCAGAGCCATCTGCGTCATCGAGTGGAACCACGAGGCGACGACGCCCTGGGCCCGAGGCGCTCAACCCACCATCCTCGGCGGGAATCGCACGTTCGAGACGGCGGATCTGGCCGACCAGACAGTGGCCGTCGCCCTCGGCCACCTCACGACACACGTCAACCAGAACAACGCACTCGCCTCATACGACGACTCCGACGCTGCCATCGCCACCCTGACCGAGTTGCGCAAGCGCGGCCACGGCCTCGTGGCGGATGACATCTACGCTTGGGCACTGCGGGAAGGCTGGCATGGCCCAACGGCCGAAGTTCTCCGCGCACTCGTCGTCGAGATCAGTGGTGGAAAGCGCAAACGAATCCACCACTACCCGTTCCGCCCCGACGTGTACGACATCTGGACGCGCGAAGCGGCCGAGAAGTCCAGCGCTGCTCGGTGAACAACGCGCGCGGCGTCAGTCCCCGCGTCGGCGAACCTTGCGGCCCTTCGCGGTGTAGCCAGCGATAGCCCGCACGAACTCCTCACGGTCCGCCCGAGTCAGGTCGATCTCGTACTGCGCCTTCTCGAAGGAGAAGCGCACTGTCGCAGCGTCGGCCTCTCCGGAAATGTCGCTGTAGGTCTTCGTCACGGTCCTCTTCACCGCCGTATCGAACCCCGGAATCCGCCCGCTGTACAGCCAGCTGCACGCGGACGCCGCCAGCAGTTTTGGCGATCATCGTTCGCGTGCCCACTCGGAGGTCAGGCTGAGTGCTGCGGCGATCGGCGCCAGGTCAGTGAGGCGCATCGGCACCTGCCCGGAGAAGATGCGGCCGATACGCGTGTAGTCCAGACCTGTTTGATCTGCGAGCCAGGTCCGGCTCTTGTGGAGCCGCCGCAGCTGACTGCGTGCCTCGATTACGAACTCGTGCTGGAACTTCGCAGCCGCTCGTTGGTGCTCGGCGCGTCTATCGTCAGCGCCTCTTGGCCGCCTCGGTCCTGACCCGAAGTTGAGCGCGCGATCCCACCCAAATTGCGGCGGGTCGTCCGCCAACAGGCGCGGGACGAAACTGGGCTCCCAGCGTTGCGCCATACAACCCAGGATCCCTCGCGGATGTGACGTTCGCTACGCACAACCCTGCGCGCCGTCCCGACGAGTCTGCTGTTCCACGCAGAACTCTGCCGTCAAACCCGCTCGACGGACCGGGAATGGTTCCGCATAGCGCCGAGCATGAGCAACCGCAAGCCCCGCACCGCGGGAACGAATCGCACCTCAGTCGCCGCCGTCGGAGCGTCGTCTCACGACGACCCCCGACCGGACAGGCCACAGGTCGACGCCGAGGCCAAGTTCGAGCTTTGCCAGCGTGAAGATGTCGGGCCAAGCATCACCGCGCAGAACGACGCCAATGGTCGTGTTATGTACCCCGGTGATGGCCTCGACCTGACGCAACGGCCGGCCTGCGATGGCCTGGCGCAGCCGCATGGCAACGAGCCGAGCAGCCTCGGCAGTCGAGTCCCCGACGGGCTGCTCGGGCCAGTTCTCGGCGAACGCTCGGGGCGGCTCGCGCCTCGGTCTGGGCACGGGGCCACAGTACCTGGAGACGCGACCCCGGCGTTTTGCCACACCGGCCTCTTCGCGTATAGAAATATGCACATGCCTGCCAGCGACGTGACCGACACGTTCCACCCCGCACGCCTTCCAGCCGACCGCTGGGAGTCGGTGCGGGAGTTCGTCGCCGACGTCGTGCGCGAGGCCGCACCGCTCGCGACGCCCCGAACGACCCTGCGGTACATGCACATCACTAGTCGGTTCGTCGACTGGGCAGTCAACGACGCGCAACTACCGATGGACGTCCACAAGCTCTTCGACTACCGGCTCATCAACCTCTTCGTTCAGACGGAACTCAACGATGTCGCGCCGGCCACGAGGGGCACCTATCGAACGACGCTGGTCGAGTTGGCCCGCAGACACGACGTCTACGTCCCAGAGGGCGGCCTGGCCTCATGGCCCCGGTCGAACCCGTCCCGGCCCTACACGGGTCGCGAAGTGACCACACTCGTCAACTGGGCCGCAAACCAGGACAGTTCGTACCGACGGCACAACGCTTCCGTCCTACTCTCGGCAGGACTCGGCGCCGGGGTGAAGAACGTCGAGCTCGCCTGGCTCACGGTCGGCGACGTCCTCGTCGAGCCGAACCACAGCAGCGTGCTCCGCATCACCGCGGGTGAGTGTCCTCGCCTTGTCTCTGTTCTTCCCGAGTGGACGCAACCGCTGGAGATGCTCGTGCGCAAGCACGAGGCGCACGAGTACGCGTTTCGCCCGGGCGGGCAAGCACGCGACAACAAGAACCTCATCGACCTGTTCGTCGAGCGAACCGCGACCAAGGTCCGTCCGACACTGCGGCGCATGCGGGCCACCTGGCTGGTGACCCATCTCTCCGCCCGGACACCCATCGACGAGCTCGTACGCATCGCTGGCGTCCAGGACATGAAGGCCCTCTTCCGGTTCCTACCCTTCGTCCCCGGCGTCACCAACCTCGACGACGCTCGCAACGACCTGCGCACGAACGGCGTCCTGCGATGACCGCAACGCCTGAAGAGGAACTCAGCTACATCCTGTCCAGCCTCCTGGGCCTGGAGAACGGCAAGGTCACCACCAACAAGAGCAGCCTCAAGCACTCCCTCGTCTGGTCCGTCTACCGCGCCTTCGAGCAGACCGGCATCTTCCAAGACCTAGCCAACTACCGTGCACAGGACAAGGAACCCGCCGGGCGCCCCGCCCTCATCAGCGATGCCGCGTTCCTGGTCGTCCAGGCCTGCCTCATCATGACCGAGCAAAGCCCCGCCTTGGTCAACGTCGCGGAGGCGTTTCGCGGCGCTCGACGTCGCCAGCAAGGACCTGCTCGGCATCCCCGACGACGACGCCGACAAGGACATCTGGTTCCATCGGGCCGCACGCGCCGGCGCTCGACTCGCGGCACCGCTCAATCCCTACCCGACAATCTCCGGTGCCACGACGAGCACCCGCAGAGAGGTAGACGAGGCTCTCGCCAAGCTCAGCGACGACTTCATCGCCGCACGCATGAAGCGCCTGAACACCTTCATCGGCAAGATTCTCCAGGCGTCCTACGACCTGATGCCCGCCTCGGCGAAGAAGGCATACAAGGGCCACGTCTGCATCGACGCGACGATGATGCCCGTCCGAGGCCAGCACACAGACCAGCGCGCCATCTTCCCCGACGACCCCGAGGCAAGAACAAGCCCCGAGGCGATGGCAGGCCTCTACCGGGACGGCCAGACGTGGGGCTACGAGGCCCACCTCGTGGTCATGACGGGCGACGGTACCCGCCGGGAGCAGGACGACGACTTCCCCTACCTCGTCACGGCCTACGCGCTCGACAAGCCCGGCGCACCCGGCACCAACGCCATCACCTGCCTACGGTCACTCGCAGAGCGCGGGTTCCCCACCGGCATCCTCGTCGGAGACCGCGCCTACCTACCCAGTAGCGACGAAGACGTCCTCCAGAGACCCGCACTCGCCCTCGGTTGGGAGTTCTGCTCCGACTTGAAGGTCAACCAGATGGGGCTCCAGGCCGAACTGAACGGGGCAATCCTCGTCGACGGCACGTGGTACTCAGCATCGATGCCGCTCCACCTTCGAAACGCGTCCATAACTCACCGCAAGGCCATGGACAAGGCCAGCAACATGAAACGGGGCGCAGCCAAGGAAGCCGCGAAAACTGAGGCGGAGACCACTTACCAGAAGGCGCTCGGCCTTCGCGAGAGGTTCCGGCTCATCCCCAAGGAGGTCGGCAGGAGCGACGGCATGGACCGGTACTCCTGCCCGGCACGTGGACGCAAGCCCACCTTGGCATGCGACCTGTGCCCGCTGCCGAAAAACGACGGCCGTCGCCAGCTTCCGCTCTTCCCCGTCAACGGACCGCTGGACCGCGACGGACTACCCGTGTCGCAGCCCGACACCATCTGCACGCAGGCAAGCGTGACCATGCCGAGGGGGACGGCCAAGGTCGCCAAGTACATCCAGAAGTACCCGTTCAGGTCCGAGAAGTGGTATCGGCACTACGGGCACGCCCGCGCCGTCATCGAGAGCTACAACGACTTCATCAAGAACGGCAACAAGGAAGCCCTCGAAGACCCGGACCGGCGCCGGGTACGCGGCTACGCGCGCCAGGCCCTCATCGTCGCCCTGATGGTCTTCTCAGCAAACCTGCGCAAACTGGTCGCCTGGGCCATCCGTCAGGCCTCACCCACGAGCAGAACCAAGGGCCGACGCCGGCCGCTCGCCGCTGAGAACCTCCACAACTTCCTGCCCATCATCGTCGAGGCCGTGCCCACAGAGCACCCGCCCGACAAACGCGCCGCGTAGCACGCTCCCCGAACTGAACACACAAACGGCCACCCCCTCACCGTGCTGGTGAAGGGGTGGCCGTCGTGTCTACACAGGGGACGAGAAGCGCCTGATCGGTGTCGAAACCCCCAACTGAGAGTGTCCGACACCGATCTCGACGACCTCGCACGGTCGTTGACCACCTCAACCCCCTGGTCACGGGGTTTCGTAACCTCGCGACCAGGTATTTCGTGAGGAGGCCGTCGGTGGAGCTGCCGGGAATCGAACCCGGGTCCGGTGGCGCTTTTCCAGGGCTTCTCCGGGCGCAGTCTGCTGTGATTTTCTCGGCCCCCGCACTCACGCAGACAAGGTGCGGACGGGCCCAGTCATCTAGGTGTCCCCGTAGCCCCGATGACGAGGACTACGAGCAGTGGCTCTCTAGTTGACGCCGGCTAACCGAGGCGAGAGCATCCCCGGGCCGACGGACTACGCAGCTCGCTCAGGCGGCGAGGGCGAAGTCGGTGCGCTTGTTATCGGCACCTATAGGTTTGCAGGCAATGCGTTAACGAGATGAGCCTGCATCCTCGGCCCGCTTCCCCTGGAAGCACGACCACCGTCGAAACCGATCAGCCCCTGTGGTGTTGTCAATCTGTGTGAGTCGCACCGACGCTCGCGCGCCGGTGTTCCCCATCCTAGTGCGTCAACGGGACGCGGTGCGATCCTATTCCTGTGAGCGACGTGGCCGAGGGCTTCGAGGTCACGGTAGGTGCGGGGACGCTGCGGTCCCCGTCGCCGAGCGTGCCGACGCTGCCCCACCGCTGGACGCGCGCGGGCGTGACCGTGGAGGCCGCGTTCACGGGTGCCCACCTGCTGCATCTCGCGGTCGCGGGGTGCGTGCTCAACGACGTCTACCGGGAGGCCGAGGCGCTCGGGGTGGTCGTCGACGGGGCGCGGGTCCACGCCCGCGGGGGCTACGACACCGGCACGTGGTCCTCGACCGGCATCGAGTACGCCGTCGAGGTGGACTCCCCCGCCTCGCCCGACGACGTCGCCCGCGTGCTCGACGAGGTCGAGCGGGTCGCGGAGATTCCCCGCGCGGTGCGCACCGGCACCCGGGTGCGACGCGTCGCGTCGCTCAGCTGAGCAGCTCGCGCTGGCGCATGGCGCGCTGCGCCTCGCGCATGTCCTGCTTCTCGCGCAGCGTCTGCCGCTTGTCGTACTCCTTCTTGCCGCGCGCGAGCGCGATCTCGACCTTGGCGCGGCCGTCGAGGAAGTACAGGCTCAGGGGCACCAGCGTGTGACCCTTCTCCTTGACCTTGGAGTCGAGCCGCAGGATCTCCTCGCGGTGCAGCAGCAGCTTGCGCCGGCGCCGCGGGGCGTGGTTGTTCCACGTGCCCTGGAAGTACTCGGGGATGTGCACGTTCTCGAGCCACGCCTCACCGCGGTCGATGGTCGCGTAGCCGTCGATCAGCGAGGCCCGGCCCATGCGCAGCGCCTTGACCTCCGTGCCCGACAGGACGAGCCCGGCCTCGAAGACGTCCTCGATCACGTAGTCGTGGCGGGCCTTCTTGTTGTTCGCCACGATCGTGCGCGGGTCCGCCTGCTTCTTGGCGCCCTTGGCCATGGTCTCCTCCTCCCGGGTGGTCGACGTCCCAGGATACGGGAGCGCACCGGTGTGACGAGCCCTTTTCAGCGCCCGGAGAAACCCGGCGCGCGGGCCGGGGTCAGTTGAGCCAGCCGCTCATCGGGTCCACGGTGCTGCCGTTGACGTACACCTCGAAGTGCAGGTGGCAGGCCGTCGACGTGCCGGTCGAACCCGAGTAGCCGATGACCTGGCCCTTGTCGACGTACTGGCCCACCCGCACGACGTCGGTAGACAGGTGCAGGTACCGCGTCATCACGTTGCTGCCCCGGTGCGTGCCGTGGTTGATCAGCACGTTGTTGCCGGGCCCGCTGGCGTAGTAAGCCTTCTCGACGTACCCGCTCTGCGCCGCGTAGATCGGGGTGCCGCAGTAGGTGCGGATGTCCGTGCCGGCGTGCAGGCGCCATACGTTGAGCTTGGGGTGGTAGCGCATGCCGTACGAGCTCGTGACCACCTTGTAGTTGGTCGGCCAGCCCAGGAACGGCCCCGACGACGTGCTGCCGCCACCGCCGGAGCCGCCGCCACCGCCGGAGCCGCCTCCCCCGGAGCTGCTGCCACCACCGCCGGAGCTACTGCCCCCGCCGCCCGAGCCGCCACCACCGCTGTTGTTCTTGGCGGCCTCGGCGGCGGCGCGCTTGCGCGCCTCCTCCTCGGCCCTGCGCCGCTCCTCGGCGAGCCGGGCGTCGCGCTCCTTCTGCTTGGCGATGATCTGCTTGATCTCGGACTCGAGGGACTGCCGCTCCTGCTGGTTCTCCTCCAGCTCGGCGAGCGCGGTCTCGCGCTGGTCCTCGATCGTGGCCTTGAGCTCGCGCTGCTCGGAGATGAGCCGCTCGACCTCCGCCTTGCGGTCGGACGCCTCGCGCTCGGCCTCCTGGGCCGCGACGACGTTGGCGTCCGCCTCGGCCTTGAGGTCGGTGATCGTCTCGCGGATCGCGTTCAGCCGCGCCTGCTGGTTGCGCGCGAGCGACTCGGCGTCCTGCAGCTCGGCGAGCGTGCGCGCCTGGCTGCGCGCGGCCGACGACGAGACCGCGTACTCCTCGAGGAACTCCCGCGTCGACTGGGCGCCGGTGACGATGCCCAGCGTGCTCGGGGTGCTGCCGGCCCGGTAGGCCTCGCGCGCCATCTGCACGATGTCCGCGCGCGCGGCGTCGACCTTGCCGGCGTCCGCCTGGATCTGCTCGGTGACCGCGGCCTCCTCGGCCTGGGCGTCCTCGAGGCGCTGGGCCAGGATCTCGGCCTTGCGCCGCGCCTCCTCGAGCATCGCCTGGGCGGACGCGAGCTCGGCCTGCGCGACCGGGAGCCGCGCCTCGACCGCGTTGAGGTCGAGCACCGCCTGGCTGAAACGCGCGTTGGTGTCCTCCAGCTCGTGCTGGAGCTCCTCGCGCTCGCGTTCCTTGGCGCGCCGCTCCGCCTCGGCGGCGGCGCGCTGGTCGTCGATGTCGTCGGCGCCCGCCGACACGACGCCGCCCACCACCATGCCCGCGGCGAGCACGGCGCCGAGCACCGCACCGACCACGCGGCGCCAGCGGCCCTCCGGACGCGCGGGACCAGCCCCCCAGGTCTGCATCGTCGTCCTCACACCCTCGTGTAGCGGTTGAGCGTCACGACCGACGACACCACGGCGAGCGCGACCGCGATGCCGATCAGCAGCGGGGCGACGAGCAGCACGTCGCCCACGGTCACGTAGGCTACCCAGTTCACCGATTGCTGCAGCCAGTCGGTGACGAAGTACTTGACGCCGAGCCACAGCCCGCCGACGGCGAGCACCGCCCCGACGACGGCGGCGATCGCGCCCTCGAGCAGGAACGGCAGCTGGACGAACAGGTTGGACGCGCCGACGAGCCGCATGATGCCGGTCTCGCGCCGGCGCGACATCGCGGACAGGCGGATCGTCGTCGTGATCAGCAGGACGGCGGCGAGCAGCATGACGCCCGCGAGCCCGGCCGCGAGCAGCGACGCCCGGTTGAGCGCCAGGAAGAGCGGCTGGAAGATCGCCCGCTGGTCCTCGACGACCTCGACGCCCTCACGCCCGGTGAGCACGTCGGCGACGACCTGGTACTGCTCGGGGTCGACGAGCTTGAGCCGGAACGACGCCTGCATGTCGTCCTCGGTGAGCTGGGTGCCCTGGTAGCCGTCCGGGTAGCGCTCGCTGAACGCGGCGAACGCGTCGGCCTTGGTCTCCAGGTAGGTCTGCGCGACGACGTCCGCGAGCTCGGTGTCGATGACCGTGCGCAGCGCGTCGATCTGCTCCTCGGTCGCCTCCCCCGCGGCGCACGTCGGCGCCGTCGAGCCGTTGGGGCACAGGAAGACCGACACCTCGACGAGGTCGTACCAGTCGTCCTTGAGCTTGTCGACCTGCGTCTGCAGCAGCGCGGCAGAACCCACGAACGTCAGCGACACGAAGGTCACCAGGACGACGGAGATGACCATGGACACGTTGCGGCGCAGGCCCTGCAGGACCTCCGTGACGACGAACTGGAGGCGCACGTCAGCCCTCCCGTCCGGCGCGGGCGCGGCTGTTCTCGGCGAGCACCTGCTGCACGACGTCGTCGGCCGGGTAGCGCCGGGCCGCGGCCGCGGCGCGGCGGGTGCGCACCGGCGGTTCGGCGGGCACGGGGACCAGCGGGCCGGCGTGCTCGGCGGCGGCGCGCTCCGCGGCCTCCTCGGCGGCGCGCTCGGCCTCGAGGTCGGCCGGCTCGGGGGTGACCCGGATGGCCGGCTGGTTGCGCCCGGGGGCGTCGAGCACGGGCGTGCCGCCGATCGTGGGCAGGATGGACTCGCGCTCGCCGTAGGAGCCGACCGCCTCGTCGCGCACGACCGTGCCGGTCTTGAGCTCGACCACGCGCTTGCGCATCTCGTTGACGATCTCGTCGTCGTGCGTCGCCATGACCACGGTGGTGCCGGTGCGGTTGATGCGGTCGAGCAGGCGCATGATGCCGAGCGACGTCGTCGGGTCGAGGTTTCCCGTGGGCTCGTCGGCGAGCAGGATCTGCGGGCGGTTGACGAACGCGCGCGCGATCGCGACGCGCTGCTGCTCGCCGCCGGACAGCTCGTGCGGGCGCCGCTTCTCCTTGCCGTCGAGGCCGACCATCTCGAGCACCTCGGGCACGGTGGTCTTGATGACGTGCCGCGGGCGGCCGATGACCTGGAGCGCGAACGCGACGTTCTCGTAGACCGTCTTGTTGGGCAGCAGGCGGAAGTCCTGGAACACGACGCCGATACTGCGGCGCAGTGACGGCACCTTCCAGCTCGAGATGGTGGACAGGTCGCGGCCGGCGACGTAGACGCGCCCGGCCGTGGGGCGCTCCTCGCGCAGCACCAGGCGCAGGAACGTCGACTTGCCGGAGCCCGAGGCCCCGACGAGGAAGACGAACTCGCCGCGCGCGACGTCGACCGTGACGCCGTCGAGCGCCGGCCTCGCCCCGCGGGCGTAGACCTTCTCGACGTTCTCGAACCGGATCACGCGTGCCCCTCCCCCGCACCACTCCACGCCGGAGCGGTGCCATTCGCCGATCGAGACTCGCACGCCCGCCCGTAGGGTCTCGCGCAGGACACGCCGGTGTGTCGCGGACCGGACTGTTGCCCGCACCACCACCGCCGACGTAGCGCACCCCTCGGCGAGGTAGCGCACCCACCGCCGAGGTAGCGCCCCGCTCGACGAGGTAGCGCGCCCACCGCCGAGGTAGCGCTCGCGTCGGCGAGGTAGCGCGCTCACCGCCGAGGTAGCGCGCCCACCGCCGAAATAGCGCGCTACCTCGCGCGGAATCGCGCTACCTCGGCGTGCGGGTCGCTACGTCGCTCAGGCGGCGTCGCCGGTCTGCGACCGGCGCCAGCGGATGCCGGCCTCGATGAAGTCGTCGATGGCGCCGTCGAACACGGCCTGGGTGTTGCCGGACTCGTGCTCGGTGCGCAGGTCCTTGACCATCTGGTACGGCTGCAGCACGTAGGAGCGCATCTGGTCGCCCCAGCTCGCCTTGATGTCGCCGGCGAGCTCCTTCTTCTTCGCGGCCTCCTCCTGCTGACGGATCAGCAGCAGGCGAGACTGCATGACGCGCAGGGCCGCGGCGCGGTTCTGTAGCTGCGACTTCTCGTTCTGCATCGACACGACGGTCCCCGTGGGGATGTGCGTCATGCGCACCGCGGAGTCGGTCGTGTTGACGGACTGGCCGCCGGGACCCGAGGAGCGGAAGACGTCGATCTTCAGCTCCGACTCGGGGATCTCGATGTGGTCGGTCTGTTCGATGAGCGGGACCACCTCGACCGCGGCGAACGACGTCTGGCGGCGGCCCTGGTTGTCGAACGGCGAGATCCGCACGAGCCGGTGCGTGCCGGCCTCGACGGACAGGTGCCCGAACGCGTAGGGCGCCTTGACCTCGAACGTCGCGGACTTGAGACCGGCCTCCTCGGCGTACGACGTGTCGAGCACCGACGTCGGGTAGCCGTGGCGCTCGGCCCAGCGCAGGTACATGCGCATGAGCATCTCGGCGAAGTCCGCGGCGTCGACGCCGCCGGCCCCGGCGCGGATCGTGATGACGGCCTCGCGGGCGTCGTACTCGCCGTTGAGGAGCGTGCGCACCTCGAGGACGTCGAGGTCCTTGCGGATCGCGGCGACGTCCGCCTCGGCCTCGGCGAGGGTCTCGGCGTCGTCCATCTCGTGGCCCATCTCGACGAGTGTTTCGACGTCGTCGATGCGCTGGCGGAGCCTCTCGACCCGCTCGAGCTCGCCCTGCGTGACGGACAGGGCCTGCGTGATCTTCTGCGCGGCGTCCGGGTCGTCCCACAGGTCCGGGGCCGACGCCTGCTCGGAGAGGCGGGCGATCTTCTCCTGCAGGGCGGTGGGGTCGCTCACGGCCTCGATGGAGTCGAGGGTGGCGCGCAGCGCCTTGATCTCTGCGGGAAAGTCGATGGTGGCCACGAGGTTCAAGCCTACCCGCGGCTCAGCGACCGTCGTTCGACGGAGGCTCGGGCAGCGTGCGCTCGAACATCTCCGCGGTGGCGCGGGCGCTCGGCGTTCCGACGTCGGGGTCCGCGCCGCGCTCGAGCAGCGCGGTCGCGACGTCGTCGTATCCCTTGAACACCGCGCCGGCCAGCGGGGACTGACCGCGGGCGTTGAGCCGGTCGACGTCCGCGCCGCGCTCGGCCAGCCCACGAACCAGGTCCGCGTGCCCGTGGTAGGCGGCGAGCATCAGCAGGGTGTTGCCGTCGGCGTCCGCGTGGTCGGCCGGGACGCCGGCGTCGACGAACTCCAGGAGCAGGTCCGCTCCCGCGCGGGCGAGGTCGAACATCTGGTCCAGGTCCACCGGTGCCTTGTCGTCGGTCATCCTTCGAACCTACTGGGCGCGTGCCGACGACGTCGCGTGGATCGCGAACCCGCCGCCGAACGCGTCGGTGAACCACCGCAGCAGCGGTGGTCGCGACGTCGCCGCCAGCCCGACGCGGGCGGTGCGACCGTCGGGCGACGACGCCTCGACCACGCGCACCGCCTCGAGACCGCGCAGCGCACCGGGATGGGCCGCGAGGTACTCGGTGACCGAGCGCTCGACGTCGGCGTCGGTCAGGGTCAGCACGCCCGACGCGTCGGGCGCACGGGCCTCGCCGGCGTAGAACCGCTCGGGCGGCATCGCGTCCGCGGCGTCGGCCGCCAGCAGGTCCGCCACGTCGTACAGCTGCTTGCGGTCGAGGTGCACCGCGGTCGACGACGCGACCATCGCGACGAGCATGAGCCCGACCGCCACGCACCCGGCCGTCAGCAGCATGATCCGGCCTTCCTCGTGCCGTTCCCGCCGCATCGTCATGGCCGGACCTGCCCGTACTGGTCCACGGTGCCCACGTGCGTCGCCTCGACCGGGATCTCGAGCGGGACCCACGAGCGCAGGGCCTCAGGTACGAACGGCAGCGGGACCGCGAGCCGCACCTGCGTCGCGACGGTCCCGCCCGGCGTGAGGCAGGGGTCGTGCGAGCACTCGAGCCGCAGCGCGTCACCGTCGTCGAAGCCCTGGTCCGCCAGCGCGATCCGCACGGCCGCCTGCGCACGGGCAGCACCCTCGGCCGACGACTGCGCCGTCACGACCGCACGTGCGGCCTCCCGTGCCGCACCCTCGACGGCGAAGGTGCCGGCCTGCACCTGGGCGAGCGTCAGGACGAGATACACCAGCGGCACGAGCAGGAGCACGGCAGCACCGATGAACTCCACCATCGCGGAGCCGCGCTCGTCGTCGCGATCCATCAGCCCTCCTCCAGCGCGTGCCCCCGCGCGGTCAGGCCGCCCGACGGTCCCAGGATCCCGACGACGGGCAGCGGCGCACGCACGGTCACCTCGACGACCGGCAGGCCGTCGAGGGTCGTGGTGCGGACGGCGACGTCGCGCGCGTAGCTCTCGCTCAGCGAGGCGGTGAGCAGGGCGCGGGTGCGTTGCGCGCCGTCCGCGAGGTCGCGGTCGGCCCGGGCGGCGATGCGTGCACCCTCGGCGGCGGCGTCGACGACGAGAGACCGGACGTGCAGCGCGAGCGCCACCTGGACGACGCCGAGGAACAGCGCGAGCACGAGCGCAGCGACGAGGACGAACTCGGCCACAGCCGAGCCGCGCTCCTCGTCCCGCACGGTCAGCGGCCCGTGACGCTCGAGATCGCGTCGGTGAATGCACCCTCGAGCAGCGGCCCGGCGATGGCCCAGAGCGCCACCACGAGGCCGGCCGTCATCAAAGTGACGAGCACCCATCCGGGTACGTCTCCGCGCTCCGGGTCGTCGGGTGCGGGCAGGTCGCGGGGGTCGATGTTCGGCATGGGAGGGATCCTTTCTAGGTGGCGGTGGGTCAGAGCCCGATCCGCAGCGTGGCGAACGACGGGAAGACGGCGAACACGACGGTCACGGGTAGGACGAGGAACACGACGGGCACGAGCATCGCGACCTCCTTCCTGCCGCCGGCCTCCATGAGCGCGCGGCGGCCGGACTCGCGGACGTCCTGGGCCTGCGCGCGCAGGACCTCGGCGAGCGGGGTGCCGCGCTCGAGCGCGACGGCGACGCCCTCGGCGAAGCGCGTCAGCGGCGGCAGACCGGTCCGGTCCGCCATCGCGTAGAGGGCCGGCGCGATCGGGGTGCCCGCGCGGACGTCGGCGAGCATGCGCGAGAGCTCCGCAGACAGCTCGCCGCGCGCCGTGGTGGCGACCCGCTCGAGCGCGGGGACCGGCCCCTCGCCCGCGGTGACGGCCAGGGCCAGCAGCTCGGCCACGGTGGGAAACTCGGCGAGCATCTTCTCCTCGCGGCGCCGCACGGCGGCGCTCAGCTGCTGGTCGCACAGAGCGAAACCGAGCCCTCCGGACAGCACCACGAGGGCCACGAGTGGCATCGGCGACGATCCCCGGACGGCCGCGAGCAGCACCGCGGCGAGGAGTCCCCCGGCAAGGCCCAGCACGGTCCAGACGACCTGCCGGGCGCGGAACTGGTCGACGCTCTGAGCCCATCCGGCCCTGTCGAGCCGACGGCGAACCTCGGGGCGCGGCGAGCCCAGCCGCTCGAACCAGCGCGCGGCGTCGGCGAGCCACGGCGCGACGAGGCGCTCGACCACGGGGAACGGCGTGTGCACGACCTGCTCGCGCAGCAGGCCGGACGTGGCGTCGCGCGGCCGCAGCGCGGGCGCGAGCCGCTCGTCGAGCGTGATCCGCCGTGCGCGCAGGCCGACGAGCACCAGCAGGAGACCCACGCTCCCGAGCAGGCCCACCAGCGCGCCGGGCACCGACACCCATTCGCTCACCGCAGCACCCGGCCTTCCTCCGGCAGGCGCCCGATCCTGCGCATGAGCCGGTAGGCCACCACGGAGACGCCGGCACCGCCACCGAGCACGGCGACCCCGGCCGCGGAGTCGTAGGCCTGAGCCGTCTCCGGGCGCGTCGCCAGGAACGCGAGCACGATCCACGGCCCGGCCGCGGCGAGGCGGGCACCGTTGACGGTCCAGCTCTGGCGGGCCTCGAGCTCTCCACGCGTGCGGGCGTCCTCCCGCAGGAACGCCGACAGGGTGCGCAGGAGCCGGCCGAGGTCCGTACCGCCCACCTCGCGGGTGAGCCGGAGCGCCTCGACGATCCGGTCGGCCACGGGGTCCGCGAGGCGCGCCTTGAGCAGGTCGAGGCACTCGCCGAACCGGCCCGTGGCCCGGTAGTCGGCCGCGAACCGCGCGAACGGCTCGCGCAGCTCGACCGGCCCGCGTTCGCCGAGCTGGGCGACCGCCTCCGGGAGGGACAGGCCGGCACGCACGCCGGACGCCAGGTGGTCGACGACCTCGGGCCAGACCTCGCGAAGGTCGCGCCTGCGCTTGCGCGCACGCGCGCGGACGAGCGCCTCCGGCGCGACCGTCGCCATGACCGCGAAGCACAGCGCGATCGCCGGCGAGCGCGTCAGCGCGAGCCCGGTCAGGAGCACGAGGAGGCCAAGGCCGGCGCTCACGCCGTACAGCGCACCCGGCGTGACGGACGGCGCTCCCGCCTGCACGAGCAGGTCCTGCACGAGAGCGGAGCGCCGCGTGCTGCGCCCGGGCCGCTGCGCGGGCTCCCAGAAGGACCACCAGACGCAGAAGAGCCCGGCGCCGAGGAGCAGCCCGGCGACGACGCCCATCAGTGCGCCCCCGTGAGCAGCGCTCGGACGTCGATGCCGGCCCGCGCGAACCGCTCGGCGCCCGGCGGGAAGCCGTCGCCGCGTACCAGGTCGCCACCCTGCTCGGCCGGCAGCCGGTGGAAGAGCCCCGCGGTCTCGACCCGCCCCTCCTCCACGCGGCCTGTGACCGCGACGATCTCGCGGACCTGCCGGACGCCGTCGGACCGCACACCCAGGTGCATGACGACGTCGATGGCGGACGCGACCGTCGGCACGACGAAACGGTCGGTGACGTTCTCGCCGGCGAGCAGCGGCAACGTGCACATCTTGGTGATCGCCTCATGGGCGGAGTTGGCGTGGATCGTGGACATCCCCGGGATGCCTGCGTTGAGCGCCACGAGCATGTCCAGGCTCTCCGCCTCGCGGACCTCGCCGATGACGATGCGGTCCGGCCGCATGCGCAGCGACTCCTTGACGAGCCGGCGCAGCGGGATCTCGCCCGTGCCTTCGAGGCTGGCCTGCCGGCACTGCATCGCGACGACGTCGCGCACCGGGAGGTTGAGCTCGAAGACCTCCTCGCACGTGATGACGCGCTGGCCAGAGGGGATCGAGCCCGCGAGCGCGTTGAGCATCGTCGTCTTGCCGGCCGCGACGGCGCCTGCCACCAGGATGTTGAGGCCGGCCCGCACCGCTGCGTCGAGGAACGCGGCGGCGTGCTGGGTCAGTGAGCCGAGCCGCACGAGGTCGTCGAGCTGACGGGCGCGGACGAGGTGCTTGCGGATGTTGACGGCCCAGTGCCGTCGCGTGATGTCCGGGATGACGACGTGCAGCCGTTCGCCGCCGGGCAGCACGGCGTCGACGAACGGGCTGCTCAGGTCGAGGCGCCGCCCGCTGGACTTGAGCATCCGCTCGACGAGGTCGCGCACCTGCTCGGCGGTGAGGATCGTCGTCGTGAGCTCGGGCACGCCGGCCCGCGCGACGAAGACCTGCGCCGGACCGTTGATCCAGATCTCCTCGACCTCGGGATCGTCGAGGTACCGCTGCAGCGGCCCCAGACCGGCGAGCGCATCGACCACCGATCGCGCGGCGGCGGGCGGGTCGGGCAGCGCGGGGACCACCCCGAGGGCGGCTCGCTCGGTGTAGTCCGTGAGGGCTTCGGCGACGAGGCGCTCGAGGCCGGCACGGTCACGCGCCGGGTCGATCTCGCGTCGCCGGACGAGCTCACGCACCTCGTCCTCGAGGATCGACGCCCCGTCGGAAGGCGCCAGCGTGTCGATCGGCACGAGTCCCCCTTCGCTCGCGGCTGCACCGGACCGGCAAGAGCGGCAACAGCGTATTCGGGCGCCGGGGGGGTCGCGGATCGCCCTGTGGATAAGCCCCGACGGCGCGCCGGGTGCGCGAGGCCGGCCGCGCACCGCCGTCATGTGTATCAGAGGCCTCGCGGCCAGGGCCATACCCTTCCCAGGGTCCGGCCGCCCGGCCTCGGTCGCCGGCGTCAGCGGCGGCTAGGGTCGGGCTCATGACGGACGCGCACCCCGACCACCCCGTCGCCGGCCGCTGGCGCGACGTCGCGCGCGCGACGGGCCTGCTCTCCCCCACCGGCGACGTCGCGCAGACGATCTTCGCCGAGATGACGGCGCTCGCCGTCCGCACTGGGGCGATCAACCTCGGCCAGGGGTTCCCCGACGTCGACGGCCCGGCGTACATCAAGCAGGCGGCCAAAGACGCGATCGACGCCGGCCGCAACCAGTACGCGCCGGGCGACGGCATCCCCGAGCTGCGCCGCGCCGTCGCGGACCACCAGCGCCGCCACTACGGGCTCGACGTCGACCCGGACACCGAGGTGCTCGTCACCACCGGCGCCACCGAGGCGCTCGCCGCGTCGATCCTCGCGCTCGTCGGGCCGGGTGACGAGGTCATCACGCTCGAGCCGTTCTACGACGCGCACGCCGCCGTCATCGCCATGGCCGGCGCCGCGCACGTACCGGTGCCGCTGACCGCCGAGGGGTTCCGGCTCGACGCCGACGCCCTGCGCGCCGCGGCCTCCGAGCGCACGCGCCTGATCGTCGTCAACACGCCGCACAACCCGACCG